>CAMSIF010000013.1 GCA_947058885.1 uncultured Clostridia bacterium
CCAGCACCTTACCCAGACGGCCCACAGTGCCCATCATGTCGGGGCTGGCCACGACAACGTCGAACTCAAACCAGTTTTCCTTCTGAATCTTCTCCACCATATCCATATCGCCCACGTAATCGGCTCCGGCCTCGCGGGCGGCGTCGGCCTTGTCGCCCTTGGCGAACACCAGCACCCGGCGGGTTTTGCCGGTGCCGTGGGGCAGGACGATGGCGCCGCGGACCTGCTGGTCAGCGTGGCGGGAGTCGACGCCTAGGCGGACATGGAGCTCTACGGTCTCGTCGAACTTGGCGGAAGCGGACTTGCACACCAATTCAAAAGCGTCCTTGGCCTCGTACAGAGCGGCTCTGTCGATCTGCTTGGCGCTGTTCTGATATTTCTTACCTCTAAACATCTTTCAAGCCCTCCTTTATTCACCCACAACGACGCCCATGCTGCGGGCCGTGCCGGCGATCATGCTCATGGCGGATTCCAGGCTGGCGGCGTTCAGGTCGGGCATCTTGGTCTCCGCGATCTTCTGAACGTCGGCCTTGCTGATGGTGGCCACCTTGGTCTTGTTGGGCACGCCGGAACCGGACTCAATCTTGCAGGCCTTCTTGATGAGCACGGCGGCGGGAGGCGTTTTGGTAATAAAGGTGAAGGAGCGGTCGGAATAGACAGTGATAATCACGGGGATAATCATGCCCATATCGTTCTTGGTCCGCTCATTGAATTCCTTAGTAAAGGCGGCGATATTGACGCCGTGCTGGCCCAGGGCAGGGCCCACGGGGGGAGCGGGCGTCGCCTTGCCCGCGGGAATTTGCAGTTTGACGAATCCTACGACTTTCTGTGCCATAATGCGGCACCTCCTTGATAAAATGTGGTGGTCACGGGGTCTGCCCGGCCCGCCGGGATTCCCCCTCCCACGTAGACGGCTCGGAACCGCCTGTATCCATACTTTTTCTTGAAAGAAAAAGTATCAAAAAGAACTTTTATCCGCTCTTTGCTGCCGTGCGCTTCCAACATGGCCGCACGGTAACCAACAGCCTGCCTGACGCGGTATCAGTCCTTAACGACCTCCACCTGGTCCAACTCCATCTCCACGGGAGTTTCACGCCCAAACATGGATACCACAACGGTTACCTTGTTCTTATCCGCGTCAATCTCGTCCACTACGCCGGTAAAGGACTCCAGAGGACCGTCGTTAATACGAACATGGTCGCCCACATTATAGTTGACCACAACCTCATGCTTCTCCATGCCCAGCGCCAGCACCTCCTCCTCGCTGAGAGGAATCGGCTTGTTGCTGGCCTCGCCCACAAAACCGGTGACACCCCGCACATTGCGAACCAAATGCCAGGTGTCGTCGGTCATGACCATCTTGATGAGCACGTAACCCGGGAATACCTTGCGCTCCACTTCCTTGGAAACGCCCTCTTCGTTAATCTCCGTGACGCTTTCCAGCGGAATCTGCATCTCGGGAATCATATCCTCCAGATGCCGGTTCGTGACCAGCTTTTCAATGGTGGTCTTTACGGCGTTTTCATAGCCGGAGTAGGTGTGGACAACATACCACTTAGCGTTTTCAGCCATTATCTGCGCCCTCTTACGCGAAAAGCTCGAAGAGGGTCTTGATAAAGAGCGCGGCCACGCCGTCGAATATCCAGATGCACGCGCCGATGAGCGCGCTGTAGAGGATTACGGTTCCCGTGTTTTTGGCCACCTTCTCGGGGGTGGGCCAAACGACCTTTTTCAGCTCGCTTCTCATTTCGCGGAACCAACGGCCCCGATCCTTCTTTTGCTGTTCCTTCTTGACGTTCTTTTCCTCTGCCATAACGAATTCCTTTCCTTACTTGGTCTCCGAGTGGACCGTGTGCTTTCTGCAGAAGGGGCAGTATTTCTTCATCTCCAGCCGATCCGGGTCGTTTTTCTTGTTCTTGACCGTGTTGTAGTTTCTCTGCTTGCACTCGTTGCACCTCAGGGTGATTTTAACGCGCATTCCTAACGGCACCTCCTTATTCATGTATGCAGGCTCATGGCCTGTACCGATTGCCTCCCTGACAGGAAGGGGTCCCTTGGACGCGGAAGCGAAAAACGCGCACAAAAAGAAAGCCCCATTTCCACAGGTAAGGCTTAGTATAGCACGTCCCGTAATTCCGGTCAAGAAAAATTTTTGTATTTCCTCTTTTTTTTACCTCGCGGATATTGTATAATAATGGGCAATTGCGGCGCGGGCCGCGAAGGAGAGGAGGCGCCGCTATGCGCGCTATGGCCATCGACTACGGAGACGCCCACACGGGCGTGGCAATATCGGACCTGACCGGCCTGGTAGCCGGACATACGGAGACCGTTCATTCCAGAAAGCAGGAGGAGGTCCTGCGGCGGCTGGGCGAACTAATCGGCGAATACGGCGTGACGGAGCTGGCCCTGGGCTGGCCCAAAAACATGGACGGCTCTTTGGGCCCCCGGGCGGAAAAGGCGGAGGCCTTCGCCAAGGAGCTGGAGAAGACCTTCGGCCTGCCGGTCAAGCTCTGGGACGAGCGGCGGACCACAGTGGACGCCCATAACATTCTGGCGTCAGCGGGAAAAAACGCCAAAAAGCGGAAAAAGACAGTGGACGCCGTAGCGGCGGCGTTAATTTTGGAGGGATATCTGACCTACCGGAGAGAGGGGCGATAGACCAGTTATACCGGCAGCTATTATCCGCCCTCCCCCGGGAGGGAAAGAATACCCCCGCCCCACTGCGGGGCAAAAACGAAAGGAGTCCCCATGAAGCGTTACTTGACAGCAAACAAAATCCTCCTGGCCCTGACGGCGGCGGCCGTAGTGGTGAGCCTTGCCGTAATCGCCGGAAGATGGCGCGTGGAATCCCGGAATAAAACCTATGACGTGATTCTGGACTACAGCGAGCTGGCCCTGCTGGCTGAACAGAGCGAGCACGATATCAGCTGGTGGCTGGAGCAGTTCCGGGACATCGGCATCACCCAGGTGGGCCTGACCGAGGAGAGCCTGGACTCCATGACCGAGGACCCCGCCATCCCCCTGACCGCCGTCCCCCTGGGCGAGCTGGTGCAGGAGCCCCAGTGGCAGGATGCCTACCCCGCGTCCATAATTGACGGTATCACCCAATTCGGCTATGACCGTTTCGACGTTCTGGTGGAAATTTCCGGCGGGGAGACGGCGGCTTTCGTGCGGGAGGCTGTGGAAAAACGGTTCCCCGCAGGGAGCTACTACTGCGAAACGGTTGATGGAGATACCTATATCCTTCTGGACGGAACAGTTAACGACGCTCTCTTCAGAACCACCTATAATTATGTGACGACCAAGAGCCAGGGCTTTACCACCCGGCGGGATATTGAGTCCTCCAAGCTGATGTTTGTTTCCCTGGGGATGCTGCCGGAGAAGGTTGAGGCAATCCAATCTCTTGGCATGACCATTTCCCCCCGCACCATCTGCTACGAGGGCCATAACTCCAACCAGTTTGCCCAGGCCGTGGTGGAGGGCTACGAACGCTACGGCATCAAGCCTGACTACCTTATCCCTGGCGGGGAGGCCGTTTTCGGCTACGACAGCCAGCGGGAGGCCTTTGCGCTGGACTATCTCCGCGACAATAACGTTGCCATCGGTCTTATTGAAACCAATGTCCAGCGGCAGAATATCATGCAGAAGGGCGTGGAGGACTTGGCAAAGGCGTTGGACTACAACGCTATCCGGGTTTTCTCCGTGTGGGATTATATCCAATTCCGCTACGCCTACTACGGTTATGAGGGCGCGGAGGAAATTGAGAATACGCTCTACCGGGCGATTGTGGAGCGCAACATCCGGGCGATTTACTTCAAGCCGATCAAGGAGACGGACAATTACTTCGCCTATATTACAGATATGGACGTCTACCGCGACATGTTCCAGAGCCTCAACCAGCGGCTGAGCGCCCACGGCATCACCATGGGCAGCGCCACTGTCATGGAAAACTACCAGATCCCCCGTCTGGCACAGCTGGCGTTGGGACTGGGCGCCGGCTTGGGCGGCGTGCTGCTGCTGAATACGTTCCTGCCTGTCCGGCGGAAATGGAATCTGCTGCTGTCCAGTGCGGCTGTGGTGTGCGTGACGGCGGCCTGGGCGGCCGCGCCCAATACCTACCGGCTGGTAGCCAGCTTTGCCGGGGCGGTAGTATTTGCCTGCCTTGCCTCCGCGTTTTTCCTGCGGGCCGCAAAGGAAACCAGTACGCGGCTTCCGGCAAACGCCGGGCTGGGAACGATTCTGCCCCGGGCGATGGGGATCCTGGCCGTGGCTGTGGCGGTTTCCCTGGCGGGGGCCCTGATGACCGCCGCCCCGCTTTCCTCCACGGACTATATGCTGGAGCTTGAGATTTTCCGCGGCGTGAAGGCGGCGCAGCTGCTGCCCCTGGCCTTTTTCGGCGTGCTGTTTCTCTCCTACTTCGGCTCTTTTGAGAAGGAACGGGAGGTCAATACCCTCCAGGTCCGGGATCTTTTGGATGATGTCACCGCGCTTCTGCGCTGGACCATTCCCGTATGGGCCGTTCTGGTGGCGGCGGCGTTGGGCGCGGTGGGCTACTATTATATCGCCCGCACCGGTCATGAGACCGCGGTTACCGTTACCACGGTAGAGGTGGTTTTCCGCAATTACCTGGAAAACCTGCTGCTGGCCCGGCCCCGGACAAAGGAGTTCCTGGTGGCGTTCCCCTGCATCATGCTGGCGGTACACTGCGCTGTGCGGCGGCTTCCCTTCTTCACAGCTCTCTTCGGTCTCGCGGGGGTCATCGGACTGACCAGCGTATGCAATACCTTTATGCATATCCGCACGCCGTTGTATCTGGGGTTTGTCCGCACAGCCTGTTCGCTTGCGCTGGGGATTCTGGTTGGCGTGGTGTTTACCGTCTGCTTTGAGCTGTTGTACCGGCTGTATCTAAGATGCAGGAAAAATTTTGTCGAGGCGGAACAGAGATAAATGTACAAAATACTGATATCGGGCTATTACGGCTTCAACAATATTGGAGACGAGTCCATTCTCCGCACGGTCATCGACAACCTGCGGGAAAAGCTGCCGGATGTGGACATCACCGTCCTCTCCCAGGACCCGGCCCAAACCCGTGAAAAGTACGGTGTGGAGGCCGCCCGGCGGATGCACCTTTGGGATATCTTCCGGTCCGTCCGGCGGTGCGACCTGCTGCTCTCCGGCGGCGGCAGCCTCCTCCAGGACGCTACCAGCGGCCGCAGCATCCTCTATTACCTTTTTATCCTCCGGCTGGCGCAGCTGCTGGGAAAGCAGACCTTTATATACAGCCAGGGCATCGGTCCTATCACCGCCACCCGAAACCGCCGCCTGACGGCCTCCGTACTGCGCAGGGCCGACGGGATTGTGGTCCGGGACGCACGGAGCCGGGACCTTCTGCTGGAAATCGGCGTGCCGGAGAAGCTGCTCCACGTCACCGCCGACCCGGTCATCCGGGTGAAAAAAGCGGAGCTGGAGCTGGGCCGGAAAATTCTGGCCCAGGAGGGCTGTCCCCGGGATGAGGCGCGGCTTACCGTAGGCTGGGCGGTAAAGGCCCGGAAGCCGGACAAGCCCTTCCTCCGGGAAGTGGAGCGGTGCATTCTGTGGCTGCGGGAGGAGTACGGAGCGGATTCGGTGCTGATCCCCTTTTTCCACGACGAGGACGTATGCGTTTGCCAGACAGTAGCGGAGCACCTGGACGGGCGGGCGGGGTGCCTGCGGCAAAAATACCTCTCTGAGGAGACGCTGTCCATCATCGGCTGTATGGATGTGCTGGTGGGGGTGCGGCTCCACTCCCTGATTTACGCCGCCGTCATGGGGGTGCCTATGATTGGCGTCAGCTACGACCCCAAAGTGGATTCCTTCCTCTCCTCCATCCAGCGTCCCACCCAGTTCACGGTGGAAAACTTCTCTTTGGAGGGCTTTCAGGCCGCCTTCCGGGAGACGCTGGCGGCCCGGGAGGAAATTCAGGAGACTACCGCCCGCTGTCTGGACGGGCTTATCTCCAAGCTGGACCAGAACGAGGAACTGATACGCGCCATTATGGAGCGTTCCTAGCCCTGTGGTAACCAAGGAAAGGTTCTGATTGAAAAACAGTATGAAACGTAACGAAACCGTAAACGTTATTGGCGCGGTGACTCTGGTGACGCTTTTCGCCAAGCTGTTGGGCATCGTCCGGGAGGCCCTCCAGGCCCGGGCCTTCGGCACCATGGTGCAGGCTGACCTCTATACCACGGCCAATAATAACACTATCTATCTCTTTACTACCGTGGCTTACGCCCTTTGCATTGCCGCTGTGCCCATTCTCACCCCCCGGCTGCGCCGGAACAGAAAGGAAGGCTACGCTGCCGCCGGGAATTTAATTGCCATCACAGTCCTTCTGAGCGCGGGAGTGGCGGCGTTGTGGATTGGCGCGACCTTTACCCCCTGGGCGGCCTCCCTCTGGGACGGCGCGGCGGCGGAGAGGGATCTTTTGGCCTCCTATATGCGCGTCATGGCCCTTACGCTGCCGGTGATTGTACTGACGTACCTGCTGGTAGCCCTGTTTCAGTCCATGGAACACTTCGTTTTGCAGGGCAGCATGTCCATCCCCTACAACCTGGCCCTTATCCTTTTCCTGGGGCTTTTCGCCGGGAAACTGGGCGTGGAGGGCTATGTGGCGGCGGTGGCCCTGGCGTGGCTGCTACAGCTGGGCATGACGATACCTTATATGGTAAAGGAACGGTACTTTCCCCGTTTGAAACTGGACCTGCGGGCGGACTACGTCAAGACCTTCTTCCGCACCGCTGTGGTGACGGTGCTGACCACCTCTATTTTCCTGTTCTGCTACTTGCAGGACTCCAGTATGACGGCACAGCTCACGGGCAGTCCGGTGAGCGCGTTCTACTACGCGGACAAGCTCTTTACCCCGCTGACCACTACGCTTATTTATAGCATCAGTACGGTGCTCTTTCCCAAATTCAGCCAGGAGTACGCCGCAAAGAGCGGCAAACAATATCAGCGGTATATTTGGGGGGTGCTGCGCAGTACCCTGCTGCTGATTCTGCCGGTTTCCGCCGTGCTGGCGGCCTTCGGCACGCCCATCGTCCAAGTGCTCTTTGAGGGCGGCAATTTTGGCGCGGAATCTACCGCATCTACCGGCGCGATTTTCACGATCTACGCCCTCTCCATGGCAGGGTTCTGCACCCTGGACCTGCTGAGCAAGGCGTACTACACCATGGAAAAAACCTTGACGCCTTTACTGGTCAACGCCGGAATTCTGGCCTGCAACTGGGGGCTCAACCGGCTTCTGGGTCCCAGGTGGGGCGGGGCGGGGCTGGCCGCCGCCACGGCGGTCTCCATCACCGCCGGAGGTGTGGCGATAGCGGTTCTCTTTCTGTGGAAGGCCGGGGATATCCGCGTGGGACCTCTCGTCAAATGTATCGGGGCTGCCCTGGTCACCGGCAGTGCGCTTCTGTGCGCTTCGGATTTGTTTTTGACGGGCGCGGAGGGAAAGCTCCTGCTGGTGGTTAAATGCCTGGGGCTGGGAGCGGCGGCGGCTGTGCTGTATGTGCTGCTGATGCTGCTGACCCGGCAGAGGGATTTTATGGAGCTGGTAAAACGCTATAAAAAGTAGTCTGAACATAAGAACGCCCGGAGGACGGACCGCCGCCTCCGGACGTTTTTATCTGTTATCAGGTTCGCAGCTCCATTCCATCCTCCAGGGCGATGGAAATCTGGGGGTATCACCACAATTTCAGCAATCTTATGAGCGTTTTCGCGGCCTTATATGGAACTGTCTCCAATTCCCGCACCGCAGTTTTTAATTCTTTACGGATCTCAATATGCTGTGGGCAGTGGCTCTCGCACTTCCCGCACTGGACGCACTGGGACGCGCTGCTGGTATCTCTGCGGAAAGCGGTGCATTGCAGGTACTCCCGCCGGGCGGAACCCTTTCGTTCGGAATACATGGCGTTGTAGCAGCGGAACGTGCCGGGGATGTCCACCCCCTTGGGACAGGGCATACAGTAGCCGCAGCCGGTACAGCCAACCTTTACGCTCCTGCGGATTTCCTCCTTGACCCGCGCCACCAGGGCCTTACTGGCTTCCGTCATACACCCTGGAGCCGCGTTAGAGGCGGTTTTCAGGTTTTCCCGCACCATGTCCAGGGAGTTCATGCCGGACAGCACGCAGGTGACCTCCGGCTGGTCGTAGAGCCAGCGGAAAGCCAGTTCCGCCGGCGTACCCGCCTCCGGGTCCTTTCGGAACAGCTCCTTGGCGGATTCCGGCAGCAGGTCCACCAGTCGTCCGCCCCGCAGGGGCTCCATGATAATGACCGGCAGGCCCTTGGCGTGGGCATAGCGCAGGCCGTCCACCCCAGCCTGAGAGGTCTCGTCCATGTAGTTGTATTGGATTTGGCAGAAATCCCAGTCATAAGCGTCTACCAGGCGTTGGAACATCTGGGCGTTTCCGTGGTAGGAAAAGCCGATATTACGGATTTGTCCTGAGGCCAGCTTCTCCTGAATCCAGCCCTCCATCCCCATTTTTTTCAGCCTTTCCCATGTGGCGGTGTCTGTCAGCATGTGCATGAGGTAGTAGTCCACATAGTCCGTGCGCAGGCGGCGCAGCTCCTCCTGGAAGGTTTTTTCCACACCGTCTATGGACTTTATCATATAGTGGGGCAGCTTGGTAGCCAGATAGACCTTCTCCCGGCAGTGGTTACGCTGTAGGATTTCTCCCACCGCCGCCTCGCTTCCGGGGTAGATATAGGCGGTGTCCAGATAGTTGACGCCGCCGCCGATAGCGGTCAGAAGCTCCTGTTCCGCTTTTTTGATGTCGATGCCGCCGCCGGCTCTGGTGAAGCGCATACAGCCAAAGCCCAGCACAGAGATATCGTTTCCCTTTTTGTCCTTGCGGTACTGCATAAAGCCTCCTTAACGCCCAAAATTTCCCATGTGAAAACGGGATTTATTTCCCCCGTATGGCGGAAAAATAGATGCGCTGTTCCTCCGCCCGGGGCGCGGACATGCGGCAGTCGCCATAGGTGCGGATGCGGTTGAAGCCCGCCTCCAACAGCCAGGATCGCAGTTCTTCCACCTCGTAGGCCCGCTGGCGGTGCTCCTCACCGGCCCGGGTCCAGGCTCCGTCCGTCCGGCGGGTAAAAATATCCATCCAGTAGGAGCAGGTCTGGTTTCTCTTCTCGAACGCCGCCCGCCAGACGCAGTAGACGTCCTCTTTTTCGTCCAGGAAAACCTGCCCGTCCAAGTTCCGCAGATAGCTGGCGCTGTTGATGTCGAACACCAGCAGCCCGCCGGGGGCAATGAACAGGTGCAGCCGCTGGAAAGTCTTTTGCACGTCCTTGGGGCAGGTGAGGTAGTTGAGGCTGTCCAGACAGCAGATAGCGGCGTCTACCGTGCCGTACAGGTCCAGAGCGGTCATGGACTGGTTGAGAAACACCGGCGGCTCTCCGGAAAGGCCCGCCGCCTTCTCCCGGGCGGCCGCCAGCATGTCGGGACTGGCGTCCGCGGCAATCAGCTCATAGCCGCGCTCCGCCAGCACGGCGGTCATGGACCCGGTGCCGCAGGCCAGGTCCAGCACCGTATGGACGGGAATCCGGCTTTTTTGGAAGAGGCGTTCCAGATAGTCCGCCCGGCGTCCGTAGCCCACATCCCCGGTCAGCGCGTCATAGACCGCCGCCAGGGCTCCATAGGCGCTCATTCTTCCCCCTCCGCCGCTTCCTGGCGGTCGAAGTAGACCTGATAGCCTCCGCAGCCGTAGCTCAGCGAGCGGTTGACCCGGCTGATAGTCGCGCTGGAAGCCCCGGTCCTCTCCAAAATTTCGTTGTAAATCATTCCCTTTTTCAGAAGGGCGGCCACCTCAAACCGCTGTTCCATCGCCCGCAGTTCGGTAACGGTGCATAAGTCCTGGAAGAAGTTAAAGACCTCCTCCTCGGTTTTCAGCGTCAGGATGGCCTGGTACAAACCGTCGCTCTTCTTTTTTTTCGCAATCCTTGCCATCGGCTCAGCCTCCTATCCGTATATGTAATTGTATTTTATCACTTCAATACATGAAAGTAAACACTTTTTTCCCTTAAAACCCAAAGACGAACCTTTTTTCAGCAAGAAAAAGCGGGTATTGCCGCGAATTATAGGGAAAATGGCGGGACTAACCGGGGCCCAGCCGTAAAAATTTGGTAATTCCCACATGTTTTGTCATAATTTTTTGTGCTTTTTGCCGTGTAGAATCTAATTACCCTTACCTTGACGCTGAGTAGACAAGTGGGGTATAATAGTAAACAATATAGCCGCGATTATGCCTTTCTGCGGCTAATCTACGGAGGAACGCTATGCTCTACAGAGAAGCAGATGAATTGAATACCTACCTCTTCCACGAGGGAACGGCGATCAGCGCCTACGAGTACATGGGAGCGCACGCCGTCACCCGCGACGGAGTTGACGGCTACATGTTCCGCGTGTGGGCGCCCCGGGCCCAGGCCGTCTCCGTGGTGGGTGATTTTAATTTCTGGGACGGAAGCGCCCACCCCATGAAGAAAATTACGGACGGTATCTGGGAGTGCTTTATGCCTGGCGGACGGGTATATGACGCCTATAAGTTCGCCGTTACCGGCGCGGACGGCAAGATCCGCTTCAAGGCGGACCCCTATGCGTTCCACGCGGAGACGCGCCCCGGTAATTCCAGCAAACTCTATACCCTGGGCGGCTACCAGTGGGGCGACAGCGCCTGGCTGGACTACCGCCGCCAGCATCAGGTGTACAGCGAGCCGCTGAACATTTACGAAGTACATCTGGGCTCCTGGCGCAGGGGCAAGGACGGCGAGTTTATCGGCTATTACGACCTTGCCAAGCAGCTGGCCTCCTATGTCAAGGAGATGGGCTTCAACTATATCGAGCTGCTGCCCATTACCGAGTACCCCTACGACCCCAGCTGGGGCTACCAGTGTACCGGGTATTTTGCCCCTACCTCCCGCTACGGTTCCCCTGACGACTTCATGTACTTTGTTGACCAGATGCACCAGGCGGGCATCGGTATTATCCTCGACTGGGTGCCCTCCCACTTCTGTAAGGACGCCCACGGCCTCTATGAGTTCGACGGCAGTCCCTGCTATGAGTACGCCGACCTGCGCAAGGGCGAACACGCCGCGTGGGGAACCCGGGTGTTTGACTACGCCCGGCCCGAGGTGAAAAGCTTCCTGCTCTCCTCCGCCGCTTTTTGGCTGAAGGAGTACCATATTGACGGCCTCCGGGTGGACGCGGTGGCGTCTATGCTCTATCTGGACTACAACCGTCAGGACGGCGAGTGGGTCCCCAACCAGCACGGCGGAAAGGAACATCTGGAGGCTATTGAATTCCTCCAGGCTCTCAACAAGACCGCCTTTTCCGTCAATCCGGACGTGCTGATGGTTGCGGAGGAGTCCACCGCCTGGCCTCTGGTAACCAAGCCCGCAGATATCGGCGGACTTGGCTTTAACCTCAAGTGGAACATGGGCTGGATGAACGACATGTGCCATTACCTGAAAATGGACCCCTGGTTCCGCCAGGGCAACCACAAGGATATTACCTTCTCCATGTTCTACGCCTTTTCCGAGAACTATGTCCTCCCCCTCAGCCACGACGAGGTGGTTCATATGAAGGGTTCTGTTCTGGGTAAGATGCCTGGAGAATCCTGGCAGCGGTTTGCCGGCGTCAGGGGCTTTTACGCTTACACCATGGCCCATCCCGGCAAGAAGCTGAGCTTCATGGGCGTGGAGCTGGGAACAGAGGAGGAATGGGCCTTTGACCGGGAACTGAACTGGAAGCTGCTGGAGAACGAGGAGAACCGCCAGCTGCATCAGTATATCAAGGATATCAACCATTTTTACCAGAAGGAGCGCGCCCTATGGGAGGTGGACTTCAACTGGGAGGGCTTCCAGTGGCTGGTGCCCGACGACAACAGCAACAACGTGGTGGTGTTCCTGCGCCGGGACAAGTCCGGCAACGAGCTGGTCTGCGCCATCAATTTCAGCCCCAACACCTATGAGGACTACCGCTTCGGCTGCACCCCGGTACGGGAATACGTGGAGGTCTTTAACTCCGACGCCCCCGCCTACGGCGGAACCGGCGTGGCCAACAGCGAGCCCTGCAAGGTCAGCTGGACGCCCTCCCACGGCAGCGAATCGTCTGTGGCTATCCGCATCCCGCCCTTCGGCGCGGTGTTCTTCAAGGGGCAGGGGAAGCTGCGGGCTAAGCCGAAGGCCAAGGCCCCTGGTGTGGAGACGGTAAAACCCACCCGGAAGTCCAAGACTCAGACGGCGGCAGCGCCGGAGGCCCCCAAGAAGCGGGGCAGAAAACCCAGCGTCCAAACGCCTGCGGAGGAACAGAAGCCTGTGCGCGGCAGAAGGAAAAAAACTTCTGCCGCTGAATAAAAGAGAGGATGACAGCTATGAAAAAAGAGTGCATCGCAATGCTCCTGGCCGGCGGGCAGGGCAGCCGTCTTTACGTGCTGACCAGCAACGTGGCAAAACCCGCAGTACCCTTCGGCGGCAAATACCGCATCATCGATTTCCCCCTGTCCAACTGCACCAACTCCGGCATCGACACCGTGGGCGTCCTCACGCAGTACAAGCCGCTGGAGCTCAACAGCTACATCGGCTCCGGCCAGCCCTGGGACCTGGACCGCATGGACGGCGGCGTCCACATTCTGCCCCCCTATATGCAGGAGGGCGATAAGGGTACCTGGTACAAGGGTACCGCCAACGCCATCTATCAGAACATCGGGTTCGTGGACATGTACGACCCGGACTACGTCGTGATCCTCTCTGGCGACCACATCTACAAAATGAATTACGGCAAGATGGTGGAGGCCCACAAGAAGGCGGGCGCCGCCTGCACCATCTCCGTCCTGGAAGTGCCCTGGTCTGAGGCTCCCCGCTTCGGCATTATGGCTGTGGACGAGGAGGATAACATTGTGGAGTTCCAGGAGAAGCCCAAGGAGCCCAAGAGCAACCTCGCCTCCATGGGCATCTACGTGTTCTCCTGGAAGAAACTGCGGGAGTACCTGGTCAACGACGAGGCGGACCCCAACTCCAGCAACGACTTCGGTAAAAATATCATTCCCAACTTCTTGGCGGCCGGAGAGAAAATGATTGCCTACCGCTTCGACGGATATTGGAAGGACGTGGGCACCCTGGAGAGCCTCTGGGACGCCAATATGGATATGCTTTCCCGGGGCGACCTGGATCTGCTGGAGGACAGCTGGCCCATCTATGCCCGCCTTCCCAGCGAGCCCCCCGCCTTCATCGGCAAGAGCGCGCTGGTGGAACACAGCGTGGTTACCCAGGGCTGTGAGATCAGCGGTACGGTGCTCAACTCCGTTTTGTCCCACGGAGCCCGTGTGGAGGAGGGCGCGGAGGTTTCCTACTCCGTGCTGATGCCCGGCGTTACCGTGAAGCGGGGCGCTGTGGTCCGCTACGCCATCCTGGGCGAAAACTGCCAGGTGGAGGCCGGCGCCATGGTGGGCGGCTCTCCCGAGAGCTGCGACCCGGACAAGTGGGGCGTCACCGTACTGGGTCCCGGCGCGTCCGTAGGTCCCGGCGAGACAATCGCCCCTAATTCGATGCTCAATCGTGACCATAAGGAGGTATCCAGATGAAAGGCCTGCACGGAATTATCTTCTCCTACGAGAAGCACAACGACCTGCGTGAGCTGACTGACCACCGTATGCCCGCGTCTGTTCCCTTCGCGGGACGCTACCGCATTATTGACTTTATCCTCAGCGGCATGGTCAACGCCGGAATCACCGACGTGGGCGTAGTACTCCACGGCAACTACCAGAGCCTTCTGGACCACCTGGGCACCGGCAAGGACTGGGACCTCAGCCGCAGTCACGGCGGCCTGCGCCTGCTGCCCCCCTTTGCCTCTGAGCAGGTTCGGGGCAGCAACGGCAGATTCCGGGGCAAAATGGAGGCCCTGGCTGGTGTGCGCTCCTATCTGGAGGGCATCCGTCAGACCCATGTGGTCCTGGCTGACAGCGACCTCATTATCAATATTCCCCTCCAGGACGTCTATCAGGCCCATATGGACTCCGGCGCGGACATCACGGCCGTCTGTACCAGTGACCTGACGGAGACCGAAGACGCCACATACTTCCGCCTGGACGGCGAGGGCCGGGTGAAGGAAACACTCTTCCCCCTGAACAACCCCGCCGGATGCCATCGCGCGCTGGAAATCTATATTCTCTCCAAACAGTTGCTGCTGGAGCTGGTGGACGAGTGCATGAGTCAGGATAAGGTCAGCCTGCGGGGCGCGGTCCTCCAGGCCAAGGCCGGCTCGCTCCATATTCAAAGCTACGTCTGGGATGGCTATGCCGCGCAGGTCCGCACCCTTAAAAGCTACTACCTGCGTTCCATGGAGCTGCTGGACCCCGCCATCCGCCGGGAGATTTTCCACCCCCAGCGTCCCATCCATACCAAAGAGCGCAACGAGGCCTCCACATACATCGACCCCGCCGGCACCTGCTGCAACTGCCTGGTGGCCGACGGATGCACCATTGAGGGTACGGTAGAGAATTCCATCCTGTTCCGGGGTGTCAGCGTGGCAAAGGGCGCCGAGGTGAAAAACTGTATCCTCATGCAGGACGTCGTTATCAGCCGGGACGCGGTGCTCCACCACGTCATCGCGGATAAAAATGTGGCGATTATGGACTCCCGCACGCTGATGGGCCATGACAAATACCCCATGGTAATCGCCAAGGACAGCAAGGTGTAATAAAACCGGAGGGCGGTCAAGCCCCGCTTTATCCAATATCCCCAATTTTCGGCGGTACCGCAGTAGGAATATGGCGGAAACCTTTACTTTCCAACATTTTTGAGGTATACTGCTACTATCGTAAAGGAGGTTTTTCCTATGAAAATCCTGTTTGCCGCGTCCGAAGCAGTTCCCTTCTGCAAAACGGGCGGCCTGGCCGACGTGGCCGGAAGCCTTCCCCAGGCTCTCGCCAAGGCCGGCAATGAGGTGGCGGTTATTCTGCCCCTGTATCAGCGCGTGTCGGACAACTGGAAGGATCAGATGTCCTTTGTCTGCAACATTGAGGTTCCATTGGGCTGGCGCAGGGTCTACTGCGGCATGTTCCGCCTGGACAAGGACGGCGTGATCTGGTACTTTGTTGACAACGAGTATTACTTCAAGCGCGACTCCCTCTATGGGCACTATGACGACGGCGAACGCTTCGGGTTCTTCTCCCGGGCCGTCATCGCTCTCCTGCCCGCCATGCAGTTTATGCCCGAGGTGATTCACTGCAACGACTGGCAGACTGCCCTGGTGCCTATCTATTTGAAGGACGAGTGCGTCCGCTGGAGCGAGGTCCGGGGCATCAAGACCGTGTTTACGGTGCATAATATTGAGTATCAGGGCCGCTACGGCAAGGAAACGCTGGAGGACCTGTTCGGTCTGGCTCCCGGCTGGTTCACAGACGGTACCATCGCGATGGACGGCGATGTGAATCTGCTCAAGGGCGCTCTGATGACCTGCGACGCCATCACCGCCGTCAGCCCCACCTACGCCCAGGAGCTTCGCTACGACTACTATGCCCACGGCATGGAGAGCGTGATTCGTCTCAATGCCGGGAAGGTCTATGGCGTGCTCAACGGCATTGACATGGAGCGTTACAACCCCGCCAGCGACCCCAGAATTGCCGCGAATTACAGTGTCCTTTCCAAGACGGGCAGGGCTGCCGCCAAGGATACCGTCACCCCTGGAAAGGCCCAGAATAAGGCCCACCTACAGGAGGAAATGCACCTGAATTTAGCTCCGGACGTTCCTGTTATCGGTATTATCAGCCGCTTGGTCAGCCACAAGGGCCTGGATTTGGTGTGCAAAGTGTTTGACCAGATCATGTCCCTCAATTGTCAGTTCGTGGTCCTGGGCAGCGGAGACTGGAACTATGAACAGTTCTTTGAGGCTAAGCTGGGGCAGTATCCGGGCCGTATGGCCCTGTACCGGGGCTACAACGAGGCCTTGGCTATGGATATCTACAGCGGGGCGGACCTGTTGCTGATGCCTTCCAAGAGCGAGCCCTGCGGCTTGGCGCAGATGATAGCCATGCGCTACGGTACGGTGCCTATCGTCCGGGAGACCGGCGGCCTGAAGGATACCGTCCACCCCTACGAGGCTTGGTGCGGCGCAGGCAACGGCTTCACCTTTGCCGACTACAACAGCGGAGACATGTTCTATGTCATCCGTCAGGCGGTGGACCTCTACTTCAACAAGCCCAACGATTTCCAGCAGCTGCGAAAGGCCGGCATGACCGAGGACTTCAGCTGGGACCGCAGCGCAGGAGCCTATAACGAAATCTACCGCACGATCTGTTCCTAATCAACTGGCGTGAGAGCAGGGCGGGGGGTATCCCCTGGATACGCCCCCGCCCTGTCTTTATCCTGTATCTAATAGAAAAGAGGAGTTTCCTATGGAAAAATTTACGAAGGAGTCCATGAAGCAGGCGATCAGCGATAAGCTCCGCCTGAATTTCGGCTGCACGGAGGAAGAGGCTACAGAGGCCAATATGATGAAGGCCTGCGCCATGGTCCTCCGGGACCGCATGAGCTCGCAGTACGTCGAGTCCCGGATGAAAGTCCGCAAAAAGCAGATGCGCCGGGTTCACTATATGTCCATGGAGTTCCTCATGGGCCGCAGCCTCATGAAAAACGCCTACAATCTGGGCGTTCTCGAACCGATGAAGGCGGCTATTGAGGAGATGGGCTTCAAGTCCGCCAGCATTTTTGACATGGAGCCCGACGCGGGCTTGGGCAATGGCGGCCTGGGCCGTCTGGCCGCCTGCTATCTGGACAGTCTCACCACGCTGGAGATTCCCGCCCGGGGTTACTCCATCTGCTACGAGCTGGGCCTGTTCCGCCAGAAAATCGTGGACGGCCAGCAGCTGGAGCTCCCCGACAACTGGAAGGAGCAGGGCGACGCCTGGCTGGTACCCAAGCCTGACGAGGTGGAGGAGGTCCACTTTGGCGGAACCCTCCGGGAATTCTGGGACGGCGACCACCTGCATATTGTAAACGAGAACTATACCAGAGTGCTGGCAATTCCCTGCGACATGTCTATCGCAGGCTACGACACGGCCCACACCAACTCCCTGCGCCTCTGGGACGCCAAGAGCCCCACGCCGATTGACATGAGCAAGTTCAATCAGGGTGACTACCTGCGGGCCGGCGAGGAGCAAGCCATGGCGGAGGTCATCGCCAAGGTGCTCTACCCCGAGGACAATCACTACGAGGGCAAGAGTCTCCGGTTGCGCCAGCAGTACTTCTTCGTGTCCGCTACCGTGCAGTCTATCGTGCGCAAGCACATCCAGAATTACCATACCGTGACCAACTTCCACGAGAAGAATGTCATTCAAATTAACGATACCCACCCGGCCCTGGTTATCCCCGAGCTTATGCGCATCCTTATGGACGATGCCGGACTGAGCTGGGATGAGGCCTGGAATATTACCGTCAACTCCGTTGCCTACACCAACCACACCGTACTGGCGGAGGCTCTGGAGCGTTGGCCTCAGGAGCTGGTGCAGACCCTCCTGCCCCGCATTTGGCAGATTATCTGCGAGATTGGCCGCCGCTGGCAGGCGAAGGTTACCGACTTCTATCGCGGCGATGAGTCCAAGGTGAAGAATATGGCCGTCATCTGGGACGGCGAGGTCCGTATGGCCAACCTGTGTATTGCTGGCGGCATGGCCGTCAACGGCGTATCCGCCCTCCACAGCGATATTTTGCGCAACGACCTCTTCAAGGACGCCTGCACCATGGAGCCGGAGAAGTTTAAAAACGTCACCAACGGTATCGATCACCGCCGCTGGCTGGCGGAGATCAACCCCGGCTTGGATAGTTTGATTTGCGAGCTGACCGGCGGCAACGACTATCTGCGCCACCCCGGCACGGCTCTGCCTAAACTGGAGAAATATGCCGGTGACAAGCAGGTCCTCCAGCGGCTGGAGGAAATCAAACACGCCAATAAGCTGGAATTTGCCAAGTTTGCCAAGAAGGCACAGGGCTTCATTCTCAATACGGACGCGATTTTTGACGTTCAGGCCAAGCGGCTGCACGAGTACAAGCGGCAGCTGCTTAACGTGATGAACATCACCTATATGTATCTTCAGCTCCGGGATAATCCCAACATGGAGATGCAGCCCCATACCTTCCTCTTCGGCGCGAAGGCCGCTCCGGGCTACGCGGTGGCAAAACGGATTATCCGTCTCATCAACTCCCTGGCGGACCAGATTAATCACGACCCTGTTTGCAAGGACAAACTGCAAGTCTTCTTTATGGAGAACTACCGTGTGTCCATGGCGGAAGTGCTGATGCCCGCCAGCGAGGTCAGCCAGCAGATTTCTACTGCCGGTAAGGAGGCCAGCGGCACCGGCAACATGAAGTTTATGATGAACGGCGCGCTGACCGTAGGCACATTGGACGGCGCCAACGTAGAGATGCACGAGGTGCTGGGCGATGCGAACATGTTCCTTTTCGGCCTGCGGACGGAAGAGGTCAAGGAGATGCGCGACACCGGCTATAATCCCTACCGCCTCTACAGCCGCGACGGGATTCTGCATCGGGTGCTGGACCAGATTAGTCAGGGCTTCCGGGACGGTATCCGGTATGACGATCTGGTGGAGCGTCTTCTGTTTGGCACCGGTTCCCCCGCTGACGAGTATATGCTTTTGGCGGACTTCTCCTCCTACTGTGAGGCCGAGCGGCGCATGATCGCCACCTATGGAGACCGTGTAAAGTGGAATCAGATGTCGCTTTACAACATTGCGAGGTCCGGGATTTTTGCCGCTGACCGATCTATCGCCGATTACGCGGATAGGATTTGGCACGTACCCTATAAGAAGTAACGATGTGGATAAAGAAATAATTTGCGCTTAGCAGACTGGCGGCAGGGCATGATAGGAAAGCCCTGCCGCTTTTTTGAACGATAAAGGTAAAATGATATAAAAATATTCGCAATTGTAAAGACTCTTTGAACATATAGCAGAGTTTATTGATTTATATATGAGAGTGATATATAATAAAAGCGCAATAAGAAGAGAAGATTCCCTTAAGAAAGAAAACTTATACAATGGGGTGAAAAGATGAGTGCCTTTGTCCGTTTTGACCAGGTGAAAAAAGTCTACCGCATGGGCGAGGTGGAAATTCACGCCCTGCGGGACGCCTCCTTCTCCATAGAAAAGGGAGAGCTCTGCGTGATTGTCGGTCCCAGCGGCGCGGGAAAAACGACCCTCCTCAATATCCTTGGCGGTATGGACACCCTCACGGAAGGCAAGGTCCTTTTGGGCGGCGAGGATATCTCCGCCTACAGCTCCAGGCAGCTGACTGCCTACCGCCGCCATGATATCGGTTTTGTCTTCCAATTCTACAACCTGGTTCCCAATCTCACCGCGCTGGAAAATGTGGAGCTTGCCGCGCAAATCTGCCGGGAACCCCTGGATGCCGCCGGCGTACTGCGGTCCGTGGGACTGGAACACCGCTTGTCCAATTTCCCCGCGCAGCTCTCCGGCGGCGAGCAGCAGCGGGTAGCTATTGCCAGAGCCATCGCCAAAAATCCCAAGCTCATGCTCTGCGACGAACCCACAGGCGCGTTGGATTACACCACCGGTAAGGCCATTCTCAAGCTTCTCCAGGACATGAGCCGGAAAAACGGTATGACAGTGGTTATCATCACCCACAACAGCGCCCTTACCGCTATGGCCGACCGGGTCATTCAGGTGAAAAGCGGCTCTGTTACCGGCGAGGAGGTCAACGCCTCCCCCGTTCCTGTGGAGGAAATTGAATGGTGAGGACGCTTTTAAAAACCTCCCTCCGGGAAATACGCCAGAGCCTGGGGCGGTACCTGGCGATTCTCGCCATCGTCGGTTTGGGCGTAGGTTTTTTCGCGGGCCTGCGGACTTGCCAGCCCGCTATGGTCAAAACTGGTACAGATTACTATGACGAGTACCATATGTTTGATTACCAGCTGCTTTCGACGCTGGGGTTTACGGAAGAAGATGTGGAGGCTTTTGCCGCTATAGAGGGTGTGGCCGCCGCGCGGGGCGCCGTGTATACCGATTTTCTTACGGAGATTCGGGACGGCGAGGAGGCGGTCGTAAAGGCCCATTCCTTAACTGCGGACATCAATCTGCCCAATCTGACAGCCGGACGGATGCCCCAAGCCCCCAATGAATGTCTGGCTGACGCTCTTCGCTTCCGGGAGGAGGACATCGGACGCACGCTCCCGGTGTCGGACAGCAACGATGAAGATACAAAAGAACTGCTCCAGTGCGGCGAATACACGATTGTAGGACTGTGCCGGTCTCCCTACTACTTAAATAACGAGCGGGGTACCAGCTCTCTGGGCAGCGGCAGCGTGTTCGCTTTTGTGTATATCCCCGAGGAGGGCTTCCATTTTGAAGCTTACTACGAGGTGTACCTTGCCCTGGAAAATCCGGCGGAGTCATACTCCAGCGCGTATAAGGACCAAATCAGCACCCTGAAATCCACAGTGGAACAGCAGACCAGCAGCCGCGCGGAGCTGCGTTATACCACCCTTTACAACGACGCTATGGAGGAAATCCAGGATGCCGAAGGGGAGGTTGCTGAGGGCTGGGAGACCTACCGCTCTGAACGGGCGGACGCGGAGGAAGAGCTTAACGACGCTTATCAGGAGCTGACAGACGGCGAGGCGGAGTACAAGGAGGGCCTGGCGGACTATGAGCAGGGCCTGCGGGACTATGCCAGCGGCTTGCAAGAGTATGAGGACGGCCTGGCTGAATTGACGGATGCCAAGGAAGAACTGGACCGCGCTGGGGCTGAACTGGCGGATGCCAAGGCGGAGCTGGACGGCGCGGAAGCGGAATTCGCGGACAGCAAAGCCAAGCTGGACAGTGCAAAGGCGGAGCTGAATGAAGGAGAGGCCGCGTACAACGCAGGTTATCAGCAGTTGTCCGAGACGGCGGAGAGCATGGGAATTACGGTGGAGCAGCTGGCGGCTCTCTCGCCGGAAGCCGCCGCTTCCTGGGAACAGCTGAAAGCGGCCAAAGCGCAGCTGGACCAAGGCCGGATGGAATATGAGGCGGGTCTGGCGGCCTACGAGGCGGGACGCAGGGACTTCCAGCAGGGTCTGGACCAATACAATGAAAGCTTTGCGGCGTACCAGCAGGGCCTTTGGGACTACGAGGCCGGCCTTCGGGAGATGGAGGACGCGAAGGCGGAATTGGACAGCGCAAAGTCAGAGCTGGACCGTGTCCCGGCGGAGTTGGCGGATGCGCGCCGGGAGCTGGACGGCGGCTGGGCGGAGTACAACGACGGCCGGGCGGATGCGGACCGGGAGTTTGCAGATGCGGAAAGGGAGCTGACGGATGCGGAAGCGGAACTGGCGGACGCACGGAAGGAACTGGCGGATTTGAAGCGGGCCGTCACTTACGTCCTCACCCGGGAGGAGAATACGGGATATGTCTGCTTTGATAATGATACTTCCATCATCGCGGCGATTTCAGTAGTATTTCCGGCCTTTTTCTTCCTGGTGGCCGCGCTGGTCTGTATGACCACCATGACCCGCATGGTGGATGAACAGCGCACCCAAATCGGCGTGCTTAAGGCTCTTGGCTACGGTAACAGCCAAATTATGGGCAAGTACCTCTTTTACTCTGGCAGTGCCGCCCTTATTGGCAGCGGTCTCGGCTATGCCTTGGGATCTACCGGCCTGCCGCTGATTATTTGGGAGATTTACGGTATTATCTACGGCTTTGCTCCATTGGAACACGCCGTACTTCCAGGACTGATAACCGTTTCGTTCGCGGCGGCGCTGCTGTGCTCCATGGGGGCGACATGGCTTTCCTGCCGGGTGGAACTGGCAAAGCAGTCCGCCGAGCTCCTGCGGCCCAAAACGCCCCGGGCTGGACGCCGGGTGTTCCTGGAGTATATAACGCCCCTGTGGCGGCGGCTGAGTTTCCTGTACAAGGTTTCCGCCCGGAATGTCCTGCGGTACCGCAGCCGCCTGATTATGATGGTTCTGGGGATCGGCGGCTGTACCGCGCTGCTGGCTACCGGCTTTGGCATCCGGGATTCTATCGGGCATGTCGCCGACGACCAATACGGCGAAATTACCCTCTATGATTACGCGGTGAATTTCCAGGAGGAGCAGACCCGGGAGTCGGCCTCCGCCTATCTGGAGCGGTGCGGCTGGGAGCCGGAGGAGGGGCTCCTGGTCCATAGCGGCAGCGTAGACGTGCTGGCGGAGGGAGGCAGCAGGTCCGTATACCAAATAGTCTCCTCCACGGGAAGCCTGGAGGGATATATAGACCTCCACAGCGGCAAAACGCCCGTCTCCTACCCCGGTCCCGGGGAGGTGGTCATAAATGCCGGACTGGCGAAAAATCTGGATATTGCGGTAGGCGATACCCTTCGGCTGCGGGATGGGGAGCTGGGCGAGCTGGAGGTAACGGTCTCCGGCATTTCCGATAACTACGTTTTCCATTACGCCTACGTCGCGGCAGAGACCTACCAGGAGCAGCTGGGCCAGACCCCGGAGTACAATTCGCTGTACCTCCACAGCCGGGGCGGGCCTGACCCCTACGCCGAAGGCGCGGTCCTCCTGGAGGATAAGGACGTGGGCAGCGTCACCGTGATTCAGGCCAGCCGGGAGCAGGTCAACAATATGCTCTCCCGTCTGGATTATGTGGTAGTGGTAGTAGTGGCCTGCGCGGCGGCGCTGGCGTTCATCGTGCTCTTCAACCTGACCAATATCAATATCACCGAGCGTATCCGGGAAATCGCCACAATTAAAGTCCTGGGCTTCTACCAGAACGAGGTAGCAAGCTACGTATTCCGGGAAATCATGATTTTGTCGGCGCTGGGCAGTCTGGTGGGACTGCTGATGGGGAAAGCCCTCCACGCCTATGTGATGGCACAGGTGCAGATTGATTCCATGTTTTTCGCCTGCCGGATTTCCCTCCTGAGCTATGCCGTTTCATTTCTCATGACGATGCTTTTTACCGTTGGCATCTCAATGGGAATGCGGCCGCGCCTGCGGCGGATTGACATGGCGGAGTCGCTGAAATCAATAGAGTAGCGGGGAACTGCCCCCAAACCAATAACCGTTCCGGAGCGTTCGCGCCGCTCCGGGACTTAAAAATTTCTGACAATTTATCCCTATGCTTTTCCAGGGATATGTGGTACAATACTGCCTGAGCAATCAAAATAGAAAAAGAGTGGAGGGCTAGTATATGTCAATCCAATCCGAGTATTTCTTCCCATCCAGCGACGGCAAAACTCTCGTCCATGTCAACCAGTGGACCCCGGCGGACCGCAATATTCTGGGGGTCGTACAGATTGCCCACGGCGTGGCGGAGTACGGACAGCGTTACGAGCCCTTCGCCCGGTACCTGTGCGCCCGCGGCTTCGCGGTGGTGGCCAACGACCATCTGGGGCATGGGCAATCCGTTATCGAGGGCTGCCCCATGGTTTACCTGGGGGAGGAGGACGGCTGGTGGCATGTGACGGACGACATCGAGGAGCTGCGCCGCCGCACTGCCAAGGTCTTTTCCGGCAAACCATATTTCCTCTTCGGCCATTCTATGGGGTCCTTCCTGTCCCGGACCCACCTCATCCGCTATCCGGGCCGCCTGTCCGGCTGCATTCTCTGCGGCACAGGCCATCAGTCTCCCGCTGTCATCGCCGGAGGGAAGCTGGTGGCGGACAGTGAAATCAGGCGGTTGGGCAAAAAAGCCTACAGCGTACGGGCGGACGATTTGGCCTTCGGGGTGTACAACAAGCGGTTTTCCCCGGCCCGTACTAAGGTGGACTGGCTCTCCGCCAGCGAGGCCAATGTGGACGCCTATCTTGCGGACCCGCTGTGCGGCGGAAACGCCACATTAGGCCTGTTTCGGGATATGCTGGACGGCTTGTCTTATCTTACAAAGCAGTCTAATATCAATAAAATGGACAAGAACCTGCCGGTATTTTTCATCGCCGGTGACCAGGACCCGGTGGGCGATATGGGCAGGGGCGTCCGGAAGGCGTTCGCCTGCTTCCAGAAGGCGGGCCTCCAGGATGTGAGCGTCAAGCTGTATCACGGCCTGCGCCATGAAATTTTAAACGAGTCCTCCAAGCAGTACGTCTATCAGGACGTGCTGGACTGGCTTGCCGCCCGGCTCTGAGCTAACGCCGCGCCTGCGGCCAGCAGCTCTATGTCGTGATACCGCAGCAGCAGCGTGCCGGAAAGTACGCAGTCCGCCGCCAGTACGAGCCAGAGGACGAAAAGGACTTCCGGCGGAGTCCTTTCCGCCAGAATTTCCACCCCTGGCTGTATCCACCGCGCCGTTAGGGCCGAAAGCACGCCCCAAATGAGGGTGAACAGCGGACAGACCCGCCCTTGCAGATGCCCCGGCATCTGCGTATAGTCCCAAAACCGCACGTTGAACGCTTTGTCGTAAAACAGGTGGACGAAATACTCCGCCAGGGTGCAGACAAGCCCCCCTATCAGGGATAACCGCCAAAAGCCGCCTGCGGGAGTCAAAGCCAGAAGCGCCGTCATAGCCAGACCGTAGACCGGGCACAGAGGCAGCAGCAGGAAGCATTTACGCACCTGGCGGTCGGAACGGACGGCCCAGGCAAACAGCTTTTCCAGCAGATAGCCCGCGAAGCTGTAGAACAAAAAATACATAAACCAATTGGACATGGGGACGCTCCTTTTTCTCTGATGGAGGTAGCATCTCCGCCCCAACAAGGAATATACAGGAGGTAATTGCCATGCCGGATACCTGGGAGGCGTTGAAACGGGAATGCGAAAGATGCCATGAGTGCGCGCTGTGCCAGACCAGGCGCAACGTTGTCTTCGGAGTGGGAAATCCCCAGGCCGAAATTCTGCTGGTGGGAGAAGGCCCCGGAGCCCATGAGGACGAGCAGGGCGTGCCCTTCGTGGGCAGGGCCGGGAAGCTTTTGGACGATATGCTGGCCATGATTGGCCTGGACCGGAGCAAGGTATACATTACCAATATCGTCAAATGCCGTCCGCCGGAGAATCGCGACCCGCTGAACGTGGAGCAGGACGCCTGTACCGGCTATCTGCGCCGGCAAATCGCACTGATGCAGCCGAAAATTGTGGTGAGCCTGGGGCGAATCGCGGCTATGCGGCTGATTGACCCCAAATTCCGCATTACGAAGGACCACGGTATTTGGTATGACCGGGACGGAATGCGGATGATGGCCATGTACCACCCGTCCGCGCTCCTGCGGGACCCCAGCCGCCGCCCGGAGGCTTTTGACGACCTGAAGGGCCTGCAAAGAGAAATCCAGCAGGTCTGCCAGCGCACCACGGCGGACTGGAGAGACCTGTAGCCGCCGTTTTATCACACGCCAAAGAAAGGAACCTCTATGGAAACAATTATCCAAATACTCGCACGGGAATTAGAGCAGACCGAACAGCATATTGAAAATGTGATTACCCTGTTAGACGAGGGCAATACCATCCCCTTTATCGCCCGGTACCGGAAGGAACTCCACGGCTCCATGGATGATACCTCCCTGCGCACCTTGGAGGAGCGGCTTCAGTACCTCCGGAACCTGGAAAAACGCCGGGAGGAGGTCAGAAGCTCCATTGAGAGCCAGGGCAAGCTGACGGACGAACTCTCCGCCGCTATCGGCAGCGCCGCCACCCTGGCGGAGGTGGAGGACCTCTACCGCCCCTTCAAGCCTAAACGCCGCACCCGGGCCACTATGGCCAAGGAAAAGGGGTTGGAGCCCTTGGCGGAGCTGCTCTTCGCCCAGGAGCGGGACTGCCCCGAGCCCCGGGAAGCCGCTGCGGGGTATATTGACCCCGAAAAGGGAGTGGAAACCGTAGAGGACGCCTTGCAGGGGGCCAGCGATATCATTGCGGAGCAAATCTCTGACGATGCCGCCGTCCGCAAGAGCCTGCGGGAGCTGATGCTGCGCCAGAGTACGCTGGAGACCTCCGCCGCCAAGGAGGAGGACAGCGTTTACCGCCTTTATTATGATTTCCGGCAAAATGTAGGCAAGCTGCAAGGCCATCAGGTTCTGGCCGTCAACCGCGGGGAGAGGGAGGAGTTTTTGAAGGTCTCCGTCGTTACGGACAGGGACGCCGCCCTGGTTACGCTGCGCCGGTCGGTGGTGAAGCCCGGGTCCAAGGCGATGGAGTTCGTCAAAGCCGCCGCCGAAGACGCCTATGACCGTCTCCTTTACCCCTCTCTGGAGCGGGAAATCCGCAATATTCTCACGGAAGAGGCCAGCGAGGGCGCGATTCACAATTTTGCCTTAAACCTGCGTCCCCTGCTGATGCAGCCGCCGGTGAAGGGGCACGTTACCATGGGTCTGGACCCGGGCTACCGTATGGGATGCAAGGTGGCGGTGGTGGACGGTACCGGGAAGGTCCTGGATACCACGGTGGTCTACCCTACTCACGGCGAACGCCAGAAGCAGGCCTGCATCGCAGAGCTTCTGAAGCTCGTCCGCCGTCACAGCGTCACCCACATCGCCATTGGCAACGGCACCGCCTCCCGAGAGACCGAACAGATGACAGTGGAGCTTCTCCGCGAGGCGGGCGGCGGGCTCAGCTATATGATTGTCAGCGAGGCCGGAGCGTCTGTGTATTCCGCCTCCAAGCTGGCGGCGGAGGAATTCCCTCAGTTTGACGTAAACCTGCGGTCCGCCGTGTCTATTGCCCGCCGCCTTCAGGACCCCTTGGCGGAACTGGTAAAAATCGACCCGAAGGCCATCGGTGTGGGGCAGTATCAGCACGATATGCCCCCCAAACGCCTGGACGAAGCCCTGGGCGGCGTGGTGGAGGACTGTGTCAACTCCGTGGGCGTGGATATCAATACGGCCTCTCCGTCTCTGCTCCAGCGGGTGGCGGGCCTTAACGCCACTACAGCGAAAAACGTGGTCAAATACCGGGAAGAGAACGGCGCGTTTACCTCCCGGAAGCAGATTTTGAAGGTTCCCAAGCTGGGACCAAAGGCCTATGAGCAATGCGCGGGATTTCTGCGGGTGCCGGAGAGCAAGACCGCGCTGGACAACACCGCCGTCCACCCGGAGAGCTACGGCGCGGCGGAAAAGCTGCTGGAGCTGACAGGCCATAACCTGGGCGATATCGCCGCCGGGAATCTGGCCGGTCTGGACCACCGCATTCAGGAGGCCGGTGTACAGAAGCTGGCGGAGGCCTGCGGCGTGGGCGTTCCCACCTTGCTGGATGTGGCAAAGGAGCTGCAAAAGCCTGGGCGGGACCCGCGGGATGAGCTGCCGCCCCCCATTCTCCGCACAGACGTGTTGGAGCTGAAGGACCTTCAGCCGGGGATGACCCTTACGGGTACGGTGCGTAATGTCATTGACTTCGGCGTGTTTGTGGACATCGGCGTCCACCAGGACGGCCTGGTCCACATCTCTCAGATTTCTAACAAGTACCTCAAACACCCCTCCGAAGCCGTAGCAGTGGGGGATATTGTAAAAGTAGTGGTTTTGGAGGTGGACGAGAAAAAGAAACGGATTTCTCTGTCTATGAAGCAGGCCCAGTAAGTTTGCATCCCGTTGTGCGTTGGGCGGTTTATACAGAAACAGGGGAGATTTTTGCGGCAAAACGCCAAACTTTTTTCCGCTTCTTGACTTTTTCCAAGATATCTTATATTCTATTATCAGCTTGAGTATCAGCTCAGGTATCTAATCACGAGCTGTCCCGCCACTCCACAAAATGGCGGGGGAGACTGACAAGAAAGGATGTTATCCGCGTAGGCGTGCGGTGCGGCAGTGTGGAGACCTGCCGCAAAGGGCAGGCGGTTTCGCTCCGCCTGACTGAGGTGGGTATTGCGGTTGCATTCCCACTAACGCCTGAGAAATGGCAACTGTAACCCTGAAGAACGTCATGAAGATCTATCCCCACAGCGGCGACCAGAAGAAAAAGAAGGCCAAGAAGGGCGAGGCCCCCGTTGAGGAGAAGAAGGTCAACCTGCAAGTCACCGAGCGCGGCGTCGTAGCTGTGCAGCAGTTCAACCTGGACATTAAGGACCAGGAGTTTATCGTCCTGGTGGGCCCCTCCGGCTGCGGTAAGTCCACCACCCTGCGCATGGTGGCCGGTCTGGAGGAAATCTCCGAGGGCCAGCTGCTCATCGACGGCAAGGTCATGAACGACGTGGCGCCCAAGGACCGCGATATCGCCATGGTCTTCCAGAGCTACGCTTTGTACCCCCACATGACGGTCTACGAGAACATGGCCTTTTCCCTGAAGCTGAAGAAGGTTCCCAAGGATGAGATTGACCGCAAGGTGAAAGAAGCCGCTGAGATTCTGGATATCACCCAGTATCTGGACCGCAAGCCCAAGGCCCTGTCCGGCGGCCAGCGCCAGCGCGTGGCGATTGGCCGTGCTATCGTCCGTAGCCCCAAGGTGTTCCTCATGGACGAGCCTCTCTCTAACCTGGACGCCAAGCTGCGTAACCAGATGCGCGCCGAGATTATCAAGCTCCGCCAGAAGATTAACACCACCTTCATTTACGTTACCCACGACCAGACCGAGGCAATGACTCTGGGTGACCGTATCGTTATTATGCGCGACGGCTTTATCCAGCAGATTGGTACACCTCAGGAGGTATTTGACCATCCCGCCAACCTGTTTGTGGCCGGCTTCATCGGCACCCCGATGATGAACTTCTTCGACGCCAAGCTGGAGAAGGATGCCGCCGGTTATTATGTCACCGTGGCTGGCGCCCGCATGGAGCTGCCCGCTGACAAGCAGGAAATCCTCAAGAAGAGGAACACCGCTCCCCAGGATGTCACCTTGGGCATCCGTCCCGACCACATTACCATGTGCGATGCCAGCGCCCCCCACGCTCTGTCCGCTACCGTGGACGTTACTGAGCTCATGGGCGCGACAATCCACATGCATGTCAACGTGGCTGGCAAGGACGCTATCATTATTCTGCCCACCATCGACCTTACCGGCGAGCAGAAGAACCTGGGCTACGGCGCGAAGATTAACATCACCTTCAATGGCAATGTGATGCATCTCTTCAGCAAGGCCGACGAGAAGAGCCTCCTTCCCCTGTAAATTGAACATATAACAACAAAGGTCCCGGGGCACAGGCTCCGGGGCCTCATAAGGAAGTATTTTCATTTGGAAGAAGTGGCGTAGTCGAGAGGCTACGCCGCTTCTTTCTTGGCCTGGGGATTGGGGAGAATACCAATAAAGTTATAAATGATATCAACCTGTTGGGAGCGGTGGCCGCTGGACTTGTCCGGGGCGTGTATGTTGATACGCTCGATAAACTCATTAACAATGGCCGGGGTAAGCGTGTCAATCTCGCTGTACTTCTTCACCAGGGCGATAAACTGCGCCGCGTTCACGGTTTGGGTCTGCTCCTTATCAAGTTCAGCGTGGGGGGCCTTGGCCTTTTCGGTCATTGTGCTCTGTTCCTCCTCGTAGGACTTGGACAGCTTAGAAAACCGCTCGTCTGAAAGTTTCCCCGATACATTATCTTCAGAGAGCTTTTGTCAAGGGTAAAGCTTATAAATTCCTGTCTACCATACCGCTATGAAGGTCATACAGGAATTCTACTTCAGTATTCATCTTAAAAAGAGAAGTTACGATTTAATTTCTCCACCCGTTCATATGCATAGGACCGTTTATGACAGGCTGCATCGAACAAAAGGCATAGCCCATCGTTCTGTGTTAGTGGAAAATAACACAAAACGATATGGCATTTATGCCGGCTTGGGTGTACATTCTTTTCATCAAAAGAAAGGAAGGTTTCCCCATGAAAAACAAACTGGCTGCGCTGCTGGCAGCACTGCTGCTCTGTCTCTCCCTGCTCCCCGCTCAGGCCCTGGCCGCCTCGGACCCGGACCCCGTTCCACCGCCCGCTGTATCTGAAAACAGGGAAACTCTCCGGCAGACGCCACCGACCCCGCCGGAGACTCCAGATCTTGATGACGCTGGGCATTAATAGGGAAGCTCCATATTTAAACGTTCTTTCATCTCCTTTTTCAAAATTGCGCGATCATGCTCATTGTTGATTGCCGCATAGATATAGTATGCTTGGCAATAAAGCGCCCTACATCTATCTATATCTCCTGTATAGAAATAGCATCCGCCCAAGAGGTCTAGGAGTCCCGGTAAAAACTGATAATGCCCGTACTCCACGCACACCCCCCTACCCAGTTCTGCCACTTCAGCGGCCTCAGCATAGCGTTCCTCCATAACAAGCTCACGGGCATAATTTTGGGCGATTAATGTCACTTGTCCAGCGTAACGGTTTAGTTCTTTATAATGCTTTTGCACATATTTAAGCAATTGACGGTAAATGTCAATTGCTTTTTTTCGATTTCCCATCATGTCGTAAGATATCGCAATCTGGTTAATGAGTTTTGTTTCTTCCATGCTGTACCAGCCCAGATTTATCTCCTCCAAATCAATCCTGGGGACTGTCAGCCTAAGAGCTGCCATCAGCATATCCAGGCGCTCTTCAGGGGTATATGGTCCCTCAGGCCTACCAAAGGTGGCTCTACAACTAAGTATATACTGCTGTGTGATACGGTCATCTTTATCTATCAGCTTCTCCAATTGTTCCAGCTTCTGTAGGCCCGCCGCCCGGATGGCCGACCGGTCTTTGTTGCTAGCACGTTTAAAACGAATTGAATCTGCAAGGATTTCTTCTTGTAGATTACTGATATCCATCTCGTTCTGGCTCAGCAGGGCAAAATAGCGGTCATCGGGCAAGCCCAGACGTTGAAGCAGGGCATTAATGCGGTTGCGGGAGGGAGTCTGTTTGCCGTTTTCCAGCCGGGAGAGGGTGATGGGTTCGCAGATCCCCTCACACAGCTGCTCCTGGGTCAGCCCCAGCTCCAGGCGCCGGTTTTTGATGTATTCGCCAAGAAAAATTTCTTGCATGGGACAGCCTCCTTTTATTGTACAAGGAATATTTCTATTATGAGCTGTCAGCCGCGCCATGTCAAGACCAGGTTGTCGTTTTATGTTATTTTCCAGGAACACAAAACGATATGGGAGTTCCGGTCAGAATATGGTATCTTATAGCCACAGCAGGGGACAAGAGAGATACATAAGCCCCGATGCTGAATTTTTAAACATAAGGAGAAACTAAAATGGAAGTTATCGCTGCGAAGAAGCCCCTCTCTGTGCTTGCCCACGCCAGAGACATCAATAATAATTGCAAGGGCTGCAGACCGCCGATCCCCCCTGCTAATGCCTGCGATTAAATCACAATTGGGAATAGGGTTCCCGTAGGAGCCCTATTCCCACCCTTCATTAGATTTTGTGACAGCTTTCAATAGAGAGGAGAGATACTATGTACACCCTGCCCGGCTACGTCGAGTACTACGAGGAGGACGGCGCGATCTATATCACGTCCAAACTTTTGCAAAACAAGGTTAAAATCACCGAAAAACCGCTCCAGGAGGAGTTCTACGCCATTGTCCGCTGCGGCGGATGCCCCGACATCTCCACCCCGCTCACCCGCTTTCTCCACGAGCAGGAGCTGCTGCTCAACAGCGAGGAGATAACGCAGGCGCTAAAGGAAGCCGTATCCATACTGAACGACACCCTTCTATTGACCATCATGCCCACCGAGGGCTGCAACTTCCGCTGCCCCTACTGCTACGAGGAACATACCCCCATTTCCATGAGCCGGGCGGTGCTGGACCGCATTCAGGAATATATTGCGGAACAAGCCCCACGCTTCGGGCTAATTCAAATCAATTGGTTCGGCGGCGAGCCGACGCTCTGCAAGGATACTATTCTGGAGACCAGCGAGCTGATTCAATCCCTCCAGAGGGAGAACTCCTTCCTATATAGCTCCGCCATGACCACCAACGGCTATCTGCTGAACGTAGAGAACTTCAAGGAGTACTATGCGGCGGGAATCATCAATTACCAGATCACTCTGGACGGCTGGAACCACGACCAGACCCGCCCCCACGTGTCCGGCCGCGGAACGCTGCAAACGATTCTAGACAATTTGACCGCCATCTCCGCTCTGCCGGAGGAGTACCAGTTTCAGATTCTTCTGCGCCACAATATCCTGGCGGGGGACCGGGATTTTAGCTGGTACGACAATCTATATAAACTCTTTGGCGCAGACAAGCGGTTCACTGTGATGGTCCGCGCCGTAGGCAACTGGGGCGGCGAGTCTGTGAAAACACTGAATTTGCTAGAGGGGGAGCAGCAGGAACAGCTTCTATCGGAGCATACCGCCTATTTAGACAAAGTTGGTATGCAGGGCGGCGGCCAGGATGCGCCGTTTTCGGGCATCTGCTACGCCAGCTATCCCCATGGCTTTGTGTTCCGACCCAGCGGAAAAATTGAGAAATGTACCATCGCCCTGGATCACCCCAAGAATATGGTCGGGTATGTGGACCCGGACAAGGGCGTTGTAATAAGGGACGAGGCGAACCGGCAGTGGTGTACCTTTGATTTAAAGCCGGAGTGCCAAGGCTGCCCAGACGTTCTGAAATGCTTCAATATGCGCTGCAAAAGGCACGTTATGGACGGCGTAGAGACAGCCTGCCCCTATATGCCGCGCGAAGCGCGTTAAGGCCCAGAAAAAATTTCCCCCGGCGTCAACACCCAGCCCCTCTTCATACGTCCTATCAGCAGACGCGCATACAGTGCGGTCATTTAGTAAAGGAGGAAACGATTATGTCGTACTATCTGAAAAAATTCTGGAGACAAAATCTGCTGGTCATTCTCGCCCAGATCGTCATGTATGGCCTGGCCGCTGGCAGCAGTCTTATTAGAATGCAGGTTGTGCAGAGCATCATAGCGTGGGACTTCCGCCAGTTCCTGTATTGGTCGCTGGTGACTTTCTCCGTAATGAGCCTCAACTCTGTTGTCGCTGCCGTGGAGGCGATCCTACGTGCCCGCGCCACCCGGGCTATGAACGGCCAGGTGCGGCGGGATATGGCCGCCACGCTGCTGGAGCGGAGCCACCAGGAATACCACGCCCAGGATACGGGGGAGTATCTCTCCTGGTTTACCACCGGCGTGGATCAGATTGACGGAAACGGGTGGTATTCCTTCTTCGGCATTACCTCCTACATGGCCCAAATCGTATGCAGCGTAGTGGCGCTGGCCTCCGTCCACTGGTCCCTGGTGCTGGCTTCTCTGCTGATGGCTGTCGTGATGGTTACCGGTCCGAAGCTGTATGAGAAAAAGATGGAGCAGATGAGCGAAGTCTGCGCCCAGGGGCAGGCCGCCGGCGTCAGCGGAATAAAGGATATGCTGAGGGGCTATGACGCTCTGCGTTTTTTCGACCGGTCCTCCCGGTTCAGCCAAGGCATCAGCCAGGCCAACGACAAGATGGAACGCCCCTTCTATCAGAGAAGCTGTATGTCCGCCATTTTCTATGGTGGTCTCGGTATTGCCAACATAACATGCCAGATCCTTGTGAACTGCTTGGTCGCTTTCCTTTCCATTCAGGGCGTCATCATCCAGTCTGCTCTATCTGGGTGCGGAACGCTGTGCGGCAATGTTGCCAATGGGGTGACCCAGTTGGGATTTCAACGCATGTGCCTCGTCAACAGCAGGCCCTACTTCGCCCGCATCACGGTCCACGACAGCGGCAAGGAGCCGGAGCGTCCCCAGGGTCCGGAGCCGGTGGAGAAGTCCATCTCCGTGGAGCATGTGGACTTCGGCTACGGGGAGAAGAAGGTGCTGGAGGACCTGACCCTCACCTTCCGGAAGGGGAAGAAGTACGCCCTCACCGGCCCCTCCGGCTGCGGAAAATCCACCCTTTTGAAGTTGATTCTGGGCTGGCTGCCAAACTACCGGGGGGCTATCCGCTTCGACGGAAAGGACGCCCGGGACTACACCCCGGAGCAGCTCCAGCAGCAGATGAGCTACATCGCCCAGGACGTGTATCTCTTCAACACCACCATCCGGGACAACATCACATTAGGGGAGGACTTCACGGACGCCCAGCTGGAGAAGGCCCTCCGGGACAGCGCCCTGGCGGGGGACCTTAAGAACATGCCCCTGGGTCTGGACACCCCGGTGGGGGAGGAGGGGGCCAGCCTCTCCGGCGGGCAGCGCCAGCGGGTGGCCATTGCCCGGGCGCTGATCCACAACCGGTCCATCCTCCTGGTGGACGAGGGCACCAGCGCCCTGGACCAGAAGAACGCCAGCATCGTGGAGGAGAGTTTGCTGGCGAACCCGGAGCTGACGTTGCTGCTGGTGAGCCACCACCTGTCCCCGGAGCGCCGGAGGCAGTTCGACGGCGTGTACCACCTGGATCCGGTAGCCGCTGGAAGCAGTGAGCAATTATGAAAATTGATGTGCTAAGCAACTCGCCAAATTAATCGGGTAGCGGCAAGCAATGCGCCGGTATATACCGAGGCTCGCTTGTTGGTGGCTGACGCCCCCAAGCCTGTAAATCCGGGCGCAAGTGCGCCCGGATTTTTAAGCCGCCTTCGGCGTCTGCTGTTACCCGCAGGGAGAGAAAAATCATCACCGCGCCCCCTGCTGGCGGTCACGATTTTTCTCTTTCTCTGTCACGCCCAAAATCCGCTCCACGTTGTTTTTGGCGGTGAGCAGTTCTATCATTTTTTCTCGCGTTTGCTTATACTCTGGATACCGCTTTTTGTTTTCCGCCTCCAACTTGGCATACTCCTGTTTCAGCGATTGTATGGACGGCAGCTTCTTCAAACCGAGGGAATCAAAGTACCGCTTCGCCGCTTGACAGGCCGTGATTTCACTGCTATGCTGTTCATAAAAATTTTCTCTTTTCCTGCCCGTCAATTTCCGATATTGCGCGTAAATCTCTCGTGTTTTGCCGTAAGCGCCGATGTGCTTTTGCAGTTCGGAAATGTCCTTCATTCTTGCACTGGCAGCTTTCGTCCGGTCGGATAAATCGTTGAATTTCTGAACCGCCGCATCACAGACTTTCTCCAATTCTCTGAGGTCAGTCAGCCCGTTTTCCTGCAAGTATATAA
>CAMSIF010000014.1 GCA_947058885.1 uncultured Clostridia bacterium
TTTGCAACCAAACGGCTCGTGCCAATCCCCTTAGAAGGAGGGGAGGGAGTGAGGAAGGCCTTGCGGCGCAAGGAGTTCCGGGGGTGAGAAAATTTTCTTGGTAGCAGGATTTTGCGGGTTGGTAGCAGGAATCCATTTTATGTAAAGTGGTTTCGTTATCAGCAACCTGTTTTCAGCCTGTTCGGGCCGGTTGTACGTGGTAGCTGTGTGGTAGCTGCTGCGTCAATTATTTTAATTTTGGTTGATTATTTAATAAAAAATTGGATTTTATATAGTTATCTTCATCACTAATAAAAAATCCGCTTTTTCTCAAAAAACAGTTTACATAATCACATTTTTATAAAAAAAATCACTTTACTTTCATGGCCCCCTGACTGCTTGGTGAAATTAACTATGTACTTTTAATCGCAACCAGCCTGGAATCCTGTACAAATTTTCTTGTATCATGTCAAAAAATGTGTTACAATAGTGCCATAAATAAAAGGGGAGGGATTGGCTATGGCGAGCACAGATACACAAAGACAGCGCAAAAGGACCTCAAAACCTAGAAGATTCCAGATTTTTGGGATCAAACTCAGCCAACGAGAGGTTATTTTTCTTGGCTGCTGCGTTGTTTTCATCCTTGTGGGCGCAATAGGTATTATTATGAGCGGGCATTCCAAAGCACCAGAGGAGAACAAGGATAAAACCCCCGTCTCAACAGATAATCAGGAGCCTTTGCCTGCGCCTTTCCAAATAACCCAATCCAGCCTCTCTCTGGACCCGGGAGGGCAGATTACCTTGTCGACTTCCGGCGAGAAGAGCGCCATTACCTGGACCTCCTCTGACGAGAAGGTCGCAACCGTTGCGGACGGCGTTGTAACAGGGGTAGCCGGAGGAACCGCAACTATAACGGCGGCATCAGGGGACGAGCTTTCCACCTGCGTGGTCACCGTTTCCGGAGACCCCTATGTGAGCAATTTGCTGTTGTACCTGAACCACTCCGACTTTACAATACGGCAGGGAGATCCCGCAGTACAGATGAAGGTAAAGCTCAAGGAGTCGAAAGAGGTATACGAGGGGGCCGTTGTCTGGGCGAGCGCGAACAGCCAGGTGGTTACCATCAGCGAGACCGGCCTGGTGGAGAGGGTTGGCAAGGGTACGACAACCATAAGCGCAACCGTGGACGGACAGGTTCTGGAGTGCATCGTCCGGGTACGGTAACTCAACATATATAAAAACACAAAAAATTTCTGTTTCAAAAAAGGCAGACGCCGCGTATAGCTCACGCGGCGTCTGCCCTTTTCTTATTGTTTTGATATCGCTGTCAGGTAATAAACCCGCCGTCCGCCGTAAGCACCTGCCCAGTGATAAAGGATGCGTCCTCACTGGCGAAAAAAGCTACTGCGGCGGCAATATCCTCCGGCGTTCCCAACCGGCCCAGAGGCGTCTGTTCCGCCAAGTCCCGCAGCGTCTCCTCCCCCAGGGTTTCCGTCATATCGGTCCGAATGACACCGGGGGCCACGCAGTTGACCCGAATGCGGGAAGGGGCCAGCTCCATGGCAAGAGATTTGGTCAAGCCGGCAATGGCTGACTTAGTGGCGGAATAGACCGTCTCGCAGGATGCCCCTCGTTCTCCCCAGATAGAGGAAATATTGACGATACAGCCGTTTTTTTAATGCAGCATATGGGGCAGCACAGCCTGAATCGTATGGAACGCGCCATCCAGGTTCACCGCGAAAAAACGCCGCCAGACTTCCTCTGTAATATCCTGAAACTGGTGCTGCCGGGCAATTCCGGCGTTGTTGACCAGCAGCGTAACAGGCCCAAAGGCCTCTTCCACCCGGCGGATAGCGGCGGTTATGGCCTCCCGGTCCGCCACATCGCCCTGAACCGCCATGGCGGGACGGCCCAGAGCCGTCAGTCCGGCCTCTAAATCGCTGGCCTGGCCGCTGGATTGCAGGTAGTTGATACCCACGGCATAGCCCTCCTCCGACAGCCTGCGGACAATAGCCCTGCCAATCCCCCGGCTCCCGCCGGTGACAAACGCGACTTTCTTCATATGTTGCTCCTATCCCCGCAGCATATTTTTTTCTTATCTGCGGCAAACTAACAAGAAATTCGTTTGAAATGAGGTATGATGATATATGCTGACTGTCCGCACCGACCTGGCTGTAGAGGCCCACGCGCTCTGGAAAGAGAGCGCCGGGGAGACCACTCAATTACCCGGCGTCGCGGCCCGGGAGGAGACCTTAGACGGATTCCCCCTAACCTTTGTGGAAATTTTGGACCAGGAGGGAGAAAATGCCCTCCACAAGCCCCAAGGGTCATACTATACCCTGGATATCACAGATTTCTGGAAGAGACAGCCTGACGGCTTTCAGCGAGCCGCCGGGGCCTTGTCTCGTATTTTGGCGTCCCTTATCCCAGAGGAGGGGCCTGTCCTCATCTGCGGCCTGGGCAACGCCGCCATGACACCCGACGCCCTGGGACCCCGGACATTGGACCACCTGCTGATTACACGGCATCTGAAGGACGTACTGCCCGGCTTCCGGCCTGTAGCCGCCCTGGGGGCGGGGGTACTTGGCTCTACAGGCCTGGAGGCAGCGGAGTGGGTTCGGGGGGCAGCGGAGCACGTGCGGCCCGCGGCGGTAGTGGCAGTGGATGCCCTGGCCGCCCGGGAACTGAACCGGCTGTGTTCCACCGTCCAGATTTCCGACACCGGCCTGAGTCCTGGCAGCGGGGTGGGCAACCACCGTATGGCCCTGGACCGGGAAACTCTGGGCGTACCGGTAATTTCCGTAGGCGTACCCACAGTGGTGGATGCGGAGACGGTGGCCCGGGATATTCTGGCGGAAGCGGGCGGGACCGGCGGCGCGCCCGCCGCCCTCCATGGGCAGGGCAAACGCCTCTTTGTCACGCCGGACAGCATCGACGCCAAAATCCGGGAACTGGCAAAGCTTCTCGGCTACGGACTGGATATGGCCCTACAGCCGGGCCTGGACCTGGAGGACCTGGACGCGCTGCTGGCATGAACCCTCAGCCCAGCTCCCGATCCAGTATGTCCACAACGTCCCCCAGCGCACCGTCCAGGCAGTGGCAAACCGCCGCCGCGCCGGAAGACAGACCCTCGGCAATGGCGATGGCGGGGGCGAACGCCCGGTCCGCCGCTCCCAGCAGCGGCAGGACGTTGGCGTGATCTCCCACGCAGTACAGGGCGTCGCATCCGCACAACGCTTTCAGCCGCAGAGCCATTTTTCCCTTGTCCGCGCCCTTGGCGGTCAGCTCCAACAGATGGTCGGTGGAGAAAATCAACTCGCAATCCGCCGCCTGGCCCGTCCGCTCCAAAAACGCCTTCACCTGGTCCAGCACGGTCCTCTCCGCCACAAACAGCGCCTTAATCATAGGCGGGTCCGGTTCCTCCAGCCGCTCCACAACCTGGAAAGGCAGGCCTGTGAGCATTGCGTGCTGGCGGTTCCAGTCCGTGGGCCGCATCACCTGAACCAAGCCGTTCTCCCGGTACAGCTCCAGCGAGACCTGGGAAAAAGCCTCCATGACAGAGGCGATGCAGTCCAGCGCACTGGCGGCCAGAATATTTTTTACCAGGTATTTCTCCGAAGCAAAGTCGTAAATCGCCCCTCCGTTATCCACCACGGCCGGAGCGTTCATAGGAATCCCGGCGGCCTGGCTTCGGAAGGCCGCCAGCGTCCGGCCTGTGGCCACGGAGAAGCGTCCGCCCTCCTCTATCCAATAGCGGATGGCCTCCAGGTTCCGGGGGCTAATGGGGGGCAGCGGCACGCCCTCCCGAAGGGTGGCCTCTGTGTAGTGCAGGGTATTGTCGTAGTCGCTGAGCAGAAGCTTGTTCTGGAATTTTGCCATATGCGCCTCCTGATAGTTTTTCCCCTACTATACAACCTTTTGGGCCAGTTTGCAATCCTGCTGTTAGGCGGCTTTTCGCCGGCACTCCTTTGCAACCATCAAAACCGCCTTGGGACCGGGAAAATTTGTGGAAATTGTTTTAGATTCCCTCTTGCTTTTTTCTCCGATTCGGTGGATAATGGATAAGTAAAATACTGTCGAAGGAAGTCGGTTGCCATGAAACGATTTTTCACCCTGGCCCTTGTGCTGCTTCTTTTAGGTTCCATTACCGGCTGCATGGGGCGCGCCGCCGGCCCTTCGGGGGAAGAGAACACACCTGCTCAAATCACTCCCGTCTCAGCGGAGGAGGACGTCTCCATCCAGTCTGAAGGGGAAGAGAGTACTGCGGAAACAGAAGAAGAGATTCCGGCTGACGCCGTGAGCCCGGAGATGGACGAGGAAGAGATTCCAGCGGAAGAGGTTCCGGAGGAACCCTATGTCCGGGTCATCGACCCCAGCAAGCCCATGGTGGCGCTGACTTTCGATGACGGCCCCCATAAAACCTATACCGATGCGCTCCTCGACATCCTGGAGGCCAACCACGCTCTCGCCACCTTTTTTGAGGTGGGAAGAAATGTGGCCCGGTACCCTGAGCCCGTTCTGCGGGCGTATGAGATGGGATGCGAGGTGGCCAGCCATTCTTACGCCCACAGAAATCTGGGCAAGATGAAGAAAAGCTCTATCCTCAAGGATTTGGCCGCTGCGGACGACGCCTTTACCGCCGCCGGAGTACCGGCCCCCACTATGGTCCGGCCCCCCTACGGCTCAGTGAACGCAGCCGTAAAAAGCCAGACAGGCCGCACTATGGTGACCTGGAGCATTGACACCGAGGACTGGAAAAGCCGCGACGCCCAATCCGTGATAGCCGCCGTGCAGGGCTTTGACAATCTGGACGGACACGTGGTCCTGATGCACAGCATTTACGAGAGCACGGTTGAGGCTGTAGCGGTTCTGGTGCCCTGGCTTCAGGAGCAGGGCTACCAGCTGGTGACCGTTACAGAGCTGATGGCCTACTACTACGGCGAGCTTCCTCAGCCGGACAAGCTGTATGGCTATACCTATTTCGTCAAGAACGGCCGGACAGATTCGCCGTTGACGCTGCCCGGCCCGGAGACACCTCTGGCGGACGGCAGCGTGGCGGAGGACCCCGCTGCGGCGTGAAAACCGGAAGTACATTTTGAATTGGGAGGTCTTCCTATGGACGTCTTTGAGGAAATCAGTTTGCAGGACTGCCCCCTGTGCGGCGGCGCGGGGCTCTTGGAGGAGGAGGGCGGCTGGTGCCTGTATGTCCAGTGTCTGGACTGCGGCTGCCACACGGCGGAGCTGGCATACCGTTCCGAGGAGGCGCGCCGGGAGATGGCCCGCCGCGCCGCCACCACCTGGAATCTGGGCAAAGTGATTTATCCCGGACCAGGAGATTAAGGGCACTGAAAAGCGGTACGCCGCTTTGACTTGGCGCGTTGAGATGACCTCGACGCGCCTTTTATTTGTCTGGAGGGATGGTATGGGGCGTCAAAACGCTGTGCGCTGGATGAGCTGGCTTTCTGTTCTGCTGGCGGGAACGGTTCTGGTCTTCCTGCTGAACGTAGGACTGGGGTCTGTAAATATTTCTTTGGGGGATATTCTGCGGGTGCTTTTCGGGGAGGCGTCCCCGGCGGAAAACGCCTATTTAATCATCTGGCGGGTCCGTCTGCCCCGGGCGCTGGCGTCTCTCGCCGGCGGGGCGGCTCTCTCCATCGCGGGTCTGCTGCTGCAAACCTTCTTTGCCAACCCCATTGTGGAGCCCTACGTGCTGGGGGTGTCCTCAGGTTCGTCTCTGTTTGTGGCCCTGGTGACCTTGGGGGGCTATACCTTCGGCGTGAGCCGGGTGACGCCGGTATTTCTCTTCCTGGGGGCTTTTACGGGAGCTATGCTGGTGATGTCCGCCGTACTGTTCGCTGCGGCCAGGGTAAAAAATGTGGTGACTCTCCTGATTGTGGGGCTGATGGCAGGATATTTGTGCAGCGCGGCCACCAGCGTTCTCAGCGCGTTTGCCCAGCGGGAACAGATTGCCAACTACGCCATGTGGAGCATGGGCAGCTTCGCCGGATTCACTTGGCCCCAGGTCGGCATCCTGTATGCCATTGTACTGGCTACTCTGCTATTGTCCTGCCTGCTGGCGAAACCCCTGAACGCCCTGAGTATGGGAGACCGCTACGCGGAAAGCATGGGTATCCGCGTAAAACCGGTTCGCTTCGCTATTATTTTGCTCTCCAGCGTCCTCACGGCGGCGGTAACAGCCTTTGCGGGACCGGTTTCCTTTATCGGCCTGGCAGTGCCCCATATCTGCCGCATCTTAATGCGTACCTCCGACAGCCGTATTCTTATTCCCGCCGGAATGCTGGGCGGCGCATTGATGGCCGGGGCCTGCGACTTCGCGGCTCGGACGGTGGTGTCGCCGGCGGAACTGCCTCTGGGAGCCATTACGGCGATTATTGGCGCGCCGGTAGTGGTATTCCTGCTGACGGGGAGGGAGAAGCTGTGAGCGAGATTCTCCGCACGAGCAGTCTGGATGCCGGTTATGACAGCCGCGCCGTTATCCGGGACATTCAAATTGAGGCCCTGCGGGGCCAGACCATCTGCTTGATTGGTCCCAACGGCGCAGGTAAGTCCACCATTTTGCGCACCCTGTCGGGAATGCTGGCCCCTGTGGGAGGGACAGTTTACATCAAAGGGCAGGATATCCGCGCGCAGCGGCCTGCGGGTCTTGCCCGCACGCTGGCGGTTGTCCTGACGGAAAAGCTCCACGTCAACATGACCACCGCCTACGAGATTGCCGCCATGGGCCGCACACCGCACACCGGTTTTTTCGGCAGGCTCAGCCCGGAGGACCGCCGGATTGTCTGGGAGTGTATGGCGGCGGTAGGGGCGGAGCATCTGGCGGACCGGGACTTCCAGAGCCTCAGCGACGGCGAAAAGCAGAAAGTGCTTATCGCCCGGGCATTGGCCCAGGAGCCGGAGCTGATGATTCTGGACGAGCCCACCAGCCATCTGGACATCCGGCATAAAATTGAGGTTGTCCGCATTCTGGGGGAGCTGGCCGCCCGGCGGGGTTTAACGGTCATTCTGGCCCTTCATGACGTGGATTTGGCGGTTAAGAGCTGTCAGTTCGTGCTGCTGGTGAAGGACGGGGCTATCGCCGCCCAGGGCCGTCCCGAGGACGTTATCGGCGAGGATACCATTACCCGGCTCTACGGCATCAACGGCGCGTCCTACAACGCGGTTCTTGGATGCGTGGAGCTGGAGAACCCCCTGCCGCCGGAGGCGTTTGTGGCGGCGGGAGCCGGAACGGGGGCGCCTGTGTACCGCCTCCTGAACCGTATGAATACCGGCGCGGCGTCGGGGATTCTGTTTGAGAATGACGTGGACTTCTTTGTGGCCCGCTCCATGGGGCTTACGGTGGTTTCTCAGAGCAGCTTCACGCCCATCGGCCCGGAGAAGACGCGGGAAGCCGCCCGGCTTCTGGAACAATGCCGGTTCGCGGTGGATACCGGATTCCCCAGGGGCGTTCTCTGCCAGCCTAACCTGGACCTGCTGCGGGACGCGGCGGAAAAGGGACTGCCGGTATTCAGCCTCCGAAGTCCGGAGGACTGCCGGGCCTGCTATGGCGATGCCCCGGTGCGCCAGCTGGGGGCGGTATCTCAGCTTGAAGAGGCCGCCAGGGGCAAAAAGGCTGATTGGGTTCATGACGCGAAATAGCCGCGTTTTGAAAGATGTACCTTATATAACCAGGAGGAAAAAGAAAATGAATCTGAAAAGATGGATTGCTTTGCTGTTGACCGTTGTGCTGGCGGCGGCCCTGTTGACCGCCTGCGGCGGCAAAAACAACGCTCAGGACAACGACGGGGAAAGTCAGCCCGCTGACTCCACCGGCGAGGCGGGACAGGGCTTTCACATTAAAAACGCCAGCAACTTCGACATCCAATATCTGGCGGACGGCGTGAAGCTGCTCACCGACTCCGCCGGACGGGAACTGCTGCTCACGCCGGAGGGTACTGCCGTTCCCACAGGCTACGAGGATGCGGTGAAGGTGTCCACGCCCATCAAGCGGGCCATGTTCACATCCACAACCCACGTAGGGTTCCTGGAGTCCCTGGAAGATGCGGGGCTTTACGGCTCCATTGCCGCACTGACCACGGAGGAATCCCAGTGGTCCAATCAAGCGGTGCTGGACGGCTTTGCCAGCGGACAGATTACTTATGTGGCTCAGGATACCTGGACGGCCGGAGACCTGGAGGCGGTCATCACCGCGGCTCCGGACCTGGTATTTCTGGACACTTCCCGGGAAGAGGGGATGGCCCTGGCCGGAATGCTGGACCAGGTGGGTATCCCCTATGTGGCGGCAAGCGAGTGGTCTGAATCCGGCAGCGAGGCCTATTTGGAGTGGATGAAGTTCTTCGCCGCGTTCTACAATCTGGACGAAAAGGCGGACAGCCTTTACGACGCCGGATTGTCCCGTCTGGAGGACCTCTACACCCAAATGGCCTCCATCCCGGAAAACGAACGGCCTGTGGTGGCCTTCGGCATGGTTTTCGGCGGCGTGGTCTACACCCAGGCGGGCAATTCCACCATCGCTAAGCAGCTGGAACGCGCCGGGGCCGTGTACGCTCTGAAGGACCTGGAGGGCGAGGGCGCGGTACAGATTGGTATGGAGGAGTTTCTGGACAAATGCAAGGATGCTGACGTGCTGATTTACGACTCCCTGCCCCAGTACATGATGGGGACGCTGCTGGATGAGGACCCGCTGTTCGCGGAGTTTAAGGCCTATCAAAACGGACGGGTGTTTACCATGGACAACGGCTATTATATGAAGAGCGCGCAGGTGGTAGAGAAGTTTGAGGACATCGTAGCCATCTGCCACCCGGAGCTGGAGGAGAATCATCAGTTCACCATTTATCAGCCCCTTGGGGAGTAAAGCGGCGAAAAGAAAAGCGCGGGGTGGAATTCCACCTCGCGCACTTCTTTTACCCCCATAATGCTGAGAGCATGGGAATAATCTGCTTTTTTCTTGACATAATTCTTGGCAAAAACGCCTCATGGTCCTTCAGTTCCACGTTGAATGCCTGCTGGAATGTGTCCTCGCCGCCCAGGCACAAAATCTTGCTGCCCTCCAGCAGCACGTCCGTAAGCATCAGCAGCATCATGCTGTACTCATGCTCCGACTTCGTCTGCTCCATAAGGGTCAGAAATTCGTCCTTCCTGGCCAGATGGCGGTCGGAATCCACGCAGGTAATCTGACTGACAGCAAAGTTGTGTCCCGCAATGTGGAACTCCTTGAAGTCCGCAAAAAGGAGCTGCTGTACCGGCTGGTCCTCCGGGGCGGAGGCGGAAAAGATTTCCCGGCCCAGTTCCTCCAGGGAGATGCCAGCGATATGGGCCATGCGTTCCGCCATGGACCGGTCCCGGGCCGTGGAGGTGGGGGATTTAAAGAGCACTGTGTCCGACACAATGGCCGCCGCCATCAGTCCCGCCAGTTTTCCGGAGGGCATCAGTCCCCGTTCCTGGTACATACCCGCCACAATGGTACAGGTGCTGCCTACGGGCTCGTTGCGCATGTAGACAGGGTTTTTCGTCTGAATATCCGCCAGACGGTGGTGGTCAATAATCGCCAGAATATCCGCCTGCTCCAGGCCCGGAACAGATTGGGATGCCTCGTTGTGGTCCACCAGCACCACCTGCTTGCGCCGGGGCTTGATGAGGTGGTACCGGGAGAGCGTCCCCACCACCTTCTCGCCGCTGTCCAGCACGGGATAGCTCCGGTAACGGCTTTGCAGCACCACCTCCCGCACGTCGTCGAGGTAGTCGGTGAGGTGAAACAACTGCAAGTCCTCCTTCCGGGCTATCCGCCCCACGGGAATGGCCTGGAAAATGCGGCGTACCGCCCGATAGCTGTCATAGGGGGTAGAGAGGATACAGGTTTTTCCCGCAACAGCCCGGATGTCCTCGGGCAACTCCGCCTGACAAAGAATGACGCAGGCCACGCCAAACTCTACAGCCTGCCGCAGCATCTCCGGCTGATGTCCGCAGATAAGGATAGTATCTTTCTGGCGGAAGGGGGGCAGCTCCGTGCCCTGAGGAAGGGCCAGCACCACCTCGCCGGAGATGGTGTTGACCACGTCCTCGGTCTCGTTGAGCAGCTGTCCCTCCAGGACGCTGAGAATGTTAAAGAGGGGCACCTTCCGCAGGGTGGGGTCCGTAATGGTCTCCATGTCAAACCCGGCGATGTCTCCGGCGGTGAGCATCCCCCGCAGTCTTCCTTCATCGTCGGTGATGGGGATGGCGGAAATCTGCTTATCCTCCTCCATGACGGACCAGGCCCGGTTCACGGTGGCGGCCTCATGGAGGATAGGCGGCACGTCAAAGTCCAGGTCCTGGACCTGGGTTCGCATGGTCTTGATGAGCAGAGGCGGCTCAAAGCCGAAACGGTTCAGGATCAGCCTTGTCTCGTCGCTGCAATGGCCCAGGCGGGCTGCTACATACTGCCGTTCTCCCAGGGCATTGCGCAAAGCGGCGTAGGCCATGGCGGAGACCACGGAATCCGTATCCGGGTTCCGGTGCCCGGTGACATAGATCTGTTCCATAGGGATCATACTCCTCTCTATTTCTCCCTAGTATGAGCGGGAAGCCGCCGGATTATGGCGCGTCATTCGGCGAAGCCGGTGTTTTTATAGTTGTAGATACGCCAGATGATAACGGCCATCTCGTTACGGCGGATCGCGTAGCTGCCGTTATAAACTACATGCCCCGACTTATCCTCGCTGCCCTTGATGATGCCCGCCTCATAGAGGGAAAGAACGTAAAGAGCGGTAGCCTCGTTCATATCCATATCGTAGAAGGGAGAGGTATTGGCGTTGGGCAGAGGAAGGTCCAGCGCACGGGCGGCAATCGCCGCGATGGTATAGCGGTCAATGCGTTTATCCATCTGGGCGATGGTCGCGTTGGTCAGACCGTCGGCTATGGCTTTTTCCAAATACCCGCTGGCCCAGTGGGAACCTGTGGGAGCGATTTCGCTGTATCCGGCCGCTTTCATAATCATCTTCAACGCCTGTCCGTAGGTCACGGCCTCCGAGGGGCGGAAGGTGTTGTCGCCAAAGCCGCCCAGAATCCCGGCGGTTGCCAAATCCGTAACGGCGGTGTAGTACCAAGAGGTATCCTTGTTGTTGGGCACATCTTTGAAGGTTACCTTCTGACCGGGCGTTGTGCCGTCAGTATCGCCGGTATTACCTGTGTTGTCCAGGTTTCCTATGCCTCCGGGATTTGTACCTGTGGACGCGGTGGGCACGTTGATGCGTACCGTGCCGGTAGTTTTTCCGCCGTTCTCGTCATAGGCGGTGAAGGGGATGGTCACCACGCCGGTAAAGCCAATGGCGGGGACGAAGGTGACCTTGCCCAGCAGGAGCACGTTGGCGGTGGTAACCGGGGCCGACAGGTAGAACCGGGGGCCGTCGCTGGTGATTGCCGTACCGGCGCTGTTAGTGGTCCGGTCATAGTACAACGCGCCGCTGGCAGAGGCGGGAGGCGTAAAGGACACATTGCTCACCTTGGACCCGGCAAAGCTGGTAAAATCCTTTACCTGGAAAGTAACTCCGCTGGCGGGGGAGGTGTAGGCCACCACTGCCGCCGCCTGGACGGTGAAGCGGATGCTGCCGGAATGTACGGGCCTGCCCTGGAGGTCGTATGCTACGTAGCGGATTTCCTCCGACTGCGCCAGTCCCGGTACGTAGGTCAAATCGCTGATGAGGTCGCCCCAGCTGCTATTGTAGTAGAAGGGCCGGGAGGCGATGGACGCCGCAGTCAGGCGGGTACCCCTGCCCCCTTCGGCGTAGCCGGTGTACAGCGCGCCGCTGGCAGGCACATCCAGCAGCTGGATATAGAAGCCTGAACCCGTGCCGCCCGCGGCCTGGTAGACCTTCAGGAAATCTTCCTCCTTCAGACGGCTGTAGGACCCGGCCTCCACCTTACAGGTGACGTCAGACACTGTTCCGTCGCTGATGAAAATGTACATGGTTCCGTTCCGCGAGGTCTTGCTGTTCCGGTTGTTCTCGCCAAAGGCCTCAAAGGGCACGGCTACGTACCCGGAGAAATCCTCCCGGGGTACGAAGGACACCTCATCCAGGCCGTACTGACTGCCGTAGGGCTGGGCATAGAAGTAGTCTCCGGATTTTACCCGGGTGCCGTTGCGGGTGGCGGAGGAGTATCCGATATACAGGGTTCCCTCCCCGTTGGAGGGCAGGCGGGTAAAGTTGACCCGGGTCAAGGCGCCCTGGGGGTACAGGCTCTTCCAGAACGTCTCAAATTGGCTTCCTTGCAGCGGCACTACCGAGCCCTTAGCCGCAGTGAGGAGCACGTCCATGTTCCCGGAGTACTTCTCTACGACAAAGGTCAGTACGCCGGGATACTCCAGACCCGCCTCATCGTAAGCGGTGAAGTAAATTACGTAGTTACCGGTAACGCCCTTGTTGTTGGGGGTAAAGGTTGCGCCGGAGAGGCGGTTGTTGGTACCGATGCTGGGGCTGTAGAAGTAGTACCGCCGTCCGGGGATAACCTCCATGTCTCCCACCGTAGAAGCGGGCTTGTCCATAAAGACCACATAGGACGGCTGGCTGTTGGTCTGGTTGTAGACCGCCTCATAGATTTGGTCCTCCACGGACATGGGGGTACGGCTGTTGGTCTCGCTGAAATCCATGTATTCGTCGCTGCTGCCCACGGTAGCGTAAGCGGTAATCAGGTCTTCCACCCGGACGCTGACATTGCAGGTGGCGCTGATAATTTTCAGGGAGGAGTTGTTTTTCGGCACAGCCATTACAAAGCAGGCGTACTGGTAGATTCCCTCCGTGCCAATGACAGAGGCGGGCGGGGTGTAAGTTTTCCCTGTACCCACCAGTTCTCCCTTGTAGTACCAGTTGTAGGATACCGTATACTCGCTGGTCAGGTCCGCCGTACCGGAGGTCAGCCCCGCCTCGCCCACCGACAATCTGGCGTTGACGTCGTTGAGGGAGATAAATAGGTCCATGGTCTCCGGCAGAGCGATTTGGACGTTGCTGTAGTCCACGGAGAGACACTTGGTACAAACGCCGCCGCTGGCGCTGTAGCTGTGCCTCTCCCGGTCAATATGTACGTCGATGCTGTGGGAGACGTGGTAGGTGCAGGTACCGGAATGGGTGCCGTCGCCATTGTCCCGGTAGGTGGCGTCGTGGTTGTCAGGGTCAATAGAGGTCTTCTCCAGATAGGACTGTTGGTATCTGGGGCAGGTGGAGTTGTAGCAGAAGTACTCCGTAACGCCTTCCTCGTGGCAGTTGGCCTCCTTGATGACGGACAAGGTGGCTGTCTGCTGCTTGCAGGCTGGACAGATATAGTAGGTCTCCGCCGCCTGGCCCAGGGGCGCCAGCGTCAGCAGCAGGACTGCCGCCAGCAGTCCGGACAGGAAGCGCCGGCGCAGTGTTATTAGTTTCATTGGTCTAATCCTCCTTATCGGGATGTTCGTGTCCGGGCCGGGACGGCCCGCTATACCGGCTTATTATAGCACACTTTTTCAAAAAAAGCTGTAACAATTTAGAAACATAGCCATATTTTTTTCGCCGGAGGGATTTCCGGCTGTTCCACATGCCCCAAAAAGGCTTGTTTAGCAGAATTTTCTTTACAAATCCGCCCCGGCATGATACCATGGGGGCATCACATTTTACGTCATTTTTATAGATAAAGGAGTGTATTGCGTTATGGCCTTTTACTACAGCGAGCCCTCCCACACCTTCAGCGAGTACCTGCTGGTACCCGGCTATACTTCTCCAGAGTGCGTCCCCGCCAACGTATCCCTGCGCACGCCTCTGGTCAAATACCGGAAAGGGGAGGAGTCCTGTCCCATCTCTATCAGTATCCCTATGGTTTCCGCCATCATGCAGTCTGTGTCCAACGACACCCTTGCCGTGGCCCTGGCCCGGGAGGGCGGCATTTCCTTCATCTACGGTTCTCAGTCCATTGAGAACGAGGCGGCTATGGTGGCTAAAGTAAAGAGCTACAAGGCTGGCTTTGTACCCAGCGACTCCAACCTCCCCCCTGACGCGACGCTCCAGGACGTGCTGGACCTGAAGGCCCGCAACGGCCACTCCACCGTAGCTATTACGGCGGACGGCACCGATCAGGGCAAGCTCCTGGGCATTGTCACCAGCCGGGATTACCGCGTCAGCCGCATGGACCCCTCTGTGCCGGTACGGGAGTTCATGACCCCCCTGGAGCGGCTTGTTACCGCCCCCGAGGGCACCTCCCTCAAGGAGGCTAACGACATCATCTGGGACCACAAGCTCAATTCCCTGCCCATCGTCAGCGCGGACGGACGGCTTTTATACTTTGTCTTCCGCAAGGACTATGAACGCCACAAGGAGAATCCCGACGAGATGCTGGACAGCCAAAAACGCTATATGGTGGGCGCGGGCATCAATACCCGGGATTACGCCCAGCGGGTCCCCGCCCTCATTGAGGCTGGCGCGGACGTGCTGTGCATCGACTCCTCCGAGGGCTATTCCTGCTGGCAGGAGCAGACCATCCGCTACATTCGGGACACCTATGGCGACGCGGTGAAGGTGGGTGCGGGCAACGTGGTGGACAGGGATGGATTCCTGTTCCTTGCCAGAGCCGGGGCGGACTTCGTGAAAGTGGGCATTGGCGGCGGTTCCATCTGCATCACCCGGGAAACCAAGGGCATTGGACGCGGACAGGCAACCGCTCTCATTGAGGTGGCTGCCGCCCGGGACGAGTACTTCAAGGAGACTGGCGTATACGTGCCCATCTGCTCTGACGGCGGTATTGTCCACGACTACCACATGACCCTGGCCCTGGCTATGGGGGCGGACTTCCTGATGCTTGGCCGGTACTTCGCCCGCTTCGACGAGAGTCCCACGAACCGGGTGCTGGTTAACGGCCAGTACATGAAGGAGTACTGGGGCGAGGGCTCCAACCGCGCCAGAAACTGGCAGCGGTACGACCTGGGCGGCGGCAGGGGCCTGGCCTTTGAGGAGGGCGTGGATTCCTACGTTACCTACGCCGGTCCCCTGAAGGACAATGTGGCGAAAAGTCTGTACAAGGTGAAATCCACCATGTGCAACTGCGGCGTAATCTCCATTCCGGAGCTTCAGGAGAAGGCGCGGCTGACCCTGGTCTCCTCCACCTCTATCGTGGAGGGCGGATACCACGACGTGGTGCTCAAGGCCCACGGAAGCTCCTCTCAGGATGCCTGATCCATTGGGCAAAAGACAACAATCGCCTCCCCCACGGCAGCTGGCTGCGGGGGAGGCTGTTTTTGCCGGAAGAAAAAGGCGGTCATTGTCCCTGCACCGCGTCCAGATACTCCTCCAGGCATACGCCCTGCTCAAAGATTTCCTGGGCGGCGTCCCGGCCCACATAGCGGTAGTGCCAGGGTTCGTAGATGATGCCGGTAATTTCGCTCTTATCGTTGGGGTAGCGGAGAATAAAGCCGTATTCCCAGCTGTGGGCCATCAGCCACTGCTGTACGCCGGTTTCCTCCTGTGACTTGTCCAAAACCTGGTGGTTTATATCCACGATGTCCAGGGCCAGCCCCAGCTGATGCTCGCTGGTGCCAGGCACCGCCACCACCTTCGCCGCTTCTGCCCGGGCCTCCTCCTCGGAGAGCCCCTTCGCCATGAGACGGCTGATTTTGTTCTGAAACAGAGATTCCTGTTTTTTCTGGGTGCGGTAGGACGAGCAGATGAGGGGCGAATATCCGCCCTCACGGCAAGCGTCCATCATAGCCTGCAAATCTTCGTAGCACCGCTCGTCCACGGCTTGGCCGTTATCCAGCTGTTTCAAAACCGGTATGTATTCCTCCGGCATGGCGTTCCAGGGGTTTACCAGCAGCAGCTGCCAACCGTCAGCGTCCTGGTCCTGGTCCGGCGGCGTTTGGACAGCCGGGGGAACGGGCTCTTCCGGCTGAACAGCGCCGTCCTCCAGCGGCAGGTCCGGTCCCTCCGCAGAGTTCTGGTTGTCCGGCAAAGACGCTGTGGAATCCGGCTGGCTTCCTTCTTCCGGCGGCAGGTCCACCTCTTCCGGGGATGCCGGGCCGTCCGGCACGGAGGCCACTACCGGCAGAGGCGCTGTGCCGTCCTCCACCCTGACCGGTTCATCCGGACTGGAGCGAAGAAAGGCTGCCGCCGCAAAAACCGTAAAGGCTCCTAACAGCAGTATGGGCATCAGGTTCCCCCTGCGGCGGCGTCTGCGCCGGGATGCCGGCTTCCCGCCGGAAGGGATGCGGAACTCTCTTTGGTACATCGAAAAAACACCTTCTTTGTCGGTTAGGCTGCTGCTATCTTAACAAGACGTTGCATAGAAAACCCATCATTCCGCCATCAATTTGGCATCAAAAATATTTCCAGTTTATGAACACATACCAGACATATCCCCCGGAAGCTGGTTACCTCCGGGGGAACCATTACCGTACAGCAATAGCTTCAATTTCTACCAGCGCGTCTTTCGGAAGGCGCGCCACCTCTACGGCGCTGCGGGCCGGGGGGTTCTGCGGGAAGAAAGTAGCGTAGACCTCGTTCATAGCGGAGAAGTCGTTCATATCCTTGAGGAACACCGTGGTTTTGACAATGTTCTCCATCGTCAGCCCCGCCGCCTCCAGCACAGCCTTCACATTTTCCAAAGACTGTTTGGTCTGTCCGGCAACGCCGCCCTCCGCAAAGGCCCCCGTAACCGGGTCAATGGGCAGCTGTCCAGATGTGATGACAATGCCGCCGCCGTCCACACCCTGGGAGTAGGGACCGATAGCCGCAGGGGCATGGGGAGTGGAAATAGTTTTCTTCATGGAAAGACCTCCTGTTATTTTTTGATTCTCCTATTGTACCAGCATTGCGGGAAAAGGTCAACCACTGCGGCGCGGATTTCAAAATGAGACCGGGATTCCCTCGCGGGCAATCCCGGTCCTCATATTGGGGGTTATCTCTCGTATGGCGACAGCTCCAGACGGATAAAATATCCCTGGTCGTGGTCGCAGACGGGGCATTTGCCGGGAACCTTGGTCCCCTGGAATACGTGGCCGCAATTGAGACACATCCAGCCTGTCTCCACGTCGCTGACAAACAGCTTGCTATCCCGCAGCAGCTTAGCGAACCGCTCAAACCGCTCCGCGTGGACCTTTTCAATGGCGGCAATCTGGCGGAAGTGGCGGGCAATTTCCGCAAATCCTTCCTCCTCCGCCTTTTTCGCGAAAGCCGGGTACACATCTCCGAATTCGTCCATCTCGTGCTCCCGGGCAAGCTCCAGCAGCTTCAGCGGCTGGTTGGTCAGGTCAACAGGATAATTGGCGGTGAGCGTTACGTTTTCGCACCCGGCCTTGACCAAATGGTTGTAGAAAATCTCCGCGTGTTCCTTTTCCTGTCCCGCAGTGTAGAGGAAGATAGCCTCCAGTACCTGCAATTTGTTCGTGCAGCAGACATTGGCGGCAAAGGTATAACGGTTTCTGGCCTGACTCTCGCCGGCAAAGGCCCTCATAAGGTTTTCTTTGGTTACGCTGTCTTTCAACTCCATAGCGTATCTCCTTTCTCAACGTTGGATATCTCTAGTATTTTCCGGAAATTTCCTTTTTATTCCCTGTATTTTCTGTATAACGGCAGAAAATCGGGGCAATACTAGGGGCGTACCGTTTTTGGAAAGGAGGTTTCCAAATCATGAAGAACAATCAGAATAGTCAGAACCAGAACAATCAGAACCAGAACAATAACCAGAACCAGAACAACCAGAATCAGAAGCAGAACAACGAGAACAAGCGCTGAGGCGCAGACCAGCAGGGCGGCAACCGGGTCTACTGATCCGGCTACCGCCCTGTATTTTATGAAATTACAGCCGGGCCGCCAGCGATTCCGGCGATTCCTGCCACATAACCAGCAGTTCCCCCTCCCGGACAGACACCTTGGACGGTACGCCGGTAAATTGGTTGCTGACCCCCAGGGGGAAGCCGCTGGTGAGCGTGGCGTTGCGGAGGGGGTAGTAGAGTCCCTCCAGATTTACGCCTCTGGCATCCGATCCGGCACAGAAGACGGAAATTACTCCAGCGTGCCCGGGGCCAAAGTTCAGGCAGCCGTCCCGCAGCGCGGTGACAGCCATGCCGTCCCCCAGCAGCCAGCCGGCGGCGCCTTCGCGTGCTAAAAAGACCAGCGTTTGCAGATTGGCCAGGGTGTGGTCCAGCCGTCCGCCCAAGCCGCCGTACAGCAAAAATTTTCTGCATCCCCGCCGCAGCCCCTCCCGGACGGCCAGAAGCATATCCGTGTCGTCCTTCTCCGCCGGATGGCGCAGCACGTTGTCCCCCTCCGGCACCCGGCCCAAAGAGTCAAAGTCCCCCACAGTCAAATCCGGGGTAATCCCCTGGGCCGTCAGGTGTTCCAGGCCTCTGTCGGCGGCGATGATAAAGGCGGGCCGGTAGGGAGAGATGGCCACGGGCCCTGGCTCCTGCGCCCCTGAGATGTAACAGATAGGCTCCATAAAATATTCTCCCTTCGCGCGGCGGTCCGCAGAGGATTCATGGGTAATAATATGAGATAAAATAATATAATTCAGGGAGAATGTCAAGGCCAAATCCGCTTTTTCGCCGCCGCGCTGAGGACGCCTGCGGTTTAGAGCAGAGACCGTATCCACGGGGTCCCGCACGTCTTCCGTAATATTGTAGTAATTTTTACGGACCTCGTACACCCCTTGAATCTCTACCAGCTCAATGTAATTATCCCCTGCTAACCGAGTTCCGCCAGATACCGGCTCACGGCGTCCCGCCAGTCCGGGAGAGGCGCAAAGCCAGCCGCAGCCAGCTTGCTTCGGTCCAGCCTGCTGTTCAGGGGACGGACCGCCTCATACGGGCCGTATTCCCCGCTTGTCACAGCGGTAACACGGGCTGTACACCCAGCTTGCCGGAATACCTCAAGGGCAAGGCCGTACTTGGTGACGTAATCACCCTCGTTGGCGGCGTGATAGCAGCCGTATTTCTCTGACTCCGTCAAATCCACCAGCAGCCGCGCCAAGTCCCGGGCGTAGGTTGGCGTACCGGTCTGGTCCTTTACCACCTGGACGGAATCCCGCTCCCGCCCCAGTTTCAGTATAGAGGCGATAAAGTTGCTGCCGTGGATGCCGAACAGCCAGGATGTGCGGACAATAAAATATTTTTCCAGGTACCGGCGGACCTCCTGTTCTCCCTCAAGCTTAGTCTGGCCGTAAAAATTCACGGGCCGGAACTCCTCTCCATCCGCTTTCCAGGGACGCGTCCCCTGGCCGTCAAACACGCAGTCCGTACTGACATACACCAGCTTGCTGCCAACCGCCTCGCACGCCTGCGCAAGATACCGGGTGCCGTCCACGTTGACGGCCCTGACTTCAGCGGCGTTCTCCGGCCTCTCCGCCGCGTCTGCACGGGTCCAGGCCGCGCAGTGGATCACCGCGCTGGGGATGATTTGCGCGAGAGTGCGCTTCACCTCCGCCTGGCTGGCGATATCCAAGGGGATGTAGGGCGCGGCGCAGAAGCGCGGCGGTCCCAGTCCCGTGGCAAAAGTCTCCACGCCGCGCTTCAGCAATTCGCTGACGACGGCGATGCCCAATTGTCCGTTGGCTCCCGTTACAAGAATCCTCATCACTCAGTCTCCTTCCTTACACGCTCTCCCTGCCGACAGTACGGCAGGGAGAGCGTGTTTGTCCGCAGGAAGATGGACGGGTCCGCCACCTTTTCCTTCATACCGCCCCTCTAAAAAGGGCGTTTTCGGGAGATAGTTTATCATTAAGTATACATTTTGTCAGCAGAGTTATTTTGTGAAAAATTTATATTATGTATATGGTTTTTGTCATAAATATACGGAAGCAGTGCGGCCATACGCAAAATATCTCCTTGACAAAATGTATACTTTTAGTTAAAAACTATTTGGGACAGCAGGCGCTTGAGGGCCGGTGTTTGGGAGAATCCTGGACGCAAAATCCCCGCTCCTTTAATTTCCGGTACAACACGCCCAAAGCCATATCGCACTGTACAGCAAACTCCTCGCTTGTCATCTCCCCGCGCCGCCATGCGCTGTACAGCTCGTCAATATTCTCCGGAAGCTCCTTTTTGGGGCGGCCAAAACGAACGCCCCGCGCTTTTGCCAGAACAATGCCCTCCCGCTGCCTCTGGCGGGTATTGTCACGCTCCGCATGGGCGCAGTAGGACAAAACTTGCAGCGTTAAGTCCGCGATAAAGGTCCCTAAAAGATCCTTTGCGTGGCTGGTATCCAGCAGAGGCATGTCCAAAACCTGAATGTCGACGCCCCGCTCCTTGGTTAATATCCGCCACTGCTCAATGATTTCGTCATAGTTGCGGCCCAACCGGTCGATTGACTTGATTACCAGCAAGTCCCCCGGATTGAGCCGCTTCAGCAGGCGGCAGTAGGCCGGACGGTCGAAATCCTTGCCGCTCTGCCGGTCCATATAGAGCTGCCGGGAAGAAATCCCCGCTTCGCCCATTGCCGCAAGCTGCCGGTCAAGGTTTTGGTCCTTTGCGGATACGCGCAGATAGCCGTAGACTTTTCTTGTACTCATAGCGTCCTCCCATCGTGAAAGATTCCACTTCTATTGTAAACAAAAACAGGAGGAACTGAAACAAAAGAGCAAACCGGTATGACTGTTTTCCCCGCCTTGTGGCCGGGCGTTCAAAAACGGCCCGTCAACGCCCCGCGGACAAGGCCGGAATTTGCAGAAGACGCCAAGGACCACTTCCCTGTCCCTGGCGTCTTCTGCAGATTTTCACTTATCCAGACAATTCCGCCGCGTTCTTTACGGCACCCGGACCGTACACTCCAGCTCCTGTCCTTCCACGGCGGCGGTGACGGTAGTGGTCCCCTTGCCCACCCGGGTAACGAGACCGCCGTCGCTGACCGTAACCACGTTGGCGTTGCCGGTAGACCAGGTGACCTGACCGTCGTAGACATCGCTGGTGCCGCTGATAAGGACCTTCATCTGCACCGGCGGATCTCCAGAGGGCAGGGTAAAGTCCGTCTTGTTGAGCTTCAAATCCAGATTGCTCACATAGGGGTCCCCTGTGACCTTCACCGTACAGGACACCGATTCCTCGCCGCAGGCAGCGGTAATGGTTGCGGTGCCGCCGGCCTTCCCCTCCACCTCGCCGCCGGTTACCGTGGCAATATTCTCGTTAGAGGTAGACCACACGACCTCCCCCGTGCCGCCGGAGGCCAGAAGGCGGGCCTTGTCCCCCGCCGCAATCTGGATATTCGCCTGGGAAAGCGCCAGCGGCGTGGGTTCCGCCTGATTTCCGTCATCGCCCTCCTCGCCGCTCTCACCGCCGTCCCCGACGGTTATGGGAGTGACGGTGTCCTCCGGCGGGGCTGGCTGGTCGTTTTCCGGCTGAGATATGGCATTCGCGCCGCTGGGTTCCGTCGTATTGAGCGGATCGCCGCCGCGAATGCCCATGGTGTCCGCAATCCGGTCCCCCACCAGCGCGAAACCCACCATACCCAGAACCACCACGCCCAGCAGCAGCAGCAAAACGCCGCCCACTCCGCCGCCGGTCCTGCGTTTTTCCAGACGCTTGCCGCCCCGCCGGTGGATAGGCGCACCCTGCTGAAGGGCGGCCTCCTCCTCGCAGAAGGGACATTTTCGGTATGTAGTAGAAAATTCTTCCCCGCAGTCGGGGCATACGCGGTTGCCCATAGTTGCTCCTCCTTTTGTAAACCCGGTTTTTACTTAACATAATACCTTTTTTGCAGGCGGTAGTCAACCGCTAATTTCTTTTGACGAAGCTTGGAAAAAAATGTTCCCTGCCGCCTTGCAATTGGCCGCCGTCCCAACTATAATAATAGACAATATTCGACAGGAGGCGGCAGCTATGACGGACACCATTCTGATCGGCATCGCCGGCGGTACCGGCAGCGGCAAAACTACCCTTACCCAGCACATCAAAAAGCGTTTCGGCGACGCGGTAGGCGTTGTCTACCACGACAACTACTACAAGGACCAGTCGGACATGCCCTTTGAGGTCCGCTGCCGCCAGAACTACGACCATCCAGACGCCTTTGAAACGGACCTGATGGTCCGGCACTTGCAGGCTCTCAAGCGAGGGGTTGCTATCCAGTGCCCGGTATACTCCTACACGGAACATACCCGGACCCAGGAGACGGCAGAGATTAAGCCCGCCAGCGTGATTATTGTGGAGGGTCTGCTGATTTACCAGAATCCGGAGCTGCGGGATATGATGGATATCAAGATTTTTGTGGATACGGACGCGGATGTGCGCATTCTCCGGCGGATTCTCCGGGATGTGCAGGAGCGGGGCCGGAGTCTGGAGTCGGTTGTAGAGCAGTACTTAACCACGGTCAAGCCCATGCACGAGCAGTTTATTGAGCCGTCTAAGCGGTACGCGGACATTATTGTCCTGGAGGGCGGACACAACCTGGTGGCGCTGGATATGATTATGCAGCGGATTGCGAACCATATTGGGGCGTAAGATACGCGGCGGGCCAACGGCCCGCCGCTTTTTGACGCTATAGCAGCCGCGCCGCCAGCTGGTAGGCCGCGAAGGAAATCAGCCACGCCACTCCCAGCTGCCAAATCAACGCCAGGGCGGTCCAGCTGAGACTGTTCATCTCCCGGCGAATGGTGGCGATAGCCGCCACGCAGGGGGTGTAGAGGGCACAGAATACCAGGAACGCCAGGGCGGCGGCAGGAGAAAAGGTTGCGCTCATAACCACACCGGCGGCGGCGTAGTCGGTGAGGGAGAAGCCGTAGAAAAGGCTCATGGAGCTGACCACCGCCTCCTTGGCAATAAGGCCTGTCAGCAGCGCAACCGCCGCCTGCCACACGCCAAATCCCATGGGCGCGAAGACAGGCGCAATCCAGCCGCCCACCATAGCCAGGATACTGTTGGCGGTGTCCTCCACCATACGCAGGTCTGTCCCGAAGTTCTGGAGGAACCAAACTACGACGCTCATAGCGGCGATAATGGTCCCGGCACGGGTTAGAAAGTCCCGTACCCGCTCCCACACATGAAGCCAAATATTATGGAGCGTGGGCATCCGGTAGGGGGGCAGCTCCAGCAGGAAGGGCGCAGGGTCCCCCTGAAAAACGCTGCGCTTCAAAATCAGCCCGGAGGCGATGGCAATGACCGGCCCCAGTACGTACAAGGCGAATACCACAAGGCCCGCGTGTTCCGGAAAAAAGGCGGAGGTCATAAGGCCGTAGATAGGCAGCCGCGCTCCACAGGACATGAAGGGGACCAGAAGAATGGTCATCCGCCGGTCCTTCTCGTTTTCCATGGTCCGTGCGCCCATGACAGCCGGCACGGTACAGCCGAACCCCATCAGCATAGGGATGAACGCCTTGCCGGAGAGGCCGAAGTGCCGCAGAGTCCTATCCATAACGAAGGCCGCCCGGGCCATATATCCGCTGTCCTCCAGCATGGACAGGAACAGAAACAGCAGCGCAATCATAGGCAGGAAAGTCAGTACGCCGCCTACCCCGGAGATAAGCCCGTCCACCAGTACGCCGCTGAGCCAGCCGGGGGCGTGCAGAGCGTCCAGCCATCCGGCCGCACCGGGGCACAGCATGTCTTCCACAAGCCAGGCGATGCCGTCGGAGAGCCATTTTCCCGGTCCGCTGAAGGTAATCAGAAACACCGTCAGCATCATGGTCAAAAACAGGGGAATTGCCCAATATTTGTGGGTAGCCACAGCGTCAATTCGCTCCGTGACCGTCCGCTCGCCCCCGCGGGTCCTCCGCCGGACCGAGGAGCGCACTACCCGTTCCACAAACCGGTACCGGCTGTCCGCCAGCAGGGTTTCCCGGTCCCCCAGGGGACTGGCGGCCTCGTATTCCCTCGCGATTTCATCAATATGGCGCAGGGTGGCCTCATCCAGCTCCAGATCTCCCGCCACCTCATCGTCCCCGGCCAGCAGCTTAATCGCGGCCCAATGGGCGGGAATGCCTTTGGCGTAGGCCCGGTCGTGGATAATGTCCCCGATACGGTGGTGGATGGCATGGGTAAAGTCGTCGTAGAGGTCGTCCGGCTCCACGGTGAGGCCGGTGTGCATCTGCCGGTGGGCCTCCTGAACCAGCTTGTCTATATTCACACCGTCCCGGGCGGATATGGGGACCACCGGAACCCCCAGATTAGCGGCGAGACGGTCACAGTCGATAACATCGCCTTTTTTCTCTACCTCGTCCATGAAATTCACCGCCAGAACCACCGGACGTTCCAGCTCCAAAAGCTGCATAGTGAGGTAGAGGTTCCGCTCCAGATTGGTGGCGTCCACGATATCGATGATAGCGTCCGGCTGTTCGTTGATAATAAATTTCCGGGCTACCAGTTCCTCCATGGAGTAGGGCGAGAGGGAATAAATACCCGGCAGGTCCACCACCGTGAAGCTCAAATCCCCCAGCCGGGCCTCCCCTTCTTTTTTCTCCACCGTCACGCCGGGCCAGTTGCCGACGTACTGGTTAGAGCCAGTAAGGGCATTAAAGAGTGTGGTCTTGCCGCAGTTGGGATTGCCCACCAGCGCAACCTTCCATTGCCGCTGGTCATGGGCCCGGGGATCGTAGGAGTTGGGATGGTGTTCCTGCTCGTGGCGGTGGGCCCGGTGCATGGCCTCCAGGTCCTTGGGGTCTGAACATCCCATCCTGCAATGAGCGCAGTCGCCATGGCAGGTACTCCCCAGGTGATACGCGCTCTCCGAAACCGCCTCCCGCTCCGGCGTCCGGGGGGAACTGCGGCTGATTTTGATTTGGGCGGCGTCCTCCTTGCGCAGCGAGAGCTCGTAACCCCGCAGGCGCAGTTCCATAGGGTCGCCAAAGGGGGCGATTTTCACCAGCTCCACCGCCGTGCCCGGAGTGAGGCCCATATCAATGAGCCGCCGTTTCACCGCGCCCCGCTGGTTGCCCACCTGTTCAATGATACAGCTCCCTCCCACTGGCAGCTGGTCCAACGTCATGGCCTTCTCTTTTGCTTCCATAAAACGGGGTCCTCTCCTTCACGTTAGCTATGGATAGTCTAGACTTACCAGCCGTCTTTGTCAAGTGGATTTCGTCGAAAGAGGGAAAACCTTCTCGCCTTCTCATGAATTGCAAAATATTACCGCTTGTCCCGCAGCGGGATATCCGGTACAATAAAGAAAACTTCCCCGCGAAAGGAACCTGCTTTTATGAAAAAACGGAACCGTTTGTATACGCTCTCTTTGGCGGTCTGCACGTCTCTGCTGCTGGCCCTCCCCGCCGCCGGAACCAATCGGGGAAACGTATCCATCCTGGTGGAAGGCGTCCCTCTGAATACCGCCGGGACGGCCTACATAACCAGCGGCGGCCTCACCATGGTCCCCCTGCGGGCCGTCTCCGAGGCCCTCGGCTTCACTGTTACCTGGAACGGAAGCACGCGCACCGTCTCCATCACCACCGGTGAAGTCCCCGTCCTCTCCGGCGTGGTGGTGCTGGACCCGGGGCACGGCGGCTCCAGCGCCGGAGCAAGTTTCGGCGGCGTGGACGAAAAGGACCTGAATCTCTCTATTGCCCGCCAGGCCGCCTCCCTCCTGGAGCAGACCGGCCTGACCGTCCTCCTGACCCGCGCAGACGACCGTGACGTAGGCCTCTACGACCGTACCGCCTTCGCCAGTCTCCAAAAAGCGGACCTGTTTGTCAGCGTTCACTGCAACGCCAGCGTCACCAATCCCGCCGCCAAAGGTATCTATACCGCCGCCTACAGTCAGGAAACCCCCGGCTGGACCCTGGCCGAAGCCCTCGGCCAAAGCATGGTACAGTCCACAGGAGCTTTCGATTTAGGCGTGGACCAGCGGCCTGATTTGGCGGTCCTGCGCACCGCCAAGATGCCCGCCGCCCTGGTAGAGTGCGGCTTTATGTCCACCCCGGAAGAACTGGCCCTGCTGCTCCAGCCGGACTACCAGGCAAAGCTCGCCCGGGGAATCGCGGATGGAATCATCAGCTGCCTTACACCAGGCGCGTAGACGGGGCATATACTGGAAAGGCATACATTCTTTTCTTGAAAGAAAAGAATCAAAAGAACTTTTGCGCGAAGCTGCGCTTCGCTTTTGAAAGGAGAATGCCTCTGATGGAGGATTTCCATACGCTGGACCGCCTTCCCGTGGGCTCCGCCGCCGTTGTCGCCGCCCTCTCCGCACCCGGCGCCCAGCGGCAGCGCCTGATGGAACTGGGGTTCGTCCCCGGCAGCTCCGTCGCCGCCCTCCAGGAAAGCCCCTGGGGCGATCCGGTCGCTTACTCCGTCTGCGGCGCGGTCATCGCCCTCCGCCGGGCCGACGCGCGCCAAATCGTTGTCCGCTGACATAGGAAAACCGCCTTGCCCGGAAATAATCCGGCAGGGCGGTTTTCGCCGTTTTTCATCACATACTACCGGAAAATTCAGCCGGAAAATCAAAATGTTGTAGACTTTGCAGGTTGAAATAAGGGAATAATCGTACTACAATAAGCAAGCTGGATTTTAGATTAGATAGCCCATGGAAAGGGGTTTTACTTTTGAAGAACGAAAAACTGCGCAACGTAGCCATCATTGCCCACGTGGACCACGGCAAAACCACCCTGGTAGATGAAATGCTCAAACAGGGCGGCGTCTACCGGGAAAATCAGGAGGTGGTGGACCGGGTTATGGACTCCGGAGACCTGGAGCGGGAACGCGGCATTACCATCCTGGCAAAAAACACCGCCATTCAATATGGAGACACAAAAATTAATATTGTGGACACCCCCGGCCATGCCGACTTCGGCGGCGAGGTGGAGCGCATTCTCAAAATGGTCAACGGCGTTATCCTTCTGGTGGACGCCGCCGAGGGCCCCATGCCCCAGACCCGCTTCGTCCTCAGCCGCGCTCTGGAGCTGGGCCACCGGGTCATCGTGGTGGTCAATAAAATCGACCGCCCGGACCAGCGCATCCACGAGGTCATCGACGAGTGTCTGGAGCTCCTCATGGACCTGGACGCCACCGACGAACAGCTGGACAGCCCCATGCTCTTCTGCTCCGCCCGCCAGGGAATCTGCGCCTATCATCCGGAGGACCCCCCCGGCGATCTCAAACCCCTCTTCGAGACAATCCTGAATTATATCCCCGCCCCGGAAGCGGACGTGGACGCCCCCTTCCAGATGCTGGTCAGCTCTATTGACTACAACGAGTTTGTCGGCCGCATCGCCGTGGGCCGCATTGAGCAGGGAACCGTCAAACAGAACCAGGAGATTGCCGTCTGCAACTTCCACGCCCCGGACGCCGCCCCCAAAAAGGCTAAGGCCGTAAGTATCTACGAGTTCGACGGTCTCTCCAAAAAACCGGTTTCCGAGGCCTCCGCCGGGAATATCATCGCCATGAGCGGCATCGGGGACATCACCATCGGCGACACCATCTGCGCCGCGTCCACTCCTCAGCCCCTGCCCTTTGTGAAAATTTCCGCCCCCACTATGGAGATGACCTTCTCCATCAACGACTCCCCCTTCGCCGGACGGGAAGGCAAGTTCGTCACTTCCCGCCAAATTCGGGACCGCCTCTTCCGGGAAACCCTGAAAGACGTCTCCCTCCGGGTCTCCGAAATCGAGGGGGCTACCGACGCTTTCAACGTGGCGGGCCGGGGAGAGATGCATCTCTCCATCCTCATTGAAACCATGCGCCGGGAGGGCTACGAGTTCCAGGTCTCCCCGCCCCGGGTACTCTTCCAGGAAATCGACGGACAGAAGTGCGAGCCCATTGAGCGGCTGGTGGCGGACGTGCCCCAAGACAGCGTTGGCGCGGTCATTGAGAAGCTTGGCTCCCGAAAGGGTGACCTGGTGGAGATGAACCCCGTGGGCGGCCGGATGAAGCTGGAGTTTTTGGTCCCCGCCCGGGGCCTCTTCGGCTACCGCAATGAGTTTCTTACCGACACGCGGGGCGAGGGCATCATGGCCTCCGTCTTCGACAGCTACGCCCCCTTCAAGGGCGAGCTCAGCCGCCGGAACACCGGCAGCCTCATTGCCTTTGAGACCGGCGAGTCCGTCACCTATGGTCTCTTTAACGCGCAGGAACGCGGAGCTCTGTTCATCGGCGCGGGGGTGCCCGTGTACGCCGGTATGGTAGTGGGCGTCAGCCCCAAGCAGGAGGACATTACCGTCAATGTCTGCAAAAAGAAGCAGCTGACCAACATGCGGGCCAGCGGCAGCGACGATGCTCTGCGCCTGGTCCCCTGCCGGAATCTGAGCCTGGAGCAGAATCTGGAGTTCCTGGCGGACGACGAGTTGCTGGAGGTCACCCCCAAAAGCCTGCGCATTCGCAAGCGGATTTTAGACCATGAGAAACGGATGAAAGCCCTCAAGGGAGGAAAGAAATAATCCATTGAGGAAACGCCGGTTAAGCAGCTTTAAGGGAGGAAACGCTATTGCGTTTCCTCCCTCTGTTATGCCTTTATATCCTTAATCCGGCGGACATTTTGCATGGTGTACAACGCCAGACTCAGTAAAATACCCCCCGCGCCGGCGGCGGCCAGCAGTTCAGATATCTCAACCGGAATACTGTACCAGACGATATGGGTAAGAATTACCGCGTACAGAATGCAGGTAGCCAGCTTTCCATGCCAGGAAGCGCTATAGACCGTCTTGGTTTTCCGGATAACAAAAATCCCCATGGCCGCCATAAGTGCCTCCTTTATCACCAGCACCGCCAGCAGCCGCCAGATAGCCTCAAACCGTGTCAGCAGACATCCCAGAGCTACCGCCTGGGTCAGTTTATCCGCCACAGGGTCCAGCACCTTGCCCAGGTCGCTGACCATATGGAACCGCCGGGCAACAAAGCCGTCCAGCACGTCCGTGGCTCCAGACAGCAGCAGCACACCCGCAGTAAGGTGGTAGTTCTCCTCTCCGCAGTACAGCCACGCAATCACCGGCACCAGCAGCAGGCGGAACGCGCTGAGCAGGTTGGGTATCGTGAAAATCCGTTTTGTGTTGTCTCTCATTTCGTCCGCCATAGGTGATTTCCCTCCGATTTGCCATTTCCAGAACATACCGTTTCGGCTTTGTCCCTACTATAATCAAAATGAGGCAAAGCGTCAAGGGCGGAGGTACAAATTTAATCAAATCTTAGACGCCGCTTAAGCGAAGAACAATAGCCTCCAACTGTTCTGCCGTCATCTCCCAGCCGGGAAAAACCGTCAGAACGCGGTCTTCACACAGCAAAATATAGGTATCCCCGGCGCGGCGGGCCTCTATGACACCTTCCGGTAAGGGCTGGACATATGTGTAGGGAGAATATCTGTCATAGAACACCAAAAGTCTCTGCCAGCACCATTCCCGCAGCCAGTCCCAAGATATAACGCACACCTGGCAGTCGAGGCCCGTAAGACTGCTCTCCCGGGACATAGCCCATTGAGAAAGTTCCGTGTATGCGGCCAGAGGGGAACGCTTCTCCTCCAACCCGTAACTGCAATGGTCCGCCTCCGTTACCAGGAACCCCAGGTCCTCCAGAGTGAGGGGAAGCTGGTCGCGATGGATGCTCCAGGTCCAGCCCCGGCTGTCTGTGTAAGTGTAAGCTGGCGTTTTCTGTCCAACGCCGGACTGGACGGTATGTCTGGCAAACGGGACCATGCCAAAGGCGAACAGCACCGCCAGCACAACACAGGCCGCAATGAAGCCCCAGCGGGCGGCCTCCCGGGAGCACCCCCGTTTTTTCAATAGCCACAGCATCCCCTGGGTTCCGGCCAGGAGCAGCGCCACACCGCCGAAGCTGTAGAGAAGTATAGGCCGCATCGCCGGGTTGGCCCATTCAAGGACAAGAGCAAAAAGCTCCACGCCCACTGCCGCCAGGAGAATCAGGCCAGCCACCCTGTGGGCTTTTGTATGGACCTTTGCGCAGGTCCCGCCCCGGGCCACCGACCGCTTGGACCGGATGTACCAGACGAAGTAGTCCGTCAGACTGCCCGCACAGTAAAGAAGCATCGTCACCAGCAGCAGCATCAGGGATATATCGCTGGATGAACTGAGGGAGCGCATGGGGAACAAGCGGAAAGAGGCCCAACGGCTCCACAGGCTTAAGCTCTCCGACAAAATCAGCAGAGCATTGCTTAATACCAGAGTTTTTTTCATGCTCCGGTGGACAGCCCGCAGTTTTTCCCACTCGTTGGTCTCAATGGGCGCCGGGTCCGGCAGTGCGCTGCGGAAATACTGGATGGGACCGTAGGCGGAGACGTACTCCCACCCGGCGGCGCTGCAATGCCCGAAGTAGGCAGCCTGACCGCCGGTGGGCAGGGCGTCGAAGATGGAGGCATCCGGGAAATAGGTAACGGCGTAGCGCACTGTCTGGGGTTCCCCGCGTTGGAACCGCCAGCCCCAGTTATCCGTTTTCTCCAAGTGCCAGCCTTTTGCGGCCATTTTCTCCATATGGCGGGCGATGGCCTCGCTGTCGTTTATCTGATACCAGATAAGCTGCCGCTTTTTGTTCCAACCCATGTCTGTCCCTCCGTTCGCAGTAATATATTTAACTATTATATCTGTTGAAGAGCAGCGCGTCAAGCCGGGGCGCGGGACTGCCGCTGGCTGACGCCGCCATTGACGGATTGTGTCCATTGTAGTATAATAAAAATGTAACTTGACGCTGGGCTTTTGGAGAAAGGTGGTATCTATGATGAGCGTTATGGTATGGGTATGGCTGGCCGCTGTGGCCTTGTTCTCATTCTTGGAGGCCGCTACATTGGCGCTGGTATCTGTATGGTTTGCCGCCGGGGCCCTTGCGGCCACCTTCGCGGCCTATGGGGCTGTGGACCTGACGAGCCAGCTTTTGATTTTTGTGGGTGTGTCTCTGGTGGCGTTCGCCGCTGTGCGGCCTCTGGCCAAACGGTTTTTGGAGCCCCGTTTCGTCCCCACAAACGCGGACCGCCTGCTGGGGGCTGAGGCCCGGGTAACGGAGGTAATTTGTAACTCCAACGCTACAGGGGCGGTCTATTTAGATGGAAAAACCTGGAGTGCGCGCAGCGCGAATGGGACGGATATTCCTGTGGGCGCGTTGGTGAAGGTTGAACGGATGGAGGGCGTGAAGCTTATTGTCCAGATGCGGGCGGCGGTTTCCGTCTCCTAAAAATTTCCTGCATTCCGGCGAAAACGCAGGGTATACTAAGCCCTGAACCCAAGCCGAACGGGCTTGGCGGGGAGGAAACGCCATGCAGGAGAAAAAACGGAAGAAGTCCAGCAGCGGCCCTATGGAAAAGGCTATGGACCTGACGGCCTGGCAGTCCGCTAAGACGGACCCCCAGGGCAGTTGGACCGGCACCCCGGCGGACCCCTATGAGGTCCCGGTGCAGGATGCGGACGATCTTTAACATCAGGAGGACCGGGACGGCGGCGGAAACGCGGTTGTCCCGGTATTCCTGCCTTTGCCGTGATTCCATAAAAACCCAAGGCGGAGGCGGTCTGTTTTTCAGCGTTTTTTTGTCTTGTGTCCCTTGCATTCCGTTAAAATTTTTAGTATTCTATTGAATAGGAAACACTAGCTTTCTGAAAAACAACCCAAAATCAGGAGGAAGTCTTTTATGGCTCTGACCAACAACAAGGCCGTTCTCAGCTGGATTGATGAGATGGCGCAAATGACTCAGCCCGATAAAATCGTGTGGATTGACGGCTCACAGGAGCAGATTGACGCTCTGCGGGCCGAGGCCTGCTCCACCGGCGAGCTGGAGAAGCTCAACCAGGAGAAGCTGCCTGACTGCTACCTGCACCGCACTGCGGTCAACGACGTGGCGCGAGTGGAGGACCGCACGTTCATCTGCTGCCGGAATAAGGAAGATGCCGGTCCCACCAACAACTGGATGGAGCCCCAGGAGATGTACGCAAAGCTGAAGAAGCTGTACACCGGGGCTATGAAGGGCCGGACCATGTATGTCATTCCCTATTCCATGGGCGTGGTGGGATCTCCCTTTGCCAAGTACGGCATTGAGCTGACCGACTCCATCTATGTGGTGCTGAACATGTGCATCATGACCCGGGTGGGCACGGCTGTGGCCGAGAAGATGGGCGACGATTTTGTCAAGGGTCTCCACGCCAAGGCGGACATTGACCCGGAGAACCGGTATATTGTCCATTTCCCTGAGGACAATACTATTATGAGCGTGAACTCCGGCTACGGCGGGAACGTGCTACTGGGCAAGAAGTGCTTTGCACTGCGTATCGCGTCGTTCCTGGGCCACAAGCAGGGCTGGATGGCGGAGCATATGCTGATTTTGGGTCTCCAGAACCCCAAGGGCGAGGTGCGCTATCTGGCGGCGGCCTTCCCCTCCGCCTGCGGCAAGACCAACCTGGCTATGCTTATTCCTCCGGAGGCTTACCGGGAGAAGGGCTGGAAGGTCTGGTGCGTGGGCGACGATATCGCTTGGATTCGGATTGGCGAGGACGGCAGGCTTTGGGCAATGAATCCGGAGTATGGATTCTTTGGCGTGGCTCCCGGCACCAATGTGAAGAGCAATCCCAACGCGCTGGCTTCTACTCAGAGGGGTACCATTTTTACCAACGTGGTGCATAATCTGGATGATAATACCGTGTGGTGGGAGGGTCTGGACAAGAATCCTCCGGCTCACGCGGTGGATTGGAAGGGCAATCCGTGGAATGGGCCGGAGAGCACGGAGAAGGGCGCACATCCCAACAGCCGTTTTACTGCGCCGGCTAAGAACTGCCCCTGCATCTCTCCGGAGTTTGAGGCTCCTCAGGGCGTGCCTCTGAGCGCCATTGTGTTCGGCGGACGCCGGGCCAAGACTGCTCCTCTGGTTTATCAGGCCAGGAGTTGGGAGCATGGTGTGTTTGTGGGTTCTATCATGGCCTCCGAGACTACTGCCGCCGCCGCGGGCGCGGTAGGCGTGGTGCGGCGCGATCCCATGGCGATGCTGCCCTTCTGCGGCTATCATATGGGCGACTACTGGCAGCACTGGCTGGATATGGGCAAGAAGGTGGACGCGGATAAGCTGCCGAAAATCTTCAATGTCAACTGGTTCCGGACCGACGACGAGGGACACTTCATTTGGCCGGGCTTTGGCGATAATATGCGGGTGCTGGAGTGGATTATGAAGCGGGCCTTTGACGAGGCGGACGCGGTGGATACGGCGATTGGCTTCCAGCCCAAGGCAGAGGATATTAATACCGAAGGCTTGGACATCAGCCGGGAGACTCTGGAGGGTCTGCTGGGTGTGGACAAGGCTCTGTGGGCCGAGGAGGCCAAGGGTATCCGGGAGTATTACGGCAAGTTTGGCGATAAGGTTCCGCAGGAGCTGCTGAACGAGCTGAATAAGCTGGAAGAGAATTTGAAATAAAGTTTAGGTCGAGCCTTTTTAAAGGCTCGCAGGGTCCAGGGACAGCGTCCCTGGACGCCGCCCGCAGGCGGCGGAATCCCCTTGCAGGCAGGCTGCCCCAACGGCGGCCTGCCTGTTCTGAAAGGAACGAAAACGGGAGGTGCGCGATCATGGTACACAGCATAAAAAATAAATTTCTGGAAGTACAGATCAACGAAACCGGGGCTGAACTGATGGCAATTACCGCCGCCGATGGGACGGAGTACCTCTGGAGCGGGGATAAGACTTACTGGGGCGGACATGCGCCTATCTTGTTTCCTTACGTGGGGCGGTTGACTGACAACCGGTATACATACTGCGGAAAGGAATACCAGATGAACCGCCATGGGTTCGCCAGGGGCAGTCAGTTCACCGTTGCAGACGCGGGGACAGAGAATATTACACTGCGTCTGGAGGACAGCAAAGAGAGCAGGGCGGTTTATCCTGGGGCGTTCCGGTTTGACGTTTCCTATGTGCTGGAGGACGATACGCTGGTGATGGTCTATACGGTGGAGAACCGGGGTATGCAGACTATGTATTTTGGACTTGGGGCACATCCCGGTTTTCGGGTTCCGCTGGAGATGGGAAAAGAATTTACAGATTACCAGCTGACTTTCGGGCAGAAGTGCCAGCCGTGGCAAACGCTGATGTCGGATGACTATATGATAAGCGGTCACGAGGCCCCCTATCCTCTGGAGGACGGGACGCGGATGCCACTGCGCCATGACCTCTTTGACCATGACGCCATTATTTTGAAAAATATGGACCGGAGAGTCACCCTGTCCGCCGGTGAGGGAACAAAAGGGGTTACCTTGTCTATTCCTGGAATGCGTTATCTGGGCGTATGGCACACACCGGAAACCGACGCGCCGTTTGTCTGCCTGGAACCCTGGGTGAGCCTGCCGTCCCGGCAGGGCGTGGTAGAGGATTTCTCCCAACAGAATGATTTGGTAACGCTGTTTCCTAACGAGAGGTATGTGAACCGCTGGACCATTACCGTGTTTTAAGGAGGCCGTTATGTACGAGCTAGTGGTGCAAAGCCCGGCTGGACCACTGACGCTGACTGCCACGGAGCTGGCAATTACAGGACTGCATTTCGGCGAACTGGGAAGCGGGGGCGGCAGTTCCCCTCTGTTGGAACAGGCGGCGGCTCAGCTGGAGGAATATTTCGCGGGATCACGACGGACATTTGACCTCCCTCTGGCCCCCGCCGGAACTCCGTTTCAGCGGCGGGTCTGGGATGCACTGCGGGAAATTCCTTACGGCAAAACGGTTTGCTATAGGGATATCGCGGCGCGGGTCGGATGTCCTAAGGGCTTTCGCGCCGTGGGATTGGCTAATAACAGAAACCCAATTTCTATCTTTATCCCCTGCCACCGGGTAGTGGGGGCGGACGGCTCCCTTACCGGCTATGGCGGCGGATTGTCTGTGAAAAAAATGCTGTTGGAGTTGGAAGCCCGGGAGAGTCAGTCCGCAGAGATATGCTAAATATGGAGTATCCGGCAGTAAAGTACGGACGGCGAGCGGCTGAGATCGGAAGAGC
>CAMSIF010000015.1 GCA_947058885.1 uncultured Clostridia bacterium
ACCTTTTCGCCGTGGGCGTTCATATAGTCGATGACTTCCTCGGCCACGTCGCAGATGGAGCCCATAGCGATGATGACGCGGTCCGCGTCGGGAGCTCCGTAGTAGTTAAAGAGTTTGTAGTCGGTACCCAGCTTCTCGTTAATTTTGCCCAAATACTTTTCGACGACTGCGGGCAGTTCGTCGTAGTACTTATTGCAGGCCTCACGGTGCTGGAAGAAGATGTCGCCGTTTTCGTGGGAGCCGCGGGTAGAGGGGTGTTCGGGGTTAAGGGCGTGTTTACGGAACTCCTCGACGGCGTCCATGTCGCACATATCCTTCAGGTCTTCGTAGTCCCACACGGCCACTTTTTGGATTTCGTGGCTGGTGCGGAAGCCGTCGAAGAAGTTAATGAAGGGGACCTTGCCGGAGATAGCGGCGAGGTGGGCGACGGGGGAGAGGTCCATGACTTCCTGGACGTTACCCTCGGCGAGCATAGCGAAGCCGGTCTGGCGGCAGGCCATGACGTCGGAGTGGTCACCGAAGATGTTGAGGGCGTGGGTAGAGACGGTACGAGCGGAGACATGGAAGACGGTAGGGAGCTGCTCGGCTGCGATTTTGTACATATTGGGGATCATGAGCAGCAGGCCCTGGGAGGCGGTATAGGTGCTGGTGAGAGCGCCGGCGCCCAGGGAGCCGTGGACGGCGCCGGCGGCGCCGGCTTCGGACTGCATCTCAACGACCTTGACCTGGGTGCCGAAGATATTTTTCAGGCCGTTGGCGGACCACTGGTCGACGAGGTCGGCCATGGGGCTGGACGGGGTGATCGGGTAGATCGCAGCAACTTCGCTGAACGCATAGGAGACATGCGCGGCGGCGTTGTTACCGTCCATGGATTTGAACTTTCTTGCCATAGTTTTTTTGCTCCTCCTGAATATTTGGTACTGCTATGGTATGATGACAAAGCAGGGTACTCATACAGTGTTACTATAACACTTTTTTTGTCTTCTGTAAACGTTATGTTTGGGTCATTTTTCAAAAAATTTTCTTTTTTCCTGAATTGTACAAAAGGGGAGAGTTTTTTTGTCGGATTTGGCAAGTGGGAGGAATTAGAATTCTGTGGTATAATGGGGAAATATGATGGAGAAGGGGAGGCGTATCTGCCCTTTAGCCCGGGGGCTGCGCGCCCCCGGACCCCGCGGGTACTTTTGCACGGGCAAAAGTACCCAAAAACCGCCAGCCCGTAGGGCTGGACCTCTACCCCCGTCGCGCCTTACGTCGCTCAGGGGGATTTTTATTTGGTTACGCTACGAACCGAAAGACCGCCCTTTCGGCCCAACTTCCCCGGGCCGATGTCAGGCGAAGCTTCTGCGCACCTTGCCCTCAACTCCGGATTCTGGGTGCTATTGCCCTCATGGGCTTCCAGCCCCATAGATTCTGTTACCCCGGGGTGCCGCTCCAGTCTTCGTTTAGAAAAACAAGATGGTTCTGTCGGGTCAAAAGGCCGGCAGGCGGAGTTGGTGAACCACCAAGGCCGCTGAAGGACGCTTTTTGTTCGGAGGCTTCGCCTCTCTCTTTTCTGCCGCAGTTCGTAAAGTCCCCCGTTTAAAAAAGGGGTCTGGGCGCAGCCCAGGGGCGTTTTGGTTACTTTGTCGCTCGTGACAAAGTAACCCGCGCCGGAGCGCGGAACTCCCCTTTGCCGACTGCCAAGTCATTTTATTTCCCCCCTCGCGCCCGAAGGGCGCGAAGAAAGGAACCACCATGGTTGTAACAATCCATTCTTTAGGCCTGCAAGGAATCACCGGCTATGAAGTCTCCGTAGAGTGCGCCCTCTCCGGCGGCCTCCCCGCCTTCGACGTCGTCGGCCTCCCAGACGCCGCCGTCAAAGAATCAAGAGAACGCGTCCGCGCCGCTATCAAAGCCTGCGGCGCTAAATTCCCCGTCTCCCGTATCACCATCAACCTCGCCCCCGCCGCCCTCCGCAAAGAAGGCACCATCTACGACCTCCCCATCCTCATGGGCCTCCTCGCCGCCTCCGGCTCCATTAACCCACCTCCCCCCCACGCCGCCTTCCTCGGCGAACTCTCCCTTACCGGCGCTCTCCGCCCTATCACCGGCATCCTCCCTATGGCTATGGCCGCCGCTCGCTCCGGTATCCGCGAACTCTTCCTCCCCGCCGAAAACGCCCCCGAAGCTACCCTCGCCGACGGTATCTCCGTCTACCCCGTCAACCACCTCTCCGACCTCCTCGCCCACCTCCATGGCGAATCCTTAATCCCCCCAGCCCAAACCTGGTCCCCTTCCCCTATTACCTCCCCCATCCCCGATTTCTCCGAAGTCATGGGCCAGGAAAACGTGAAACGTGCCCTCGAAATCGCCGCCGCCGGCGGCCACAACATCCTCCTCATCGGCTCGCCCGGCGCAGGTAAATCTATGCTCGCTCGCCGCCTCCCCTCCATCCTCCCCGGTATGTCCCGCCAGGAAGCCCTCGAAACAACCGAAATCTGGTCCGTCGCCGGTAAAACCGACCGCCAACACCCACTCCTCCTCCAACGCCCCTTCCGCACACCCCACCACACAGTCTCCGCCGTCGCTCTCGCCGGAGGCGGCAGCATCCCCCGCCCCGGCGAAATCTCCCTCGCCCATAACGGCGTCCTCTTCCTGGACGAACTCCCCGAATTCAGCAAAGACGCCATGGAAGTCCTCCGCCAGCCTATCGAAGACGGCGAAGTCACCATCACCCGCGCCGCCGGCAGCATTCGCCTCCCTAGCCGCTTTATGCTCGTCTGCGCCATGAACCCCTGCCGCTGCGGCTGGCGCGGCCACCCCTCCGGCCGCTGCTCCTGCTCCGACGCTTCCGTAGAAAAATACGTCAGCCGTATCTCAGGCCCCATGCTGGACCGCATGGACCTCCACGTCGAAGTCCCCTCCGTCGAATTCGAGGCCATGCGCCGCCGTGAAGCCCCAGAGCCGTCCTCCGCTGTCAAAGCCCGCGTGGACGCCGCCCGCGCCATCCAATCCAACCGCTTCTCCGGCACCGAGGCCAGCTGTAACGCCAACATGCTGCCCGCTATGGTTGGCAGCTTCTGCCAACTGGACCCCACCGGTGAAAAAATCCTCCGCGCCGCCTTTGAACGCATGGGCCTCACCGCCCGCAGCCATGACCGCATACTCCGCGTCGCACGCACGATCGCAGACCTGGACGGCGAGGAAAACATCTCCGCCTCTCACCTCGCCGAGGCCATCCAATACCGCAACACCGAAATCCTTCGACGCTAACCAGTATAAAATTATAAACAAATCTTAAAATTATGGATAACCTCCCTGTTGTAATTTTCATTTAGATTTGCTATTCTGTGAAAAAGACCAGCTTCGCCAACCACAGAAAGAAGGCACATACATGATAAAAATCTTAATCGTAGAGGATGAACGGCCTATCGCAGACCTGCTGGACATGTCCCTGACTGCGGCGGGATACTGCTGCGAGTGCCTGGACAACGGCGTCGCCGCCGCCGACGCGGTGGAAAAACAACGCTACGACCTCATCCTCCTGGACGTCATGCTTCCCGGTATCGACGGCTTTGAGCTGATGGAATTCCTGGCCCCGCTCGAAATCCCCGTTATCTTTATTACCGCCCGCAGCGCACTCAAGGACCGCATCAAAGGCCTCAAACTGGGCGCTGACGACTACATTGTAAAACCTTTTGAAATCGCGGAGCTCCTCGCCCGGGTGGAAACTGTCCTTCGCCGCTACCACAAAACTGAAAGCCGAATCGTCCTGGACGACGTGGTAGTGGACACCCAGTCCCGCGTTGTCACCAAAGCCGGAGCCCCCATCTCCCTCACCGCAAAAGAATACAACCTCCTTCTCCTCTTTTTGCAGAACAAAAATATCGCCCTCTTCCGTGAAACTATCTACGAGCGGGTTTGGGAAAACGACTACATGGGCGACAGCCGCACCGTGGACCTGCACGTCCAACGTCTCCGCAAAAAATTGGGCTGGCAGGAACGAATCGCGGCAGTCTATAAGGTGGGCTACCGCTTGGAGGTAAAAGATTCATGAAATTCACCTGGAAGGTGACCTTTACCGCCCTTTGCATCCTGGTCCTCTCAGTCAGTACCGGCAGTTACCTGCTGATCTCCCTCTCGTTCCAGTCCGCCCTGAAGCGGGAACTGGCCGTTGCCCAGGAAGAAATGCAGATGCTCCGCATCTCCTACGAGGCTGTCTGCAACGCAAGAGGCGTAACCTTGGAAAACGTGAACGGATGGACACGGGCCCTCCAGCGCACCCTGGAAGAAACCTACCTGGCGGACCACCAGTTTCGGGTCAGCACACAGGCGGGCGTTCAGGTCTATTCTACCTTGGACTCCGGCAGCGACCAGGAACTGCTCTCCAGCATCGACAGCCTTTCTACCGGCTACGTTGTCCGCCAAGACCCCCGTACCAACCGGGTGCTGGTCCACTGCGCAGGGCCGGTCTCTCTGCCGGACGGCGTCCTATATATGGAGACTGTCCGGGACATCTCCAGCCTCTTTACTGACCGGCAAATTCACTATCAGGTCTACCGTTGGATACTGCTCTTAGTGGTAGGCGCGGGAAGCGCGGTGATGTTCTTCCTCTCCTACCTCCTCACCATGCCCATCCGCAGCCTGGGCCGGGTTACCAACCAGCTGGCCCAGGGCGACTACACCCCCCGCGCCCGCGTGTCCAGCGGCGACGAGATTGGCGAGCTGGCCGCAAACTTCAACCGCATGGCCTGCGCCATTGAGAAAAATATTCAGGAACTGGAGGACGCCGCCCGGCGGCAGGAGGACTTCACCGCCAGTTTTGTCCACGAGCTGAAAACACCCTTGACATCCATCATCGGCTACGCGGATATGCTCCGTTCCGGCAACCTGGACGAATCCCGCCGCTTCAAGGCCGCCAGCTACATCTTCTCCGAAGGCAAGCGGCTGGAAAACCTCTCCCTGGCCCTCATGAGCCTGCTGGTTGTGGGGCATAGCGCGGCAGACGCCAAGTCCGTAAATATGGCCCGGCTCTGCGCCGAGGCGGGCCGTATCAGCCAGCCCGCCATGCGAAAAAAGGGCGTGGAGCTGATCGTGCGGGCAGAGGAGGGCTCCCTGTTGGGGGATGCGGCTCTCCTGCAAACGCTTATTTTAAACCTGCTGGACAACGCCCGGAAGGCGTCAGATCCCGGCAAAACCGTCCTGCTGGTGGGCGAAGTCCTGGACAGTGGCTACCGCCTGACCGTGACAGATCAAGGACAGGGCATCCCGGCGGAGGAACTGAGTAAAATCACCGAGGCGTTCTACATGGTGGACAAATCCCGTTCCCGGGCCGAGGGCGGCGCAGGGCTGGGGCTGGCCTTGTGCAAGGAAATCGCCGCCCTGCACAGCGGGGAACTGCGCTTCGACAGCCAAGTGCTTCAGGGCACGACGGTAACCGTAGAGCTGGGAGGTGTGAAGTGTGCGTAAGTATCTATCGGTCCTGGCTGCTCTGGTACTGGTGGCAGCGGCGGTTTTCCTGCCCGCCCAGCTCTCCCAGTGGACGGACCAGCAGCTCATGGACGAGCCGCACATCACCCAGCATGAGGAGCGCGACAGCTTTGCGGAAAGCCTACAGCTGACAGTGGGGGAAAAGCTGCTCCTCCTGCGCAGTGAATCCCTGGCCAGCATGGAGGCGGGCTGGTCCACGGTTTGGGGCCTGCTCACCTTGCCAAAATCGGGCGAAGCCGCCTCCATTGAACACGGAAGGGCGGAATTTCAACAGGAATTCGCAGAGGTCCACGCGAGTGACATATATCTGGATGACAACGGGGACATGATAGCCGAAGAGGAGTCCCAAATGCTGGATGAGCTTTTTGAAATGTCGGACCAGCGGTTACTGTCGGTTTGGTCTGAGCTGCGGGCCCTCCAAAGCCTGGGCGGCCTTCCGCTCCTCTGGGAGCCGGGCAGCCAGGTGGAGTACGCCTACGCCGGAGACATCCTCTATGTGGACAGCTCCACCAGTGTAAGCTTTCAGGCCTACACCATCCACCTTGCCTGCGACCCCTACACCCTGAACCTGACTGTGGATAAGCAGTCGGGCCGGATTCTCCGGTTCGGCCTGGAATGGAGCGCCGGCACCCGCCTTAACTGGGGGCTGCGGGGGGCGGGCGGCTTCGGCCCCGCCTGGCGGGACTACTGGCGGATGGATTCCGTCAACTCCAGCTGGTACACTCCCTATGTGCAGGAAATCCTGGAGAGTTCGGAGGAATCCCTCTGGAAAAACGGAGAATATAACGCTAATGGACAGGTTGTTTTCTCCTACGACGGCCAAAGCCTTTCTGTCAATCTGGCAAATCTGGTGACCTACAAGCGGGGCGGATTTCTCTTCTGGAATACGGGCATAGCATGATGGAGCGGCAAAATTTACAAAAACGATGCAATGGTGATACCCGCCGGATACCGGACAGGGTTAATCTTGCAGAACACAAAAGCAACTAAAGGAGGACCCAATTCCATGCAACGCTATCAAGGACGCAGGCGTAAACGCGGCGTCTATATTGGACCGGCCCACATCCTTCTGCTTCTGCTGGTGGTGGCAATCGTTGGTCTGGGCCTGTTTATGCTCAGCCGCGCCGGGGGGGACAAGAAACCCGAGCCGCCGGTGGACAATGACAGTACGCAGACGCCCTCTGCTGACGGTAAGGACAACTCTTCTGGCGGCAGTGACCCGCTGCCCGGCAGCCTGACCACCACGTCCGGCATACCCTGCACATTGACAGACCTGGGGGCGGATGCCGTCTACACCGGAGATCTGGTTCTGGTGAACAACTGGACTTTCTTCCATTTCCCGGCGGACCAGGAACAGCAGCTGCGGTGTGTTCTGGACAACAAAACGGGCAGCTATTTCGTCAAAGATTCCACTGTAAACCTTCTCCCTCACGCCCTGGATGCCCTCAACGCCATGATGGATGCCTTTCATGCTCAGGGGGGTAGTAAGAGCGTCAATGTAGTTGCGGGCCACCGCACCGAGGAATTTCAGCAGCACCTTTTCGACCAGAGCGCGGAGCGCAACGGCTTAGAGCACGCGGAGAAGTATGTAGCCAAGCCCGGAGGCAGTGAGCATCATACCGGACTGGTGGTGGACTTTTCCATCCTCCACAGCGACGGTTCCAGCGAGGAGTACAAGGGAGCAGGGGAGTACGCCTGGATTAACGAAAACTGCCAGAATTATGGTTATGTGGTTCGTTACGAGACAGGCAAAGAGGACCTGACCGGCATCTGGGACGAGCCTTGGCACTTCCGCTACATTGGTATTCCCCACGCTGTCGAGGCGGCGGCGAGGGATCTCTGTTTGGAGGAGTACATTGACTATCTCAAGCAGTTCACCTTCGACAAGGATCACCTGACCATCCAGTGCGGCGATGGAACCTATGAAGTTTGGTATGCCCAGGGGACGCAGGCTTATATTCCCGATAGTGGGGAATATACTGTCTCCGGCAACAATGTGGACGGCGTGGTAGTGACCTGCAAGGTCCAATAACGAATCTCAAGGGCAGAACCGCCCCAAGTATAGTTTTTCTTTTGATACTTTTCTTTTTTCAAAAAGAAAAGTATGTATGCCGGAGAGGAGGCACCATGCAGGAAGAATATATGCGGCAGGCTCTCACCCTGGCCCATGAGGCCGCCAGGGACGGGGAAATTCCCGTAGGATGCGTAATTGTCCGGGAAGGGGAGGTAGTAGGCCGGGGGCGTAACCGCCGGGAGCAGAAGCAGAGCGCCCTTTCCCACGCGGAGATAGAGGCCATCGCTGACGCAAATCGGAATCTGGGTTCCTGGCGGCTGGAGGATTGCGCGTTATTTGTGACGCTGGAACCCTGTCCGATGTGCGCTGGAGCTATTTTGAACGCCAGAATTCCGAAACTCTTTTTCGGTGCCCGGGACCCGGCCATGGGCGCTTGCGGCGGGGTGATGAATCTCTTTATGGAGGATTTCCCCAATCCGCCCGCAATAGTCGGCGGAATTCTGGAAAGCGAATGCCGGGATGCGCTGGCCCGGTTCTTCCGGGACCTGCGCGGAACAGGAAAATAGGGAGGTACTTTCAATGGAACCAGTGTATTATACTGTCCAGACGATTAACGGCGATTACGCCTACCTCGTCAGCGACAGCGGCGTAGAAAATCAGGTGGCTATGTTTTTGCTCCCTGATGGCACGGATATTGGAAGCCGGCTGCTGTGGGAAAATTTTGAATGGTCGATGATTGAATAGAGGAGTTCTATATGCTGGAAAATATATCTCAAATTGTACGCCAAGCCGGAGACATCGTCCTCTCCGCCCACGACGTTGCCGCTCAGACCCACGAAAAATCTTCCGCCGCCGACCTGGTAACAGACTACGACCTCGCTGTGGAAAACTTTTTAAAGGAACACCTCCCCCCGCTGGTCCCCGGCTCCATCTTTTTCGGCGAGGAGGAAACGGAAAACGCCGACCCCAGCAAAGGTTGGGCCTTTATCGTAGACCCCATTGACGGCACAACAAATTTCGTCCGCAGCCTACAGCAGAGCGCCGTCTCCGCAGCCCTGGCAAAGGACGGCGTGGTAGAATACGCCGTTGTCCTGGATCCCTATAAAAACGAACTTTTCTCCGCCAGACGCGGCGGCGGCGCCTTTCTCAACGGCCTCCCAATCCGCGTCAGCGGCCGTCCCCTTGCTGAGGGCGTGTTCGGTATGGGTACCGCCCTATACAAACGGGAATACCTCGAGCCTACCATGCGCTTAACAGAACAGCTCTTCAAACGCAGCTGTGATTTCCGCCGGCTGGGCGCCGCCGCCCTGGACCTCTGCAACGTGGCCTGCGGCAGGCTCGACGCCTTTTTTGAGTACAGCCTCTGCCCCTGGGACTACGCCGCCGCCAGCCTTATCATCACCGAGGCCGGAGGGTATATCTCTACCTTGGAAGGCCAGCCCATGCCCATCGCCCACCGTGCCAGCTGCTGGGCCAGCAACGCTGTAAACAAGGATATCCTACAGGAGCTGGAAATTTGACGGAACCGCTCCATTGTGTTATCATATCTCCGCTACCATCTGTTGGAAAAGGAGTTTTTTGCCATGCTCTACCTCCTCGCTATCGTCCTGTGCGTGGCTGCGGACCAGGCCGTAAAACTGTATGTAGTAAGCCGCCTGACCCTCTTTGAGTCCGCCCCCCTGATGCCCGGATTTGTGGAACTGCTCTATATACAGAATACCGGCGGCGGGTTCTCCATTCTGGAAAACCACACCTGGCTTCTCACCATAGTCACCGCTGTACTGATGGCCTGCATTGCCGGGATACTGGTCAAAAAGGTATTCTCCCACCCGCTGGCTATGTGGACCCTGACCATCATTTTAGGCGGCGGTCTGGGAAACCTCATCGACCGGGTACGGCTGGGATATGTGGTGGATATGTTTCACTTCCAGTTTATCAACTACCCCGTGTTTAATGTTGCGGATATCCTGGTAGTCTGCGGCACGATTGGTTTTGCCGCCTACTATCTTCTGCTCCACGACAGAATTACCGCAAAGAAGGAGAACAGCCATGAATCCGGTAGTTCTGCAAGCGAATGACTGCTCTGGCCTGCGCCTGGACAGCTTCCTGGGCCGCGAACTGCCGGAACTCACTCGTTCCGCCGCCCAGAGGCTCATTGAGGACGGCAGGGTTACCGTGGACGGCAAAACTGTGTCGAAAAGCGCAAAGCTGTCCGGCGGAGAGACTGTGGCTGTGGAACTGCCTGAGCCGGAAACCGCAAACGCCGCCGCCCAAAACATTCCATTAGATGTTGTATACGAGGACGCGGACGTAATCGTAGTCAACAAGCCCGCCGGTATGGTGGTTCACCCCGCCCCCGGCCACCCCGACGGAACTTTGGTAAACGCCCTGCTCTTTCACTGCGGGGACAGCCTCAGCGGCATAGGCGGGGCCCTGCGTCCAGGAATTGTCCACCGCATTGACCGGGACACCAGCGGTCTCATCATCGCCGCCAAAAACGACGCCGCCCATCAGTCCCTTGCCGCCCAGCTTCAGGACCACAGCTTGGCCCGAACCTATGAAGCCATCGTAGTAGGGGGACTTCGGGAGGACGCCGGAACCGTGGACGCCCCCATAGGCCGACATTTCTCTGACCGGAAGAAAATGGCTGTTACGCAAAAGGGCCGTCCCGCAGTGACCCACTGGGAGGTCCTTGAGCGGTTCCCAGGGTTCACCCATGTCCGGTGCAGGCTGGAGACCGGCAGGACCCACCAAATCCGGGTGCATATGGCCTATCTGGGCCACCCCATTTGGGGAGACACCGTCTACGGCGCAAAAAAACCCGCGCCAGGTCTCACCGGCCAGTGTCTCCAGGCTGTGGGCCTGCGGTTCGTACACCCCGTAACCGGAAAACCTGTGGAACTGAGCTGTCCTCTGGACGCGGAATTTCAAAAAATGCTGCAAAAACTGCGGAGTCTGTAAAGACCCCGCAGTTTTACGATTATTGCGTGATATCCAGCCGCACGGGACGGCCCAGACCGTCCTCGTCCAAAAGGACGAGCTGATGAGAAATAGGATCATCCGTGGGAAGGCTGTAGGCCGTCCGGGCCACTCCCTCGCCGCTGTACTCCTCCACAAGCGCCCAAGCGGCTTCCCGCTCACATACCACAGCGGGGAGGGAATCTTGAAGTGGAATCTCAACGGAGCATAGGACCGTGTTATCCGCGCTGAACTGGGTGACTACCACCCGCTCCAGGCGCGGGACCACCTGGTCGGAAACCGTCACAGAGAGGGAATCCTCGGATACCTTGCCGTTTGTTGTAAGCCGCTGTGTACTGGTTACCGTGTAGGAACCAATGCCGCCCTGAAAACTGGCAGGCGTTCCATCCAGATAGGGTCTCCCATCCCGGGTCTGATACACGCTGTAAGCGGTCCAGAAGCTTTCGCCGGGGTCCCAGTTTTCCTCGCCTAGAGGCGGGCCGTAATAGATGCTGCCGCTGATGACGTTAGTGGTCCCCTCATCAGAAACATAGGTGTTGTATTCGCCCTGGATCATATCGGATATGACGCTGCTGAGGGGTGCGCCGCTATCCAATGTGCCTCGCAGCAGAAACAGGCTGTAGCCCCCCTCCAGGCCAGGGAATACGTATACATCTCCGTTTTTCTCTCCAAAAAGCACATATTGGGGAAAGTCCAGTCCTCCGATTCCTTCGACGTTTATCCGCTCGCTGCCGTAGGCCGTCATATTCGGATTCCCGCTTTCCCAGAAGCCCGCAAGACTGACCGGAGACCCAGGAACCACGTACAACCCCGCAAATTGGTCTCCGCTCTCCGCCTCCGGCTGAGCCAGAGCGCAGGATGTAAGGACAGAAAGCAGAAGCAGTACCGGCAGAATTTTTAATTTACGTCTCATTTTCGTCCTCCTCCAGCTGACCGTCAAAGCGAAGAAGATCGCCGACGTCACAGTCCAGATAATAGCAGATTTTATTGATGGTATGGAACCGCACGCCGCTGGCCTTACCAGAACGCAGAATGGACAAATTCGCCTCTGTGATGCCCACCTTGGCGCACAGCTCCTTGCCCGTCATATTCCGGGCCTTCAGCAGTTCGTTGAGATGTACAGTGATGGCCATAGGACACCTCATATGATGGTCTCATTGTCGTCGCTTACCGCCTTCGCCTGACGGAAGTAGCGGCAGAGAAGGCGTAATCCAACCGCCAGCAGAACCGTAGCAAAGGGGAATCCCACCCGCAGACGCACAGAGTACAGCATGGGGAAAAGCAGCATTTGCAGCAAATTTCCTCCGGCGCAGAGCAGTACCGACGCCGCCGCAATCTGCCCGCAGCGGCGGCTGAGGGTTTCCGCCAGGGCCACGGTTTCCTCAGAGAAGGGGGTGGTCTCCAGGACCCGCGCCAGTGTGCCGCCCCAGCGGAGCGCCGCGCATCCCAACAGTGTGGGGATCAGATTTGCCGCCGCCAGCAGGCACAGGACGCAGAGGGTAGGGGTCAGGTTGGTATCCGGATGGGTGTTGCCCGCCTGAAGGATACGGATTTGGTCCAGCAGGTCCGCTCCTTGGCTCCAGGCCGCCAGCCATCCCAGCAGAACCGCTGACCAGCTTAAAAGCCTCTCCAGAGTCTGGCCCAGAGAACGGGCGCGTCCGGTACGGCCAAGGCCCCGCAACGCCGCCCAGCCCAGCAGGGTAGACGAGACGCCGCCGCTAACCGCCAGGGACCACAGCCTCCCCATGTCCTCCCAGGCCAGGGGATGCAGCAGCGTGGGATTCACCAGGAAGTACAGCCCGCCGAAAATCTCCAGGGACGCCAGAAGAAGCAGCCAATCCCAACAGCTCCGGCCACGCCACAGCAGTCCTAACGCCGGGAGGGCTGTGAGGAACGCCGCAATAGCCCAAGCCCAGGCGTTTCCTGGACCGCCGGATAAGGAAAGCTCCCTCAGCCACAGTCCCAAGCGGGGCAGAGCGTCCAGGGGAACGGAGACCGCCAGAACCACTAACACGGCTGGCAGCAGATAGGCCAATGCTTGCTTTGTTTTCATGATATCCCCTCCAAAATTATTGTTTTACAATAATTACACAAGAAGAGCGTACCACAAAAATTATTGTTTGTCAATAATTTTATACCTGTAAAGAAAAAGGGATGCGGTTTTTACCGCATCCCTCAAATGGTCCCAATAACAGGTTACATATATTTCTGCATGGTCTCGGTGGCAGTGCTGGGGTCTCCGCTGATCGTAAGAGTAGCCTTCAGATTCAGCGGCGCGCAGAAGCCGTCCAGCCAGTTCAGGAACTTGTCTGTCTCCGCCGGGTCCTTGCTGTGGGTAATCTTATGGAGGTTATCCATAAAGATGTGGGAAATATCATAATTGCCGGCATACAGGCCGGAGATGAAGCCGCGCAGGTTCTCAAAACTGTCAATAGCGAACTCCGAGGCGTCTACCATCCGGGTTTGATGGCGCAGGTTGAAACTCATGTTGCGGGTAGGCTCAATGCACACCATGCATCCCACTTCTGTCTCAGCAGCCTCCTCCATCAGGGTAATCAACTGCTTGGTCTTGCCCTCGCCAGAACCGCTCATAATCAGCTTAACCATATGAAATCACTCCTTTTTAACATTTGGTGGATTCATCATGGCTATAGGATAACACAGCCGGGCCGGAAACACAACCAGAAAAATCACTTTTCACAAAAATTTAATGAGTTATCCAACATGGCCCGCTGTTGCACCGGACAGCTTTTCGGGCCTGTACTAAAAATTGGAATAGTTGTCCAAACTTTACATACACTGGAAATCAAGGAGGGATTCTCATGAAACGCATTTCCCCCATTCGCTCCCGGCACACGGACGCCCCGGCCCTGATGGAATTGAAAACAAGCCTGCAAGACACACAGAACGCGCTTAACCACGCCTACGCGGCCTTTGACTACGCCAGCGACCCGGAACTGACAGAGGCGTGCATCTTTGAAATCAGCTCCCTGAAAGCGAAGATGAACTACCTCGTCCGCCAGATCAAGGAGCTGGAAGTCTGCGCGGCCACGGCGGTAACGGCGCGGGCAGGGGGGAGGGCCCGATGGATCTGACAACCATCGTGCTTATGGCAGGGGTGGGCCTGGCGCTGCTGGCGGCAGCGGCCCGGGCCTTCTCCTCGCCGCTGAAGCTGGCCCTGAAGGCGGCGGTAAATACCCTTTTGGGCCTGGGCGGCCTTCTGCTGCTGAACGCCACCACCGCTTTTACCGGCCTGAGTCTGGGGCTGAATCTCTTCAACGCTCTTATCATTGGGATTCTGGGCATCCCGGGACTAATTCTGCTGCTCCTGGTACAGTGGGTTCTTACATAGCCATTAAAACCGCAGCCGCCTGTTAATTTTCATCACTCTGTCCACATCTACTTTGCAGGCTTTTCTGTCAAAGGTAAGCAGTCCATTGATTTCGTCCTCTACATCGCTGACCTGAGTATAGACAGACGCGGACAGCCCCTGCCGTTCCAGGTGGGGGAGGACCTCCCGCAAAAACAGCTTCTCATAAGCCTCCATGAACTCCTCCTGGGACTGGTACATCCGGTATCCAAAAAGCCTGCCGCTGGCCATGTGTCCCGCCGACGGCAGGCTGTACCCGCCGAACTCCGTCAGAGCCAGCACGCGATTTTTGCCGCGCTTGAGTTTTACAGGCCGGAAATAGACGTGCCGGCTCTTAAAATCACCGCCGCCCTGATCGTGCCAGCCGCTGGCGTGGTCCACCAGCCGGGTCGGGTCCAGCTCCCGCAGAATCTGTGTTATCTGCAAGCTGTCGAACTGCCCCCAGCCCTCGTTGAAGGGAACCCAAACCGCCAGGGAGGGGACGTTATATAATAGCTCTGCCGTATCATAGAGATCCTGGACGAACTGGTCCCGGCCCGCCTCGTCCTCCCGTCCGAACCTGCCGTAGCTTCCATCCCGCAGATGGATACCCAAGAAGGGCAGAACTTGTATCACCATGGGGTCCAGCCTGCTGCCGCCGCTGACAAGGTCCTGCCATACGATCATGCCCAGCCTGTCGCAGTGGTAGTACCAGCGCAGCGGCTCTATTTTTATATGCTTGCGGAGCATATTGAATCCACAGTCCTTCATGGTCTGGATATCGAATATCATCGCCTCATCGCTGGGCGGCGTGTAGAGACCGTCGCTCCAGTACCCCTGGTCCAGCACGCCGGAGAGAAAAATCGGTTTATTGTTTAGGGCCAGCACCTTGTTCCCCTTCAGCGTTGTAACGCCGAACTTCCGCATTCCAAAATAGCTCTCCACCTTGTCGCCGCCGTTCAGGGTTATCGTAACGCCGTAGAGAAACGGGTCCTCCGGCGACCAGGCCCGGAAGTTCTCCGGTAAAATAACCGCTTCTTCAAAGCCTTTCTCCGCGTCGTACCACTCCTCCGCAATACATACGCCGTCCTTTTGGATCGTAATATTAGCCCCCTCCGGGTCCCCGGCCTTTATTTCAATGCGCACACGCCTCTCGTCAAACAGCGGCGTAATCCGCAGGCTTTCCACGTGGTTCTCCGGTATGGCTTCCAGCCAAACCGTCTGCCAGATGCCGCTCTGAGGGGTATACCAGATCCCGCCGGGCGTAAAGCTCTGTTTTCCGTAGGCGTGTCTGGAGCGGGAGACACTGTCGGTAACGGTAACCGTCAGGGTATTTTCCCCACTGACGAGGCTGTCGGTGATGTCGAACGAGAAGGGAAGATAGCCCCCCTCGTGCTCTCCCACCAATTCGCCGTTGAGAAAAACCTTGCAGCTTTGGTCCACGGCCCCGAAGTGCAGTACAACCCTATCCTGACCGGCGCTGTCGGGAAGGCAAATCCACTTTCCATTTTGCAGCGCATCCTGCTTCCGTCCCTTCCGGAACCCCTCCGGCAGCGTAAACCGCCTGCGGTACCACAGCACGTCTCCCGGTCCCACCTGCCGCAGTACGCCGGAAAGCAGGCTCTCCGGTGAAAAGGGGACAATGATCTCCCCGTCAAATCCGTCCGGGGCCTTCCCATCGGAGCGGATTGCGTACTCCCACCGTCCGTTGAGATTGAAAAAGCTGTCCCGCCGCAGCTGCGGCCTGGGGTATTCCGGCAGAGGGCAGTCCCGGTCCAACGTTTCCCCCCAAGGGGTGAACATGGGCCGCAAACTCCTCTGGGCAGGACGCTCCATCCGCCTCAGAACCCACAGCGGAACCGCGATGAGAAGCAGCGTCAGCCCGGAGGCGATAAAAATCTCCGGCGTAGGTACCTCCTTAATCACGCCCAACTCCTCGTAAGTTTTCCCAGTATGCCGGATGACAGCGGCCCCGATAAAGGGTCCGGTAACCATGGGCAGCAGCGCCTGGAAGAGAATCCGGATTCCCTGAAACTGCCCGGCTCTGTCCTGGGGCGTAACATCCCGAATCATGCCTTGCAGGCAGGCCGCAAGAACCATACTGGCCCCCAGCATGAGAATTCCGGTTACCATCACAGCCCCGGGGCTTCTGGCAAAAAACATCGCCACCAGCCCTACGAAGGCAACCGTCGCGGCGGGTCCGGCCACGCGCAGTTTTCCCTTTTTGTCGATTACGCATCCGAGAGCCACACTGGCCGCGCTGGCGGCCGCCAGTACGGTTCCCAAGATAACGGCGTAATTTTCCACACCCAGGAATCTTTGAATATAGATAATGAGATACGGCATATACACCTGCTGGCTGGCGGCGTAAATTGCCAGAGCCAGCAGCGTCCAGTACAGCTTGGGATTCCTGGCCGCGACAGACGGCCTGAGTCCATAGAGGACATTTTCCAGGTATTTTCCCTCCGTCCGCTTCAGGGACGCCGGTTCCTGGAGAAGGACATGCCCCAGCCCGCCGCCCAGCATAGTCAGCAAACCTACCGTCAGGAAAAACAGGCTCCACCGGCCGGAAGCGGTCAAGCCGTCCAGAACCCCGAACACCGCCAGCATCGCCGCAAGGGGCATTACCGCCAGCACCGCCTCGACCCGCCCCCGGTTCCGCTCCTCAGTAACGTCGGTGACCCAGGCGTTAAAAGCGGCGTCGTTGGCGCTGCTGCCGAAAAAGGTCATCACGCAGTCCAGGATAACCACCATCGCCGCCGCCAGCCTCACCGCCGCCGCGGGCCCGGCCAGAAACGCAAGCGCGTTGACCCGCACCAGAGCAAACGCTATTACGCTCACGCCCCACAGCAGATATCCGGCCACAATAACCGGCTTCCTTATGCCCAGCTTGTCGGACAACGCGCCCACTATCAGGGCCGTTGCCGCCGCAACAACCGCGCTGGCGGAAACCATGACGGCGATAACCTTGGTATTTCCGGTAATGGTATTATAGAGAAACACGTTAAGATACATGTTCTCCACGACCCACGCAATCTGGCCTGTGAAGCCCAAAACCAGCAGCGCCGTCCACGCCCGCAGGCCCAAACCGCTGCCGCGCACTCTTTTCATCCGAAAAGCCTCCTTTTTCCGAAAATCAACCAAAATCCGGCCAAACCACTACATATTGTGTAGCCATTGGGGGGTAGATATCCCTCCACTAGTGGTTCACCCTGAAAAACTTTTTTTCTATTCGACAAATTCCGGCAAAATCCTCTGGGTGTTCCGGCTATACTAGGCGACAGAGTGTGACAGCCGCCGCCCGATTTTCCCAACGTCCGTCAACTTTCGCGGGAATAACTCTGGCCCCTCTGCCGCCTCGCTACAGTACCCCGCCGTACAACGGGGATATATCAAGGAGGAAAAGCCTATGAACTACCAGAAGGAATACGCCAGTCTTGTGGGCCAGGTCGACCGGGCGATCTCCATCCTGGACCTGCACGAGCCCGGCGACCCTGATGTCCAGAAAGCCGCTGACCTTCTGCACACTGCTCTGCTGAAAGCAGAGGAGCGCTACATAGCCGGTAAATAGGATGCAGGCTGCCGGGAGTCCAGGTGGACATTCCGGCAGCCAATACGTTTTTATGCCTGCCGCCTGACAGCGCGGCTTTTTCCCTAGATTCCCTCCGCCGGCTTCGCCTTGGGAAAGCCCATCACGCCGGCAAAATCCTCGCCGGACATGGTCTCATGCTCCAGCAGATATGCTGCCACGGCATCCATTTTATCCCGATGTTTTTCCAGTACAGCCTCGCAGAGTTTATAGGCGGTGTCAATAATCTGCTTCACCTCTATGTCAATTTTCGCCGCCACCTCCTCGGAGTAAACCTTCGCCTGCGCCATACTGCGGCCAATAAACACCTCGTCGCTGCCGCTGTCAAAGCTGATGGGTCCCAGTTCCGGACTCATCCCGTAGGACGTCACCATCTTTCTCGCCACATGGCTGGCCCTCTGAATATCGTTGGAAGCCCCGGTGGAAATATCCCCCAAAAACAGGGCCTCCGCCACCCGTCCGCCCAGCAGCGCGGCGATTTCTTCCTCCATATAGCGTTTAGAATAATATCCCCTGTCCTCGCCGGGCAGGGAAATCGTCATCCCTCCGGCCTGCCCTCTAGGCACGATTGTCACCTGATGCACCGGGTCCACGCTCTCCAAACAATGGTGCATCACGGCATGTCCTGCCTCGTGGTAGGCCGTCAGCTTTCTCTCATGCTGGGGGACTACGCGGCTCTTCTTCTCCGGCCCCGCGATGACTTTGATGACCGCTGCCTGCAAGTCCTCCATAGTAATGAATTTTTTGTCCTTCCGCGCCGCCAGCAGCGCGCCCTCGTTGACCAAATTTTCAAGATCCGCCCCAGTAAAGCCCGACGTGCCTTGCGCCAGTACATGCAGGTCCACATCGTCCGCCAGAGGCTTATTTCTGGTATGCACCGCCAGAATCTCCTCCCGCCCCTTACTGTCAGGCCGCCCTACGAACACCTGCCGGTCAAACCGCCCGGGCCGCAGCAGCGCGGGGTCCAGAATATCGGCCCTGTTCGTTGCCGCCAGCACTACCACGCCCTCATTGCTGCCGAAGCCGTCCATTTCCACCAGCAGTTGGTTCAAGGTCTGTTCCCGCTCGTCGTGGCCGCCGCCAAGTCCGGCGCCTCTCTGCCGTCCCACAGCGTCGATTTCGTCAATAAACACCACGGACGGCGCAACCTTTTTCGCCTCGTCGAAGAGGTCCCGCACCCGGCTCGCGCCTACGCCCACGTACAGCTCCACAAAGTCGGACCCGGAGATAGAGAGAAACTGCACGCCGGCCTCGCCAGCCACAGCCTTTGCCAGCAGCGTCTTACCCGTACCCGGAGGCCCCACCAGCAGCACGCCCTTCGGAATCCGCGCCCCCAAGTCCAGATATTTCTGCGGCTCCTGCAAGAAATCCACAATTTCCCGCAGTTCTTCCTTTTCCTCGTCAGCCCCCGCTACGCTGGAAAAACCAACCTTCTCCTTGCTGTCGGAGCCAAAGCGAATTCTAGCCTTACCAAATCTGCGGCCCTGGTCCATCCCGCCGCCGCCCTGAGCGCGCATCGCCATATACTGCCACAGCAAAAAGAACCCGCCCAACAGCAGAATATACAACAATATCTCGCTCCACCACGGAGGCGTATACACCGGGGCATAGTCATAATCCTGCAGCACGCCCCGTTCCCTTTGCTCCCGGATAATCTCCCCAAAATCCTCCCGGAAAGCATAGGTACTCTCCAGCTCGTTGCGGACGGTATTCCCATCCTTCAGGTAGAGGTACAGCTCATCCCCATTTCTGACTAGAAACTTCTCTACCCGTTCCTCTCGGAACAGCTCCTCTACCTGTGCGTATGAGACGGAAGCCGTCCGTGCGGAACCATAGAAGACAAGATATGCGGCCAACAGCAAAATAATAGCGGCAAAGTACAGCCCCAGTCCAGGGCCTCTTCTCTGTTTAGGCAAAATGAATCACTCCTTCAGTCAGCGCGGCAGTCATACTTTTTCTTGAAAGAAAAAGTATCAAAAAGAACTTTAATATCGCTCCCCAGTCTCTGCGAAACCAGGTCTCCCGCCCGGTTACGGGCTACCCTCCGTATACCTCCGGCTTCAACACCCCAATATACGGCAAATTCCGGTACTTCTGGCAATAATCCAGCCCATACCCTACCACAAACTCATCCGGCACAACAAATCCCGTATAATCCGCGGTAATCGCCTTTGCCCTGCGGCTCGGCTTATCCAGCAGGGTACAGATAGAAACGGACGCCGCGCCCTTTGTCATAAAATACTGTTTCAGGAAAAACAACGTGTTTCCTGAATCCAGAATATCCTCAATCACCACCAGATTCCTCCCCGAAATATCCTGCTGGATATCCCTGGTAATCTGCACAGCCCCCGAACTGCTCATTGCGTTTCCATACGAAGACACGGCAATAAACTCCACGTCGCTCTTTACCTGGCAGGCCCTCACAATATCCGCCATAAAGATAAACGCGCCCCGCAGCACGCTGACAAACAGCGGGTTTTTATCCTGCAAGTCTTCATACATCTGCTTGCCCATTCTTTCCACCCGTGCGGCGATTTCCTTCTCCGTGTACAAAACCTTCAAGATATCCTGATCCATAGCGCCCATAAAAATCTACCTCCTCTATTTTTGCCACAAAAGGCATAAATTACAAGTCCGCTTCAAGTATCCTCTCGTCCACTCTCCGCACCACTCCGGCGGTATACGCCTGGAAATATCTCGGCCAGAACCCGCTGGCGGCTGGATTGATGCTCTCATAATCCACTCCCACCCGGGTCATGCCCTCCCGCTCCAGCTGTCCCAGAACAAAATCCAACAGCCCGCTGCAAACGCCCTTTCCCCGGTGCCGTTCCCAGCAGAACGCGCCGGATACATGCCTGTAATCCGATTGTTCCGTGATAAACGTCTCTCCGCGTTCCGAGATTTTCAAATAAGCGGCCAGTTCGCCCTCCACCCATGCGGCGAAGCATCTATCCCGGTTTTCTACCAATTCCTGGCAGAAGGTCCCGCAGTCTGTCTGCGGTCTGTTCATAAAGAAAGGACTCTCTCGGAAGAATTCCAACATCCCCATTTCCATAGGGTACGCCATTGCAAAATCTTCCTGTCTCAGTTCAGAATACGTATACATACCACGTTTTTCCGGAAAATCTCTCCCTGCACAGCTGATTGCATCAACGCATCGCAGTCCAAACCCGTATTGGAAAAAGGCTTTCTGCGCCTGCGCGTCATGGGCAAAGAGGCAAATCCCGTGGCTGACGGCCCCGGCCCGCACCCACTTTCTGGCGGCATCCTGGTACAGCGCGGCAAAAATCTTCTCTTTACCGTCTCCCCGCGCCGCGTTCGCCCCCATAGGGGAGAACACGCCTTTTACGCCCGTAGCCTGAAAAGCGTCCGGGAACGGGTCTATGCCGCATAGGAAACCCGTCATCCGGCCGTCCTCAAAAGCGGCTGAACCCAACCCATTCCCGGCAAACCCGGACAAGTCCAGAGTTTTACTCACCTCCGGCAAAGCCGGGACGCGCCTTCGTTCCTCCTCATAAGAAGTCCAGGCCAGCTCCTCCGCTTCCTGGACACAGCCGGGAGAAAAATCAACAATCGTCACTTTCCACCGTCCTCTCCAGCAGCGATACCTCCAGGCGCGGTCCACTATCCGGCGGCCTGTGTGTCTCGTCCACAGCTACGCCAAAAGCCGCCGCAAGCTTACCGTCCACAAACAGCGCTGGATGTTCCTTCCGCATCGCCACAGGGATTCCCTTATCGGCGAAAAGGCGCTTCATAGACCTGCTGCCGTTTTTTACTGTCAAACGGCCCCTCCCATCCCATGCCGCAATAGTCAACGGCCACGCCTTGGTATTCAGGACCAGCGAATAGGGGGTCTCTGTCTCTTCGCCGTAACAGAGCCGTACTTGAATCCGCCAGCCCCCCCAAATTTGTTCACCCATTTGCAGAACCATGGGGGGAGGGGAGTCCGGCGTTTTCCGTAAAAACAGTTCTCCGGCCTGTCTGACCGCGCAGACGGAACCTGGCAGGTCCAAATACCCCCCATTTTCCAAATCCAGCACAGCGTCCACATGCCGCCGGCCCAGCTCTACACCTAACCGCTCGCCCATAAGCTTGACCAATCTCCGGCGCATCGCTGCATCCTGCTGTTCCAGCAGCAGGGGAGGGAGGACCATCTCGCTGTTTTTCGCTTCTGGCAGCAGACGCTGTGCCTCCTTGTCGAGATGGGCGTACTCCTCCCGCAGCAACGCGCCGGTATCCGCCACACGTCCGGCGCATCCGGGAAATATCTCCTCCAACAGCGGCAGGACTTCCAGCCGCAAACGGTTCCGGGTGAATTCGGTGCTGAAATTCGAGATATCCTCCACGAAGGGCACCCGGTTTACCGCAATATATTCATTAATCTGATTTCTGCCAGTCTCCAACAGCGGACGCACGATGATTCCTCGCACGGGCGGAATACCACATAGGCCCTTCATTCCCGCCCCTCGGAACAAGTGGAGCAAGACTGTTTCCGCGTTGTCCTCTTTATGGTGAGCGGTGGCAATTCTGTCCGCGCCCAGTTCTTGGGCGGTTTGTTCCAAAAAGCGGTAGCGAAGTATTCTGGCGGCATCCTCCAGGGATGCGCCGGTGGTTTGGGCGAACTGCCGCACGTCGCCGCTTCCGCAGGACAGGGGCACGTGATATTCTCCGCACCAGCGGCGGACGAAAGCCTCGTCGTCTCCAGCGGCAGCACGGAGCTGGTGATTAAAATGCGCGGCGGCGAGGCGGAAGCCCTTTTCAGGGGCCAGTTGACAGAGCCAGTGGAGCAGGGCCATGGAATCCCGTCCGCCGGAGACGGCGCAAAGAATAAGGGAGCCTCTGGGGAGCATATTCCATTTTTCACAAAAAGCGGCAGCCAGTTCCATAAGACACCGTTAAAGTTCTTTTTGATTCTTTTTCTTTCAAGAAAAAGAATGGATACCGAAAAAAATCATTCCTCATCGAACCGCATTTCAACGGTACTGAAGGTAGTATATTCCGGGACCCATCGCAGGGGGACTTTTCCCGTCTCACCGTGGCGGTTCTTCGCCACAATACATTCAGCAATGTTTCTGTTTTCAGATTCCTCTTTGTAATAATCCTCGCGGTATAAAAACATCACAATATCAGCATCCTGCTCAATCGCGCCGGAGTCTCTCAAGTCAGAAAGCATCGGGCGTTTATCCTCACGTTTTTCGTTCGCACGGCTGAGCTGGCTCAGACAGATGACCGGCACATCCAGTTCCTTAGCCATAATTTTCAGCATCCGGGAAATATCGCTGACTGCCTGCTGTCTGTTTTCCCCAGCGTAACTCTTTCCTCCGGCGGAGCTCATCAACTGCAAGTAGTCAATAACAATCAGCCCCAGATTTTCCAGCCTGCGGCACTTGGCGTTCATATCCGCAGCGGTAAGCATTGGGTTATCGTCGATACGAATATCCGTTTGCCGCAAGGTCCTAGCCGCCTGCGTAAGCTTTCCCCAATCGGTTGCGGACAGTCTTCCAGTGGAGAGCTTTGTCAGCTCCACCAGCGCTTCCGAGGCCATAAGCCGGACCAACAGCTGTTCTTTCGACATCTCCAGCGAAAAGATAGCCACGGTTTTTCCACTCAGCTTTGCCGCGTTCAACGCCACATTCATTGCCATTGAGCTTTTGCCCATACCGGGCCGGGCGGCCAGCAGAATCAAGTCCGAACGGTTAAGCCCATGAATTTTCTGGTCCACTGCGGAAAAACCGCTGGACAACCCCGGCAGTCCTGTTTTCCCGGAAGCCAAATCGTTCAGCTGATCGAGAAACGGCTTAATCAGCTGTGCAACCGGCACCAGCTCCTGCGCCCCCCGGCCTCTGCGAATTGCGTATACCTTTTGTTCCGCTGCTTCCAAAATTGAGGACGCCTCTCCCAGTCCCTCCTGGACCATTGAGGAAATTTCCCCCGCTGCCTTTGCCAGCCCGCGCAGCAGCGACTTGTCCCGTATAATGTTTACGTACTCCATTACGTTCGCGCTGGTAGGCGTTATCTCCATCAGCTGAACTAAATAATTCCGGGTGGTATTTTCATCGTAAGTACCATTCTTCTGCATTTCCTCAGCCACAGTTACGCCGTCTATCGGTCTTGAGTAGCTGAACATCGTATAAATCGTTTCAAAGACATCACGGTTTTGTTTTACGTAAAAATCCTCCGGCTGGAGCTTATCCATGACATCCTTTATACAATCCGCGTCGATTAACATTGCTCCCAACGCGGCCTGTTCCGCCTCCAAACTGTGTGGCATTTGCCGTGAGAGAAGTTCTTCATCAAGGGCTATGGCAATCACCTGCTTTCTTCGCGCCCTCCGGGCGCGAGGGGAAAAATAAAATGACTTGGCAGTCGGCAAAGGGGAGTTCCGCGCTCCGGCGCGGGTTACTTTGTCACGAGCGACAAAGTAACCAAAACGCCCCTGGGCTGCGCCCAGACCCCTTTTTTAAACGGGGGACTTTACGAACTGCGGCAGAAAAGAGAGAGGCGAAGCCTCCGAACAAAAAGCGTCCTTCAGCGGCCTTGGTGGTTCACCAACTCCGCCTGCCGGCCTTTTGACCCGGGAGCCCCTGCTAATCATTTCCTCCCCTTACTTCTCTTCAACCACCATCACATAAATCTTACCAGTAACCTCATACCCCAGCTTTGCCTTCAACTCATAATTCCCATAACCCTTAATCGGTTCATCCAACACAATCTTCTGCTTTGCTAACTCTATCCCATGCTGTGCCATCAATGCCTCCGATACCTCCTTGCTGGTAACCGCACCAAACAGCTTCCCATTCGCCCCTGCCTTGGCCGTCACCTTCACCGGCGCATTCTTTAACTTCTCCACTACTGCCTCTGCCTCTGCCTTTAACCTCGCATCCTCTGCCTTCTTCGCCTTCTCCTTCAACATCATCGTATTCACAGCATCCGCAGTTGCTGGCACCGCCAACTTACGAGGCAGCAAAAAATTCCTTGCATACCCCTCCGCTACTTCTACCATCTGTCCTTTCTTTCCCTTACCGCTTACATCCTGCTGTAAAATTACTTTCATCTCAATAACCTCCTATTATTTAACTCTCATAATAAGCGTCTATCGCCGCCAACAACCTCTGCCGTACACTCTCTAATCCACAATTAGGCACATGTCCGCCTGCCGCTGTCGCGTTCCCTCCGCCGCCAAGCTTCTCCAGCACCAACTGCACATTTACCTCGCCCAAAGACCGTCCAGACATAGATACGCCATCTCCCTGCCTGTAAAGCACAATAGATGCCTGTATCCCTTCCAACGTCAATAAGTCGTCCGCCGCCTTAGCCGCCGTCACTCTCGCTACTTCCTTCTCCGCTACTGCTACAGCTATATCGCCATGCACCATCTTCGCCGTCCGGATAATATCATACCTCTGCACCATACTATCCAAATCGCTCTGGAAATAACGCCTTACTTCCGTCGTATCAGCCCCGGCCCTCCTTAAATACGCCGCCGCCTCAAACGTCCTTCCGCCAGTCCTCAGCATAAAATTCTTCGTATCCAGCACAATCCCCGCCAGCAAAGCCTCCGCTTCTTCTTGCAGCAGGTCATTCGGCTCTACCAAATATTGCAGCAACTCCGCCACCAGCTCCGACGCCGATGACGCATACGGTTCATGAAAATTCAACGCGGCATTTTCAATATAAGTAGCCGCTCTCCTGTGATGGTCAATCACCGCAACCCGGTTGCAGGCCTCCAATAACTGCCTGCTCTCTACCATATCCGGCCTGTTCGTATCCACCACCACCAGTAACGCCCCTGCTTGCGCATGAATAAACGCATCCGTACCACTAACAAACACGCCCTCATACTCCGGAAGCTTACTCAACCTCCGCACCACAGGCCTGGCATTATTCCCCTCAAAATCAATAACTATCTGCGCCTTTTTCCCACGCTTCCGTGCTATACAACAAATTCCCGCGCACGCCCCTACGGCATCCATATCCGCATACTCGTGCCCCATAATATACACTTGCCCAGCGTCAGCAATCAAATCTCCCAACGCCTTCGCCATCACCCTGGACTTTACCTTCGTCCTCTTCTCAGTAGACTTGGACCGCCCACCATAAAACTGGAAATCCAAACTGTCCCTTACAACCGCCTGATCTCCGCCCCGGCTGAGCGCCATCTCAATCGACTTCACCGCCCACCCAAAAGCCTCGTCATAAGAGTCACAATCCTTCCCACTGCCAATTGACAGCGTCGCGTTTACCCCGTCCACACTGACTACCTGATGCATTGCCTCCAAAATAGAAAACTTCTCCTCCGTCATTTTCTGGAAACACTGCTCCTCACACAGGAAAAGATACCGGTCCCGGTCAAACTTAATCAACAGCCCGCCAGTCCCCGTCACCCAATTATTGAGCTTCTCATCCACCTGCGCCAGCACAGAGGACCTGGCCGCCTCACCCCCAGCCCGCATAATCTCCTCATAGTTATCCAATACCAGAATAGACACCACAGGCCTCGTCGCACTAAACAGCGCAGACAACTGCTGGCTCTCCGTTATATCCACAAAATAAGCGGTAATCACCTGCCCCTGATTTGCAGCCTTCCCGCCCATCCGGCTCGCCGCGCCGTACACCCTGCACGTATATCCCCCTATCTCGGTAACCTCTCCATCCTTCCCGCTGTCAGACAAAAGCCTCTGATACTCAAACTCCGGCGCAAGATCGCCTATCCGCATATCCAGAATTTCCCCCTGGACACACGCTATCTCCACAAACGCCTCGTTTGCCCAGACAATTTCCCCTGTCTCCACACGGAAAACAACCACAGGAAGCGGCGTATTCAACATACTGTTCTTACTAATGGAGTCCATTCCGCCCGTCATGGTCTCCAAATACTGCATCACACTGCGCCGCCTCTTCCTGCTCTGCCGCCGGTAAAGAACGTACAGCACAATAACAGCCGCACCCTCAAACCCCGCCAGCCACGGCTGAACAGTTGCCGTCACAAGGGCAAAAAGTGCCAGACACAAAAAATACGGCTGTAAATTCGGCTCAATCAACCTGGAGAGCTTATTATGCACAAACAGCGCCCCCTTTCAAACAGTCACACAGCGTATAGATATCCTATTATAGCACAATCACACCACAAAGGGAAGGAAAATTCCTACAATTCCCCCAACAAAAATCCTTCCTACCCAGCCAGCCCAGCAAACAGCGGCGCAAAAACTACCGTCAGTAATCCCGCCACCACAATCGCCAGACTGCTGGCCGCACCCTGTACATCCCCCATCTCCACAGCCCGTGATGTCCCGGCGGCATGGGAGGCCGTACCAATCGCCAATCCCTGTGCCAAAGGCTCCTTCACCCGGAAAATCCTCAGCAGGGAAGGAGCGGCAACCGCGCCAAAAAGCCCCGTCAGCATAATACACGCCATCGTAATCGCAGGATATCCGCCCAGCTCCTCGCTCAAGCTCTTCCCAATAGCGGTAGTAATGGATTTCGGCAGCAGCGTCGCGAACTCAGCCGCGTCCAGCTGGAACACCGCCAGCATCAACGCGCATCCCAACATATGGGCTACCACCCCTGCCAAACATCCCGCCAGCACAGCCGCCGTATTCTTCTTAATAAGCGTAAACTGCCGGTACAGCGGAATAGCAAGACAAATTGTAGCGGGTGTCAGCAAGAAGTCCAGAACTCTCCCGCCATTCTCATAATATACCTCATATCCAGTACCCGTGGCCAACAGCAAAACACAGCAGCAAACCGTCGCGAACAACAGCGGATTACAAATTTCCTTCCCCGCTTTTCGGTTAATGGTTTTTGCCAGCTGGAATGTCCCCAGGGACAGGAAAAACCCAAAATACGAGCACGAAGAAAAGAATTCACTCATGTTTTTTCTCCCTCCACCTAATCAGCATCTGAGCGGTCCAGCCCGTCGCGGCCATCACAACCACCGTCCCCACGAACCCCATAATTACCACCGGCAGCAGCATCCCCTGGATAGAATCCAACGCCGTCAAAAAGCTGACGGAAGGGGAGACCAGCAGCAAGGGCATCAACTCCAACAGCACCCCCCCCACGTCAGCCACCTGCTCCAATTTCAAAATCCCGGACTTCAGCAGCAGGAACAGCATCACCAACCCGTAAATACTAGCCGGCACCGGCAGCGGTACCACAAACTTAACAGCCTCAGCCGCGAAGGTAACCGCAGCCAAAATCAAGGCCTGCTTCAAATATTTCATACCCTATCTCTCCTCAAAAAAGCCGCGAATCCCGGCCTCTCCACACTGCACGCTGCCCTGAATAAATCCCGGTTTACCGCCGCCCCGTCCGTTCAAAGAAGCGTTGATTTCCTTCGCCAGACCTCTCAGGTCTCCCTCAGGCCAGCTGACAGCATACTGAAACCCGTCTCCGTCCCCGGCGAACACGGCGCACCGGCCTCCCGCGCTCTCCTGAACCATCCCGCAGAGTTTACGCAGGGACCCGGCGCTCATCGCGCCCTCTATCAGCAGCACATCGCCTTTCCCGGCACAATCCGCCGCTATCCTGGCAAAATCCCTCTCTTCCAGCTCTGCCACCCGTCCCCGCAGGGCAGTAAGCTCCTTTTGCAGCCGTTCCACAGCAACGGCGGTCTCTCCAGGCTTGGCGGACAGCATCTGCGACACCCGGGTATTTTGACCAGCGATTATTCCGCACCATTTCAAAGCCCGCTCACCGGCCGCCATCTCAATCCTGACGCCCTCACGAAATTTCTGACAGGATATCAATTTCACCAGTCCCACTTGGCCGCTTCTCTTCACGTGGGTGCCGCAGCAGGCGCAGCAATCGGCTCCCGGCCAGGAAACGATTCTGACCTGTCCCTCCAAGGCCTTTTTACTTCTGTATTCCATAGCGTCCAATTCAGCGGGGGAGGGGTACTGTACAGAAATCTCATGGTCCTCCCAAATGTACTGGTTCGCCAACTTTTCCACAAATTTCACGTCTTCTGTGGATAACTCCGCGTTAAAATCAATCGTCACCAGTTCATGCCCGATATGAAATCCCACATTATCGCAATGGAATCTTTCGCACAAAATACCGCTGACAATATGTTCTCCGCTATGCTGCTGCATAAAATCAAACCGCCGCTGGAAATCCACCTTTCCCTCTACGACGCTCCCCACCGTCAGCTCCCGGTCACAGAAGTGGAAAATTTCTCCCTTTTTTTCCCGCACATCCAGTACCCCCGCGCCGCCCAGGGAACCCTGGTCCGCAGGTTGTCCGCCGCCCTCCGGATAGAACGCGGTTCGGTCCAGCGTCACGGCCCATCGGTCTCCGTCCTGCTCACAGGACGTCACAGTCCCCTCAAAACAAGCCAAAAACGAATCCTCATAGTATAATTTTTCTGTCATAATACGAATCCTCACAAAAAATCAGGAAATTAATACAATCCACAGCCATACCGGCTCCGCTGAAAATCACATCGCGCATCCCAGCCAGAACACCTCAGATACCGTCTTCCAGACCGATTGGACCACAAACCACCCCAGCACATAAGACGACAGATTTGCCGCAACGGCATATCCTGCCGCCCGCCGCCGGGAATGTCCAACTAGGAACCTCCGGTAAAATACCAGTTCCACCAGCAAAATCACAATTTCCACCGGAAGCAGAATGACGCTGTAAATGGCCGCGCTGTACATAGATAGTCCGCTCTTCACCATGTCCTGGCTAAGGAACACCGCCAGCAGTCCCTGCGTCACTAGGTTTGCCAGCAAAAACGGCTTCCAGTTTTTCCGCCAATCGTACTGGAACGCCAGCAGAATACCTCCTTCGATTACCAGCGTAGGCAGTACAGCAGACAAAAATTGCAGTACATACGCTGCCCAAACCGGAGGTACTTTAGCGGTTCCCGCCTCCCAATTGACCCGAACGCCCACTTGCAGCGCTTCCCGCTCCAGTTCACCGGATACCTAAGTTTCTCCGTCCTTTGTGACAACCAAAAGCCGGAACCGCCGGGGAATATCGTATCCCCGGAAGACGTGTACGCCTCTCGTTCCCGCCAAGTCCCCCCGCACTTGAAAATCCCGGTAACTCCCCAAAGTACAGGGGAACCATCCCTCTGGCACAGCGTCCCGCAGTTCTTCCAGCAGGGCGGCATCCAGCCCCTGGATTTCCTCGTCCGAATAACTGTAGCCCAGTCCGCCGGTTCCACCAGCTCCCTCAGCTAAAATGTCCAGATAATAGGGTCCCTCCGGCCCGTTGGAGACCTTTACCGCCAACAGGTAGTCCGGCGGCGCGGAATTGGCGGAGGCCACCCCCGCCAGTAATACCGCTGCCAGGCAAAAGAGTAAAAAACTTCTTCCCATCCTCCGCATAGAGGTCCCCCTTTATTCTCCGATTAGGCCCAGGTCAAACTTCCACCCCAGCACACGCTCCGCAGCTTGATGGATGAAATCTTCCTCAATCAGCCCGGTCCTCACGGCGTCCGCTACCAATGGAATCTGCTCCTCAAAATCAGTTGTAACAATCATATCGTTACCCGCCAGCACCGCCAGCACGGCAACAGACCCGTCACCAGCGTAAGCCTCCACCGCACCCATAGCCAAATCGTCCGTCAGGATGACTCCCTCGAATCCCAATTCCTCTCTCAAAACCCGGTGTGCTTCCTTGGATAGCGATGCCGGAAAATCACTGTCAAAACAGGAAACTACATTATGACTGACCAATACCGCCGGCGCGCCAGCCTCAATCCCAGCCTGGAACGGCAAAAAGTCCTCCCGCCAAAACTGCTCCGCAGGCCGTCCGTCCAGAGCAATTCCTGTATGAGTATCCACATTATTTCCATACCCAGGAAAATGCTTTAATACAGAGCCAATCCCCGCCGCCGTCATTTCCTCCACGACGGCTTTGACAAACTCCGCTGTTTTTCCCGCGTCCTGTCCAAAGGACCGCTCATAGATAAAATCCTCCGGATTTATGGACACGTCCGCTACTGGCGCAAAATTAACGTTAATTCCATATTCGAGAAGCCCACAGCTTTTCAGCCGGGCGTCCTCTCTCACGCCCTCCATATCCCCGGCGGCAAATACCTGCTGTGGGGAGCGGAACTTCTCAGGAAAGAGGTTCGGGTTCCGGCTCGCTCTTGCCACGGTACCGCCCTCCTCGTCCACACCAACTAGAAGCGGAATCCTGGACGCCTCCTGGTAAGAAACGATTTTATCTATAAACCCGGCTTCATCTAACCACTCCCCGGCAAAGTCCTTAAAGTCCCTGGTAAAGAGCAGTACGCCGCCCAAATGGAATTCCTGAATTTTCTCCTCAACGCCACTTTGCGGACACCGCGCAAAAAACAGCTGTCCAATTTTTTCTTCCAGCGTCATACTTTCCAGCAGTGTGCTCACAGCCAGCTGTTTGGGATCTATCTCCGGCTCAGGTTCAGCCTCAACCCCGGCATCTGAATTATCCTCCGGCTTTTCTTCGTTTTGTACCGTTGCCTCCACCGGCGTCTCAGGCGCAAAAGCAGGTTCCGCCACTTCCCCTCCGCATCCAGCCAGAAGGAACGCCGCCATCACCAGAAGCAAAAAACTTTTGACCATCAAAAACGTCCTTTCCGCCAACCCCGTAGCAAGGGAGGGAGGAGGCGGCTTACGCCTCCTCCTCTTTTTCTGTAATCGCGATATGCAGCTCATCCAGCTGCCTCTGCTCCACGGCAGACGGCGCACCCATCATCAAGTCCTGGGCGTTTTTGTTCATGGGGAAGGGGATAATCTCCCGAATAGACTCCTCTCCCGCCAACAGCATAACCATCCGATCCACGCCCGGCGCGATACCCGCGTGAGGCGGCGCACCGTAGCAAAATGCGTTATACATAGCGGGGAATTTGCTCTTCACGTCCTCCTCGCCCAATCTTACCAACTGGAAAGCCTTTATCATAATTTCGGGGTCATGGTTCCGCACCGCGCCGGAACTCAGCTCCACGCCGTTGCATACCAAGTCATACTGAAATGCGGTGATAGTCAGCGGGTCCACCTCACCGGCAATGGTTCTATCCAGAATTTCCGCTCCTCCGTTAGGCATGGAGAAGGGGTTATGGCAGAACTCCAGCTCTCCGCTCTCCTCGCCAATCTCGTACATTGGGAAATCCACAATCCAGCAAAATTCGTATCTTTCCTTGTCCATGTGGTTCGGGCACAAGGCACCCAGCTTATTGCGCAGTACGCCAGCGGTTTTCTGGGCGGAACTCTTTTTCCCTGCGGTGAGACCAACAAAGCAATTAGGCTTCAGGCCGAGGGCTTCCACGACAGCGTCTTTATTATTGGTCAGGAATTTACTGATTCCTCCGGTGAGTTCACCCTTTTCATCGAGGCGGAACCAGTAGGTTTTTTCTCCAGACTGGACCTCCACGTCTGCGCAGAGCTTATCAATTTGCTTTCTGGTAGCGGAGAAGTCGCTCACCACGATTGCCTTGACTACATTTCCCTCGAAGGGGCCGAAGCCGCAGTCCTTGACCAACCCGGTAACATCCTTAACGACCAAATCAATTCTCAAATCCGGCTTATCGGAGCCATAGGTTTCCATTGCCTCCTCGAATCCAATCCGTTTAAACGGAGCTTCTGAGGCCACGTTATAGGTACCGAACTTGGCAAAAATAGGCGGCAGTACGTCCTCCAGCACGGCGAATACATCGTCCTGGCTGGCGAAGCTCATCTCCATATCCAGCTGATAGAACTCACCGGGAGATCTATCGCCTCGGGCGTCCTCGTCGCGGAAGCAGGGCGCGATTTGGAAGTAGCGGTCGAACCCGGAGGTCATCAAAAGTTGTTTAAACTGTTGGGGGGCTTGCGGCAGGGCGTAGAATTTTCCGGGGTGTTTTCTAGCGGGTACGAGGTAATCGCGTGCGCCCTCGGGGGAGGATGCGGTCAAGATAGGGGTAGTAATTTCCAGGAAGCCGTGTTCGGTCATAGCGGCGCGCAAAGCGGAAACGACGTTACAGCGGAGGATGATATTTTTCTTGACAGCGGGGTTTCTCAAATCTAGGTATCTGTATTTGAGGCGCAGGGTTTCGTCGGCGTCTCTGCTGCGGTTAATTTGGAAGGGAAGTTCATTGTATTTGCATCTTCCCAGTACTTCTATTTTTTCTGGTACGACTTCGACCTCGCCGGTTGGCAGATTTGGGTTTTTGCTGCTTCGTTCTCTAACGGTTCCCTCCACGGCGATAACGCTTTCCTTGTTAAGTCCGCGGATAATATTCATCATTTCTTCGGTTTCCACTACTACCTGGGTAGTGCCGTAGAAATCCCGCAGAATCACGAAGGCAAAATTTTGTCCAACTTCCCGGACATTTTCCATCCACCCGGAGAGTTTTACTTTTTTTCCCACGTGGGTGATTCTCAACTCATCGCAGGTATGGGTACGGTTTTGCGGCATAATGAATCATTCCTTTCAGTGAAAAAGATAAAAATAAATACAAAATGTAGTTTGATCTGCCGCCGGACGGCGGTGGGGAAGTGCCTATCTACCCTCTTCCCCGGGGTTCCGCCCCCGGACGACGGGTTACTTTGTCACGAGCGACAAAGTAACCAAAACGCCCTTTAGGGGGCTACTCGCCCCCTAATACCCCTTAGGATGACGCTTAAGGACACTGCGGATGAGAAGGGGAGAGGCGAATCCTCCGAACTAATCGCGCCACTTTGCCAGACTGGCGGTTATCTCTCTCCGCCTGCCGGCCCTCGACCCGAAAGAACCATCTATTCTATTATCCTTTTGGGGGGTCACTCCTTGATAATGGAACCACGGTGCTGTTCGGTTAAAACTGCGTTCACTCTTTGCAGAGTTTGTTCAAAACTTAATTTCGTCTGCTCTCCTGAACGCATATCCTTACAGCTAACAACCTGCTCCTTTATTTCATCCTCACCCACAAACACAACAAACGGAACACCTAATTTATCGGCATAATTCATCTTTGCCTTAAACTTTTTCTGTTCTGCGTACAATTGCACTCTAATACCGGAATCTCTAAATTTTGTTGCCAACTCAATTGCGGGCGATAGGTCCTCTGTCATAGGCAACAGTAAAACGTCCACTGCACTCTCACTCTGATTCAGCATCCCCTGCTCATTCAAAACATAGAACAATCTTGTCAACCCTATAGAAATTCCAACTCCAGGAAGTATTTTATCGGTATAATATTCCGCAAGGTTGTCGTATCTGCCGCCAGAACAAACAGAACCAATTTCAGGGTGCTCCAACATAGTCGTTTCATACACCGTACCTGTGTAGTAATCAAGCCCTCTGGCAATGGTCAAATCCACAGCAAAGCACTCTTCTGGTACTCCAAATGCACCCAAATATTTTACCACAGAACCAAGTTCATTTACCCCGGTATCAAAAAGCTCATTTTTTCCTCGATAAAATTCCAATGCATCCAACACTTCAGAATTTTTGCCTTTAATGGCAATAAACTTTAAGATTTTGTTGGCACATTCCACATCTAAACCGATTTCAGAATCAACTAACAATTCGCGGACTTTATCAGGGCCGATTTTATCAATTTTATCTACGGTTCTCATAATATCCCCGGACTTTTCGGACAATCCAAGCATAGCATAAAATCCGTTCAAAATTTTTCTATTATTGACTCGAATCTGGAACTTTTTCAAACCCAGACGAGTAAAAGTCCGGTAAATGATTGCAGGTATTTCGGCCTCATTAGCAATATCCAGTTTTCCATCGCCTATGATATCAATATCAGCCTGATAAAACTCTCTAAAACGCCCTCTCTGTGCCCGCTCGCCACGATATACTTTACCAATTTGAAATCTGCGGAAGGGGAAGGCTAGTTCAGCATAGTGTAAGGCAACATATTTTGCGAGCGGCACAGTCAAATCAAATCGCAAACTCAAATCAGTATCGCCCTTAGAGAACCGATAAATTTGTTTTTCTGTTTCGCCACCAGCCTTAGCGAGCAAGACCTCGCTTGCTTCAATAATGGGCGTATCAAGCGGCGCGAACCCATAAAGGGCATACGTTTCTCTCAACACGTCCATAATAGATTCCATAATAACCTGCTGTTCTGGCAGCAGTTCCATAAAACCGGACAAAGTTCTAGGTTGTACTTTCATAAAAACACCTCACAAACAAAAATGCAGCAACCGTAAAAATTTGAAAACCGCGGAACACATCTGACTCTGTCCGCACCAATGGGAAACAGAATCCACAAACAAACACCCAATGAGGGCAATAGCAACCAAAAACCAGATTAAAGGTTCCGGCGCGCCGAAGCTTCGCCTGCCATCGGCCCATAGAACCAGCGCCGAACAAACCATCTTACACTTCGTAGCGTAAAAATCGAAAACGCCCCTGAGCGACGCCAGTCGCGACGGGGTAGAGGTCCAGCCCTACGGGCTGGCGG
>CAMSIF010000016.1 GCA_947058885.1 uncultured Clostridia bacterium
GATATCTTAGTGTGACTGGAGTTCAGACGTGTGCTCTTCCGATCTAATGCCGATCATATTCAGGCCATTTTCCAACACTCTTTGCCAGGGCTCTTCCGCTTATGTCTGGTCAACTCCTCGCAGATTCCGGAGGATATGGCGGCCAGCTACGCCAAGGAAGGGGCAGAACCGCTGCGCTTTGATAAAACGGCATGTGCCGCTATTGGGGTGGAGCTTATTAGCCGTCCGGTGTCCATGGTGCGGGAGGGCTATGTGCGCCACGACCCGGAACTGCTGGCGGCCGCGCTGCTGGAGCTTCATGCACAGCGCAGTGTCCGAATAGCGGGCTTGGGACGCTACCGGACGGAGTAGGGAGATGTGTATTTTAGGGATTGACCCAGGGGTTGCGACGATAGGTTTTGGACTTATTGAGGTGGAGCGAGCTAATGTTCGCTTGCTACAGTATGGGGTGATTACGACCCCGGCGGGATTGCCGCTTTCCAACCGGCTGTACCAGATATCTAAGGATATGACAGAACTCTTGGAGCAGTTTAAGCCGGAAGAGGCGGCGGTAGAGGAGTTGTTTTTTTCTAAAAATATTACAACGGGAATTTCAGTGGCTCATGGCCGGGGCGTTATTTTGCTGGAAGCAGAGCGGGCCGGGGTTCCTGTGTATGAGTACACCCCTATGCAGGTCAAACAAGCGGTTGCAGGATATGGGGGCGCAGACAAACGACAAGTGATGCTGATGACTCAGCGGCTTTTGAAGATGAAAGCAGTTCCACGTCCGGATGACGCGGCGGATGCGTTGGCGATTGCCATTTGTCATGGCAGGAGTGCAACCAGTCTGTTGAATATGGAACGGAAATTTGACCCCAAGAGATACGATACACGATAGGGAGCAGGTTATGTATTATTATGTTTCCGGCACTGTAGCCCATGTGGAGGCTTATCTGGCGGTGATTGATTGCGGGGGAGTGGGATACGCCTGCCGCACAACAACATATACTTTATCGCAAATTAAAAAGGGTGATAAGGCGAAGCTGTTCACATATTTGAGCGTCCGGGAGGACGCTATGGATTTATATGGATTTTTTAGTCAGGAGGAATTGAAGCTATTTCAGCAGCTTATTTCGGTTTCCGGGGTAGGTCCTAAAGCGGCGTTGGGAATATTGTCCTCTAGTAGTCCGGCGAATTTGGCAATGAGCATTATTACCGGGGATGAGAAAGCGTTGACAGCGGCGCAGGGCGTGGGGAAAAAGATTGCGCAGAGGGTCATTCTGGAATTAAAAGATAAGTTGGCTAAGGGACAGAGCGTGTCTGCCTCTGGGGAGAGTGTGCCGGGACCTGTGGTGACGGTGATACCGAAAAATAAGTTGTCAGAGGCGTCTGCGGCGTTGGCAGTATTGGGGTATTCTCAGGCTGAAATAAATATTGCGCTAAAGGGGATTGACATTGACGGAGAGCCGTTGGAGCAGATTGTCCGGTTAGCGTTAAAGAGGATGGTAAAGTGATATGGCGAAGTATGAGAGGCGGCTTCGGGGAGATTTCAATCAGGTATTGGCTCTCTTGCATGACGGCATCTTAAGTGGTAGTTCTACTGCGTCTTTTGAGGATGGCAGCGACTATCATTGTGGATCAGTGCGTTGTGTGGTCAGGGTTTATGAGCGGTACAGCGTTATGGGCGGGAACCGGGTTAGTCTGCATCTTATGTTGGCAGGGGATGGGGAGGAATTATTTTTGTCCGCCATTACTGCCGGGGGAAGTCAGGCAATGTTTTTTAAAATAAATACATGGGGTGAGGAAGCTTTTTTGGAGAGGGTACGGGAAATAGTGGAGAAGCTATAAATCCTATAGGAAGTGGACAATGAGCATTGATTTTTCTAATAATGAGTCCTTTGTTGAGGAGGAACCTATTGTAACGACCAGCCTGATTCCGGAGGATGAAGGGGAGTATTCCTTGCGGCCAAAGACGTTGCGGGAGTATATTGGTCAGGAGAAAGCAAAAGGAAATTTGGAGGTTTTTATTCAGGCTGCGAAGATGCGTTCGGAGCCTTTAGATCATGTTTTGCTGCATGGCCCGCCGGGGTTGGGGAAGACTACTTTGTCTTGTATTATTGCCAACGAAATGGGGGTAAATGTCCGTATTACATCGGGTCCCGCTATTGAGAAAGCAGGGGATTTGGCTGCGCTTTTGACGAATTTGAATGAGAATGATATCCTTTTTGTGGATGAGATTCACCGGCTGAACCGTTCTGTTGAGGAAGTGCTTTATCCTGCTATGGAGGATTACGCGATTGATATTATTATTGGGAAGGGGCCATCCGCTAACTCGATTCGGCTGGATTTGCCGAAGTTTACGTTGATTGGGGCAACGACTCGGGCAGGGCAGTTGTCCGCTCCTTTGCGGGATCGTTTTGGTGTGACGCTCCGGTTGGAATTGTATACTACTGAGGAATTGGGGTTTATTGTGACCCGGTCAGCGGGGATATTGGATGCGCCGATTGAAAGGGAGGGTGCATTGGAGATTGCTAAGAGAAGCAGGGGTACGCCTCGTATTGCTAACCGAATGCTACGGCGGGTGAGGGATTTCGCGCAGGTAGTGGGAGACGGGGTAATTACGAGGGAGCTGGCTGATAAGGCGCTTACTGCGTTGGAAGTGGATTATCTTGGGTTGGATAATATAGACCGACGTATGTTGAAGGCTATTATAGAATATTATGGCGGCGGGCCTGTGGGACTGGAGACGTTGGCGGCAACTATTAATGAGGAGGCGGTAACTTTGGAGGATGTTTATGAGCCGTATCTCATGCAAATAGGTTTTTTGACCAGGACGCCTAGAGGAAGATGCGTAACGCAAAAGGCGTATCAGCATTTGGGATTGAGCGTTCCTGGGGGAGCAATGGAGCAATTGACGTTTTAAGTTATGTAAGGTGATAATGCGGTCAGCTAAAAATGATTCACGTGAAACATTTTGGGATTTCCATATTTTTCCAATTGCATCATGGGGTAACACAATTTGAAGGCCAAGATGGTAATGAGTGCAACAGAAGCCAGACACCAGATGGTAGGGCAAGGCGGGTCAGCGATTCGCTTGACAACGGCCCAGAGAACCAGCGCAGGAGAGACAGACTGTCGAAGCGTAGCGTAATAAAAATCCCTCGTAATAAAATAGGGGTTCCAGCCCCTGGGGGCTGGCGATTTTTTGGGTACTTTTTGTTCGCACAAAAAGTACCCGAGGGGTCCGGGGGCGAGTAGCCCACGGGCTATAGGGCAGAATTCACTTTCCCTTGCCCCCAAGGGGGCAGAGAAAAATTTCAAATTTTTTAAGGAGACATCTTATGGGAAAGCTTTTTGGGACCGATGGTATACGTGGAATCGTAGGAGAAAACTTGACAGCGGAGCTAGCATACCGTGTAGGGCAGGCAATAACAGCCGTCCTGTATGAGGAGAAGGGGCAAACGCCGTTAGTGACCATTGGAATGGATACAAGAATATCTTCCGATATGCTGGAGGGGGCGTTAATTTCGGGGATAATGTCCGTTGGAGGAGATGTAATGCCTCTCGGAACAATCCCTACACCAGCTGTAGCATATCTGACAGTGAAGGTAGAGGCCGACGCGGGAATAGTGATTTCAGCGAGCCATAATCCATTTGAGCATAATGGGATAAAGGTTTTTAACAGCCAGGGTTATAAACTTCCAGACGCGCTGGAGGACAGGGTAGAAGAAAAGATTCTATCCCATGAACCCATACCGCTGAAAAAGGGCGCGGAAATTGGGAAGCGAATCCACGGTATGAAAAACTTGAAATACGAGTATATCAAGCATCTCACCGGTACCGTTCAGGATAGTTTGGGCGGACTGCGGGTGCTGATCGACTGCGCGAACGGCGCCGCTGCCGCTACGGCTCCGGATTTATTTGCAAATTTCGATATTGAAGCCGATTTCATCCACAAAAAGCCTAACGGTGTGAATATAAATCTGAAATGCGGGTCCACTTATCTGAAAAGCTTAGCGGCAATGGTCACCGCAGGAGAGTATGATTTGGGTATCGCCTTCGACGGAGACGCAGACCGCTGTCTCATGATTGACGAAAAGGGCAATGTGGTGGACGGCGATAAAACAATGGCGGTCTGCGGAAAATATATGCGCGACCAGGGATTGCTAACCGGACGGACAATCGTAGGTACCGTGATGAGCAATCTGGGACTTCATGAATTTTGCAATAAGAACAATATCCGGCTGGTATGTACTCCAGTAGGGGACCGGAATGTGCTGGAGAAAATGCTGGAGAACGGCTACCGTATCGGTGGCGAGCAGTCCGGTCACACCATTTTTACTGATTACGCTACCACTGGCGACGGACAGCTGACTGCACTGCAATTTTTGCAGATATTGAAGCGCAGTGGTCAGAAGGCATCTGAGCTGGCGTCAATATGTCCCAGCTATCCGCAAACCCTTATCAATGTTGAACTGGCAAATCAGACCGGGCTGAAAGAGGCGGTGATGGGGTCTGACGAGTTGCGGGAGGCGGTGAAAAGGGAGGAGGAGACGTTGGGCGGAGACGGCCGGATTTTGGTGCGTCCCTCCGGTACTGAGCCGCTGATTCGTGTCATGGTAGAGGCAAAAACCGTGGAGCAGGCAGAGGAATGCGCCGGGCGTCTGGCTGGTTTGGTGAAATCACTAAAATTTTAAAGATTTGGTTTACAAAATTTTAATATTTACTTGACAAGTACGGGTAGAAATAGGTATAATAGATATGTCGATCAAGGTAGCCCCTTACGCTGTATATGAGACCATGGCGGATGAAAAGCTCTGCGTTTTGGCCCGGGAGGGCCACCGGTACGCGGAAGAGGTTTTGGTAACGCGATATAACCGTCTGGTGCGCAAGCTGGCCCGACCGTATTATCTGGCGGGCGGGGACAGTGACGATTTGATTCAGGAGGGCATGATCGGCCTCATTTACGGGGTTCGTGAGTTTGACGGGGAGCGTTCCGCCAGCTTTCGTACCTACGCAGAAATATGTATCCGCAGCCGCTTGTACTCAGCGGTCCGGGCAGCGTCCCGGGATAAGCATTCGCCGCTGAACCAGTCGGTTCCTCTTGAAATACCCTTCTTTGACAGTCCTTTCTCAGTGTATGGCACGGAGCTGGCAGCCCAGTTGAATCCAGAGGATTTGATTATTGGGCGCGAGGGCGCACGGGATACTCTCCGTTGGGTCCGCCAGCAGCTGTCCGAGTTCGAGGCGAAGATTTTGGGGTACTATTTAGACGGCCTGACAATTCGAGAAATGGCCGAGGCGGTTTCCAGGTCCCCCAAATCGGTGGACAATGCCGTGCAGCGCATTCGGCGCAAGGTGGCGCGGCGCCTTACTTCCGGCGATCTCAGCGTAGGCTGACCGCAATATATTTTTTCTATTCAAAGAGAGGGTAAACATCATGTACGAAGACAAAACCTTAGTCTGTAAGGAGTGCGGCAACGAGTTCGTCTTTACCGCCGGGGAGCAGGAGTTCTACGCCGAGCGCGGCTTCCAGAACGAGCCCCAGCGCTGCAAGGCTTGCCGTGACGCCCGCAAGAACGCCGCCCGCGGTCCCCGTGAGTACTTCACCGCCACCTGCGCTTCCTGCGGCGGCGAGGCCAGAGTGCCGTTTGAGCCCAAGAGCGACCGTCCTGTGTATTGCAGCGACTGCTTCGCTAAGATGCGTGAGCAGGGCTGATAGATTACCAGCGGTGTGGGCGTCCCCCTTCGGGGACGCCCTTTTTTGCTGATTTTGTAGAAAAGAGGTACGGTTTCCATCGCCGGAAACCGTACCCTTCCTTATGATTTGGAATTCTTGCGGCCTTTCCAGACTGCCGCTAAGATGTCCTTCAGAACCAGAAAGGCATCCAATTCGTTGTAGCCGTACTGGGATTTCAGACCGTCTATCAGCGTTCCTAAATCCGCTGCGTAAGGCTCAATATCTACCTCTTTTTGGTAGCGCAATAGAATCGGGTATTTCTTACCCCAGGCCTTTGTCCAGTCAATTTTCTCCTCCAGTTCTCCGCCGGTCCGTTGGATGGCCTGCTCTACCTCCTGGACGTCAATATCAAATGATATCAGTTCATCCAGGGATAAATGGTAGAGGACTGCCAGTTTTTTGGATTGCTGTATGTCCGGAAGCGTTTCGCTGGTCTCCCATTTGGAGACCGTCTGCCGGCTTACGCCCAGTTTTTCCGCCACATCCTCCTGTGAAAATCCGCTTTTCTTCCGCGCCTGAAACAGACTGTTTCCAAGATTCATTTTGTTCACTCCTTCTGTTTAGTTTGCGTAACCAGTATAAGGCTTTACAAGGAGGAAATCTACCAATTCCTTTTTCCATATTTGCACGAATATTTAACATTTGGCCTTCTCACATAAAAGAAGCCGCCCCCGCGGGGGCGGCTCAGATGTTTTCAATTAGGCCTTGCCGTCGCAGCCCAGGACGTTAATCAGCTTATGCTTGACCAACTCCTTAATGTTCGCGCGGGCGGGCTTCAGATACTCGCGGGGGTCGAACTTGTCGGGATGCTCGTTGAAGAACTGACGGATTGTGCCAGTCATAGCCAGACGAAGATCGGAGTCAATATTAATCTTGCAAACGGCGGAACGGGCGGCCTGACGCAGTTGCTCCTCAGGAATACCAACGGCGTCGGGCATTTTGCCGCCGTTGGCATTAATCATCTGCACGTAGTTCTGGGGTACGGAGGAGGAGCCGTGAAGCACGATGGGGAAGCCAGGCAGACGCTTGACTACCTCGTCGAGAATGTCAAAACGCAGGGGAGGGGGAACCAGCTCGCCCTTCTCGTTGCGGGTACACTGAGCGGCAGTGAACTTGTACGCGCCGTGGGAGGTACCAATGGCAATAGCCAGAGAATCACAGCCAGTCTTGGAGACGAACTCCTCCACCTCTTCGGGACGGGTATAGTGGGATTCCTCTGCGGAAACCTGCACTTCGTCCTCAATGCCGGCCAGGGCTCCCAGCTCAGCCTCCACCACCACGCCGTGGTCGTGGGCATACTCTACTACCTTCTTGGTAATCTCGATGTTCTCCTCAAAGGGCTTGGAGGAAGCGTCAATCATAACGGAGGTAAAGCCGCCGTCAATGCAGCTCTTGCAGGTCTCGAAGCTGTCACCATGGTCCAGATGCAGGCAGATGGGCAGGGCAGTCTCAATAATTGCCGCTTCCACCAGTTTAATCAGATAGGTGTGGTTGGCGTAAGCGCGAGCGCCCTTGGACACCTGAAGAATCAGGGGAGCGTTGACTTCCTTGGCAGCCTCGGTGATGCCCTGGACGATTTCCATGTTGTTCACATTGAAAGCGCCGATGGCGTAGCCGCCGTTATAGGCCTTTTTGAACATTTCGGTCGTAGTAACAAGGGGCATGGTAAAAACCTCCCAGATGAATAAGATACTTATATTTTACCACATTCTCCACAGATTGCAAGTACTCCAACAAAAAAAGTCGGGCACAGCTTCCGGCTCAATGTACTAATTTTGAGCGGGTTTGATGGCGAATTTGAAACAATTCATCCAAAAGAGCCGGGAACATCAGGTTCTTTCTCCCAGGCAGAAGCGGCGCGGAGACGCCAGGGGTCTGTTTGAAAAAATTTGTTGGTGCCTCTTGACATATGACCGCAGTTGTGTATAATACAATACATGAGCGATTGTTCATATGTTCAATTGTTTGGGCATCATTTTAAACTGGGGGGAAGAGAATGGATAGAGAACCTTTGGAAGTCTGCGAGGTCAGTGTAATTCATGAAGATGTTCTGACTAGAGTCAAGGAAAAAATGCCGGATGAGGAGCCTGTGTATGAGGTCTCCGAACTTTTTAAGGTGTTCGGGGATTCCACCAGAGCCAGAATTATCTGTGCGCTGAACATCGAAGAGATGTGCGTTTGCGATTTGGCCGCACTGCTGAATATGAGCCAGAGCGCAATCAGCCATCAGCTGCGCCTGTTAAAGGTGTCCAGAATCGTCAAAAGCAGAAAACAGGGGAGAGTTGTCTACTATTCGCTGGACGACGCGCACATTGGACAAATTTTTGCCATGGCCTTTGACCATGTGATGGAAGAAATGGAGGGGTAAGCAATGGAAGAGGTTAAAAAGACAGCAGCTTCAGACGGTGGGTGCCAATGTCATGGGCACTGTGGGCATGAACATGAGCATGAGCATAAACATCATCACCATGAACACAGCCATTGCTGCGGGCATGAACACCACGAACAGGAGCACCATCATGACCACTGTGGCTGCGGCTATGAACACGGACATAACCACGACGGCGGCTGCGGTTGCGGCCACGACCACAACCATGAGCAGGACCCCGCTGAGGCACGGAAAGAACTTATTACCTTGGCCGCTGGCGCGGCTCTGCTGGCGGTTGGTCTTTTATTGCGGGCGTTCCTGCCGGGGACGCCGCTGGTGGGAACGGTTGTGCTGGTTGCGGCATTTGTTGTTGTAGCAGCGGATATTGCTGTGCAGGCGGTGAACAATATCCGGCATGGCGACGTGTTTGGCGAGAACTTTTTGATGACCATTGCCGGTATTGGCGCGGTTTGCATCGGGGAGATTCCTGAGGGCGTGCTGGTATTTCTGCTGTATCGTTTTGGAGAATATTTGCAGACAAAGGCTGTATCCTCCTCCAGAAAATCTATTTCTGCTCTTCTGGACGTGCGGCCGGACCGGGCCAATCTGCTGGAGAACGGCCAGAGCAGAGAAGTGGACGCGCAGGCCGTTGCGGTAGGTCAAATCATCCTCGTCCGGGCAGGGGAGAAGGTCCCCCTTGACGGCGTGGTGGTCTCTGGAGTCTCCCAGCTGGATACGGCGGCACTGACCGGAGAATCCATGCCCCGGGAAACCGGGCCGGGGCAGTCTGTCTTGGCGGGCTGCATTAATCTAAGCGGCGCGTTGGAACTGCGGGTGGAGAAATCCTTTGGGGAGTCTACTGCCAGCAAGATTTTAGAGATGGTGGAGCACGCCTCTGAGAAAAAAGCTGCCAGTGAAAAATTTATTACCAGGTTTGCGCGAGTGTATACCCCTATTGTCTGTCTCGCCGCAGTAGTTGTAGCGGTCCTTCCTCCGCTGGTGGGGCTCATGGACTGGAGCGCATCTCTTTACAGCGCACTGTGCTTTTTAGCAATTTCTTGTCCCTGTGCATTGGTGATTTCCGTGCCGCTCAGTTTCTTTGCCGGGATTGGGCGTGCGTCTAGAGAAGGGATTCTTGTTAAGGGCGGCAACCATTTGGAGACACTGGCCGAAGCCGAAATTGTTGCCTTTGATAAGACTGGCACCTTGACGGAAGGAAAATTCTCGGTATCGAAGTGCATCCCTGCACAGGGCGTTTCCCAGGAAAAACTTCTGGAACTGGCGGCCTTGGCGGAGAGCAGGTCAACTCACCCCATTGCTCAATCCATTCTCGCGGCGGCGGGAACGGTGGATGCCAGTTCTATCTCCGATTCCCAGGAGGCGGCGGGGCATGGCGTGGCTGTCACCGCCAACGGACGGCGAATTATTGCTGGTAAGGGAAAATACTTGTCGGAGCTTGGGATTTCTGTACCAGAAATCGAAACAGGAGCTGCCACAGCTGTGTATGTGGCGATGGACGGCGTATACCAGGGCGCCGTACTACTGCGGGACGCCCCGAAGCCGGATGCCAAGGATGCCATTGCCCAGCTTAAAGGATTGGGTGTGCGCAAGACCGCTATGCTCTCTGGAGACACCCAGCAGGCGGCGGAGGAAATTGGCAGGGAACTTGGGCTGGACACCGCTGTGGGACAGCTGCTGCCGGAAGACAAGTTGCGAGAGCTGGAAAATCTGCGCGGCAGTTTGAGCGGGAAAGGGAAACTGCTCTACGCCGGGGACGGTATTAATGATACTCCAGTGCTGGCCGCTGCGGACGTAGGCATCGCTATGGGCGGGCTGGGGGCTGATGCCGCCATTGAAACCGCCGATGTCATTATCATGGGAGATGAGCCGGGGAAGATTGCCTGCGGCATCCGTATCGCCCGGAGAACATCCAGAATTGCTACTGAAAACATTGTTTTTTCTATCGCGGTAAAGGTCCTGGTGATGCTGCTGTCCGTTTTTGGACTGGTGGAGCTGTGGGCAGCTGTGTTTGCTGACGTGGGCGTTTGTATGCTATGTGTGCTCAATACCCTCAGGATTAACCGAAAATAGCCTCTATACGATGTGGCGCGAATTTCACCCCCTCCGCATATACTGTGCGGAAGGGGTGATTTTTTTGGAGCAGTATTTAGGGCTGACGCCCTATAACCGCGAGGCGGCGGTTCAATATGCCCACAAGTGGGCTTACGGCAGAAATCCCGCGTTTTACGACTATGAATGTATTGGAGGCGATTGTACCAATTTTGCCTCCCAATGCGTTTATGCTGGAAGCGGTGTGATGAATTTCACAAAGGATTTTGGCTGGTATTACATCAATGCTAACAATAAGGCCCCGGCATGGACTGGGGTGGAGTTCTTTTACAATTTTATGACCAGAACGGCCCCCACTGTAGGACCTGTGGCAGTGGACGCGTCTATTGGACAGCTTTTGCCTGGAGATGTGGTGCAGCTCTCTTTCTCTGGTGACACCTGGGAACACTCGCCGGTGGTGGTGAAGCTTCTGCGGATACCCGCTTTGCAGCCGGCTGACGTACTCATTGCCGCCCACAGCTATGATTCCGACAACAGGCCCTTGAGTTCCTATGACTACATGGGCATTCGGTTTCTGCATTTTACCGGCGTTAGAAGGGGCTAGAACCGCACTAAAACTGCTAAGAACATAAGCAATCCATATGTATGGTCCGCGCCGGAAGTTTTTCTCCCGGCGCAGCGGGTTATAGTTCGCTGAAAGTGTAGCGGTGTTTCCGTCCGCCCTCCAGGAGAGCTTCGATAACCTCAACGCCGTTATGCTCTGTAGCCAAGTACTCTACGGAACGCTCCCGCATATACTGCTCCTGGACATATTTTGCCGGGTCCTCCAGGCGCAGTTCCAGAATCTCACGGTTATCCGGCAATTGGCTGCCGCTGCATGGAATGAAGGTCTCCTTAATAACTTCGTAGGTTTTCATGATTTTTCTCCTTTCTTCCGTCTGCTTGGACGATTTGCCTTATCCTGCGTCAAATTGCAGAATATTATACGGACCGCGCTTGTAACAGAACTGTAACTGGACTTTTCCCAGGAAATTTGTTATACTATTGGCAGTTAATAGGAAAGGGTGAAAAAATGATCGGCTAATTTGATTTTCGTGTTGCAGGATGTTTTCCGGAGGCGTGCGCAATGGCGGACGTCTGGGTCCTGTTGCCGAAAGTCAGAGGATGCCAGGTCGTTTTTGCCGGAGCAATGCGCTTCGGTGCGCCCTGTTGTGTTTTCCACTGCTTTCGGTATGTCCGGAAGCAGTTTTTTGCCGCCCGAAAGGCGGCGGAAGGGAGGACAACCATATGCTTCAAATTAAAAATCTTACCTTAACTCATAGAAAAGACCTGCGGACGCTGGTGGAAAATTTCTCTTTCGTTCTCAATAGCGGCGATAAGGCCGTAGTCATCGGGGAGGAGGGGAATGGAAAATCTACCATCCTTAAATGGATTTATGACCCGTCGATGGTGGAATCCTACTGTCAGTATAGCGGCGAAAAGGCTGGAGATGCCGGTATTATGGGCTACCTTGCTCAGGAAATTCCAGCGGAGGAACGGGCTTTAAGCGTCTATGAATTTTGCTTGAAGTCGTCCAGCTTTCTGGACCTGACGCCAAAAGAATTGGGGGAAATCGCCAGTCAGCTTCGGTTCCCGGCAGAGGAATTCTACAGTGACCAGCCTGTAGAAACGTTGTCCGGCGGAGAACAGATTAAATTGCAGCTGGGACGGGTGATGTTTGCGCGGCCGGAGACACTGCTGCTGGACGAGCCTTCCAGCGATTTGGACCTGGAGACACTGAAATGGCTGGAGAATTTCATCAGAGATTATAAAGGTATTGTCCTTTACATCTCCCATGATGAGACGCTTATCGAGAATACCGCCAACCTAGTACTCCACATTGAGCACCCCCGGGAGGGAAAGCCTCCGAGGTGCGGCGCATTCCGGCTGGACTACCGGACGTATGTCCAGCGGCGGGACGCGGGTATCGCTATACAGACCCGTCAAGCCAGAAAGGAACAGGACGAGTACAAGAAAAAAATGGAGCGTTACCGCAAAATTCAGCAGAGCGTGGAGCACGCCCAGAATACCGTTTCCCGGCAGGACCCCAGTACAGGACGCCTGCTGAAAAAGAAAATGCACGCGGTGCAATCTTTGGGACGGCGATTTGAACGAGAGGCGGAAAACATGACCCAGCTTCCGGAAGTGGAGCTGGCCGCGTTCCTGCGGTTCCCTGAAGAGGTACGGCTGCCAGCGGGAAAAGTGGTTCTCGATTTGCAGCTGGAAGAGCTGTGCGCCGGGGAAAAACTGCTGGCAAAAAATATACGGCTGCGGGTAATGGGTGGTGAAAAGGTAGGAATCCTTGGCCCCAATGGTTCGGGAAAGACCACCTTGCTGCGGCGCGTTCAAGCGGAGCTGCTGCCACGCAGGGACATTCACGCCGCCTATATGTCCCAAGACTACGCCGAAACCTTGCCGTTGGATTTAACGCCTGTCCAATATCTGGCACCCCAGGGGGATTTGGCTTCGGAGACAAAGGCCAGAACCTTCCTGGGAAGTATCCGGTATGCCCGGGAGGAGATGAGCCACCCTATTCGGGAACTCTCAGGCGGGCAGAAGGCAAAGCTGCTGCTGACCAAAATGATGCTGGATGGCGTGAATGTGCTGGTTTTGGACGAGCCTACCAGAAACTTTTCGCCTATTTCCGGCCCCAATGTCCGGCAGGCAATCTCTGCGTTTGGCGGTACGGTTATCAGTGTGTCCCATGACAGAAAGTTCCTAACAGAAGTATGTGACAAGCTGTTTCTCTTTACAGCTTCTGGGCTTGTTCCGGTGGACCGTGAGGGGTTGCAAGAGGAGGTAAATATATGAAAAAGGCTGCCATAATGCTGTACTCGCTGTTCTCACTTCAGGAGATTAGCTGTTTGACAGAGCTGTTCCGGTTTTACGATAAGGAGATGGTGACCTTCTCCGCCGGACGGGAGCCGGTCTACAGCGAGGATGGATTTCATATCCTCCCGGACCGGAAATTCTCCGAATTCTGCCGGGAGGAGTTTGACTGCCTGGTTCTACCTGGAATCTGGGAGCCGCTGCCGGTCATGCTTGACCAACGGAATATCCGGTTTCTGGAGCAATTTTATGGAGAGAACGAGTTGATTATCGCCGCGATCTCCGCAGGCCCCATTTTACTCGGAAAAGCGGGTCTTCTGGAAAACAGGCGATTCACCTCCGGCGTGTTTGAGGAGTTTTTAGACGCCTTTCCAGTCATGCCCAGGTCCGGCATTGTGAGAAAGCCGCTGGTGGAGGACGGAAACCTGATTACGGCTATTGGCGATGCCTTCCGGGAGTTTGCCGTTGCCGTCGGCCATAAAGTTGGGATTGACTGCCCAGATTCTATATTCTCCGGGGTGGAGGGAAAGATCTATTCAAAAGAGGATTTGACCTACCATTTGCCGCCCGAGGAAATGGATGCGGCCCGCGCCTATTGGGACAAATGCCTGTCCGCCGCCGGAGAGAAGAATGGCCTGTAAAAAATACCGCGCCAGCTTGATAAAAACGCTTGACATTGACGCCGCGTCATGGGCTATTCTTTGTTTTGGGAGGTGAAAACCGTGTGCTATACCGTCAATGAACTGGCCCGGCTTTCGGGCCTCACGCCCCGTGCGCTGCGTTATTACGATTCCATTGGACTGCTGCGTCCAGCTCGGGACAGAGCCAATGACTACAGGCGTTACACCGCCGCCGAGGTGGACCGTCTCCAACAGATTTTGCTCTATCGGGAAATGGGCCTGCCTCTGGAAGAGATTCGCCGGATTCTGGACGCACCAGACTTTAACCAGGCCGGGGCTCTGCGGGAGCATCTGAGCCGCCTCCTGATACAACGGCAGCGGGTGGAGGAGCTCATTCAGACCGTCAGCCGCACATTGGATAGTTTGGAAGGAGGAACTGTCATGAACGACCAAGAAAAATTTGAGGGCATGAAACAGCGGGCTATTCAGGAGAACGAGTCCGCTTATGGCCAGGAGGTCCGGGAGAAGTACGGAGATCAGGTTGTAGATCTGGTAAACCGCCGCTTCGGACAGATGCGAGAGGAGGATTGGAATCAGATGAGGGAGGAAGAAACTAGTTATCTGGAAGCCCTCCGGCGTGCTGTAGCGGCAGGGGACTGCGAGGGCAGGGATGCCCAGGAGGCCTGCCGCCTCCACAGAAGCTGGCTGCTCCATTACTGGACGCCGGAGATGCTGACACCGCAGAGCCATCAAGACCTGGTGGCAATGTATTGCCAGGACGAACGGTTCCAGACGTACTACGAGAAGGTAGCTCCGGGATGCGCGGAATTTTTCGGCAGGGCAGTACGGGCCTTCTATCAGGGAGACGCACAATAACCGATATTTAGGGGCGGGACGGTTGTCCTGCCCCTGAAATATTCCAGCGGGCCGACAAAACCGGCGCGGATATGGCAGGGAGAATGTGTTACAGTGTTCTGGAGAACGCCGGAAAATAGGGGGATGCCGAAAATGGAACTGGGGATTATGGTCGCTATTTTTCTTGCCGGAATTATCCTAATTTTAAAAGGCGGGAATTTTTTTGTGGACGCCGCTTCCTGGATTGCGGAGGCCAGCGGAATTCCCAAGCTGATTATCGGGGCGACGATTGTCAGCGTGGCTACTACGCTCCCGGAGATGCTGGTGTCCATGATGGCCGCCGCTCAGGGGAAAGCAGACATGTCTGTGGGCAACGCCGTGGGAAGCGTAACCGCAAATTTAGGACTGATTATGGCAATTTCTCTGCTTTGCATGCCGGGGCTTATCAGAAGACGGGACTACTTTGTAAAGTCCATTCTCATGATGACAGCGGCGGGTATCGTCGTTATTGGCGGGATGCAGGGCCGGGTAGGAAGCCGGTTGACGGTAGTGCTCCTGGCGGTTTTTCTTATCTTTCTTTTGGAAAATCTGCGGTCCGCGAAGGGTTCTGCAACTGTCGGTGGAGAGATCTATGGAAAAAAACGCTTACCCCCAGGGAAAAGAGAGGTTGTTTTTAATTGCGTGAAATTTGTCCTGGGGGCCGCAGGCGTGGTGCTGGGAGCGGATATGTTGGTGGACAGCGGCAGCGTACTGGCAAGATTAGCGGGCGTATCCGAGCGGATTATCGGTGTGACCATCGTTGCAATAGGCACATCTCTGCCGGAACTGGCGACTACTGTGACTGCGGTAGCAAAGAAGCAGTCCGCTCTGTCAGTGGGAAATATTTTGGGAGCAAATATCCTGGATTTGACCTTGATTTTGCCTGTAAGCGCCCTAATTTCCGGAAAACCGCTCCCTATTGCCCAGACCGCCGCCCACATTGATCTGCCGGCCTGTCTGCTGGTAGGGGCAATCGCTGTGGTTCCGCCAGTCTTTACGGCCAGGTTCCACCGATGGCAGGGCTTTTTACTGCTGGCAGTCTACGCCGCCTATGTGTGGCTGACCTGCTGTTCGTGAATACATAAAAATAGCTGAGAACGGCGTTTTGCCGCTCCCAGCTATCTTTTTATCCACGCTCCATAACCATTTCCAGTTCAACAAATTCATCACAGCCGTTAGGCTTCTCTGTCTGATGGCGTCCGGTGAAGCGGAATCCCATATGTTCGTAAAAGCCGATAGCTTTTTCGTTGCCCTTCAGAACAAACAGCGCAACTTCAGAACGGTTGATACAAGCAAGACAGCTTTCCAGCAGAAGCTTTCCCAGTCCAAGGCCTTGATACTCCTGGAGAAGGTATAGTGCACAGACCTCCCCGGCGTTGGGGACAGATACAAATTCCCGTGCCTCGGGGAGGTAACAGGCGAACCCAGCAACCCGATCGTCATGTTCCCGGTCCAGCAGTACCAAAGTGTTCTCCGGATATTTCTCCGCAATACGGCGGCAGGAGTCCAGGCTCTGTTTTTCCAAAATGCGGGGATCCATCAGGCCGGTGTAGGTCTCCTGCCAGGCGGTGTAGTGGACGTAAGCCTTGCCCTCCCGGTCCGCCGGGGATTCCATGGGCCAGACTTGAAATCGGGGTTCCCGTTTCTGCCGGATAAGCTCCCAGGTGTCCAGAATTTGAAATTCCTGTGCCGCCGCATCCCGGGAGGGGAAGACCCGAAAGGGAACGGAAGAATCAGCGGGAGGGATAAATTCCCCAGATGGCTGTTCCGTCCCTTCCAACCATTGATTGAAGGAAGGGGCGGCAAGGCGGGGAACATAGTCTTGATCAATGCGGTAAACGGCGCAGTCCTTAAAAGGGAGGTCAGTGCTGGCATAATAGCCGCCCTGTACATCCACAGCAAATACGTAGATCTCCGGCACACCATACAGAGGAAGGCTGGGAGATTGCCCTGGGCGGAAAAACCGCAGGCCAGTACGGGACTCCAGGGCTTCCAGCTCTGGGCTCTCATCCTCGCTGTGGACTTCAACGCCTGTAAAGACCGCCTTTGTGTCGGGATCCTTAAAAATAAAACCGATTACACCAGTGTGCCGGTCATGGATGTAGACCGTCTTTCCCATAAAAACCCTCCTCTGGAATTTTTCCTATTATACTCCAGAGAAGGGGGGAAGTCAAGCTATCAAGTTATATTCACCTAATTAGACCGTACTCCGCCAATACAGTTTTTAGCTTCTCACGGTTCTCCGGCTCCATCTCGCATAGGGGAAGCCGGAAAATCTCCTGGCAGAATCCCATTAGGGCCAGGGCTGTTTTGACAGGTATTGGGTTGACCTCCCAAAACAGGGCTTCGCAGAGCTTCCGCAGGCGCAGCTGCTGTTGCCCAGCGGCTGTAAAGTCTTCAGCCAGACAGGCGGACGCCAGCTCATGCATCTTCTTGGGGACCACATTAGCGGCTACAGATATCACACCCTTGCCGCCGAAGAGCATAATAGGAGCAGTTTCATCATCGTTGCCGGACCATATGTAGAAGTCCTCTGGGCACAGATCGCGGGTTTTTTGAATCAGGGCCATATCTCCGCTGGCCTCTTTTACCCCTATGATATTGGGGTGCGCCGACAAGGCCGCGTAGGTTTCCGCCGTACATTTAACTCCCGTCCGGGATGGGACGTTATAGAGGAGCATGGGCTTTGATACTGCGTCCGCTATGGCGGTATAGTGCCGGACCAGCCCCCGCTGTGTGGCTTTGTTATAGAAGGGGGTCACCACCAGGAGGCCGTCTACCCCCGCCAGCACGGCATCTTTGGAGAGGGTAATGGCATTTTCTGTGCTGTTTGCGCCGCTGCCTGCGATAACAGGAACTTTGCCGTCTACATGCCGGACGACAGTTTCAATGGTGCGCATCCGCTCTACGTAGCTCATAGTGGCCGCTTCGCCGGTGGTACCGCATACAATAATAGCGTCAGTACCATTTTCCAATTGAAAGTCAATCAGCCGCTTGAGCGCAGGGTAATCGACGCTGTCGCTGGTGAAGGGCGTGATGATGGCCACGCCGGAGCCAATAAAGATAGGCTGTTTCATACGCTTCCTCCTGCATCTGTTTTTCCTCATATTGCTATTGTATAGGAACATCTTATGCAATATAATCTGTTATAGTGCGATATATATTGCAAAACATGTCCTATTTCTTTCCTGCACCGCCGGAACCACCCTGTATATAATGGTAGTAGTCAGAGGAGCAAGGAGGCGATGGTTTTTATGAGAGGGCGGTGGCTTGGTATCTGCGCCGTAACGATGGGCCTGGGAATTTTAATCGCGGCTGTCTTTCCAACCGGATTCCTCCTGTTTCTTGTGGCCTTTCTGCTAATCGGCTGCGGCTGCTGCTGTATGCGCAAATAGGAAGGAGGTTCCTATATGAAGATTGTCGTTGTGAAGTCCCCCAAGTTTTTAACCGGCATCCTGCGAAAACTCTTCGGAATGAAGGAATGAATGAAACAGGCCTCTCATAGACTGGAAGCAACAGAGCTTGATATGCGCTAAGGGAGGACGCAAAGGATGGAATTGAACTTTAAAAAAGCTGGTCACGACTACTTTGAGCCGCTGCGCTTCACGCCCTTCTCCTGCGAGACCATGCGGGAGAATATCGTGCCCGACAGCTGCGCGGATATCGCCAGAATCGTGGACACGACAGGCCTGGTGTGCCTGACTAACCGGGAACTAACCGGCGACGGGCGGTTCAGCGCCAGCGGCACGGTGGAAGTATCCGTGCTGTACATACCGGAAATGGCGGCCTCCGCTTCCCGGGAGGACGGCCCCCAGGCCCTGCGTTTCCAGATACCTTTCCAGTGCTACGGAGAAGGGCAGCCGGACTGCGAATTCCTGGACATCCGGGGAGAACTGCACAGTATTGATACCAGGGTTCTGAACCCTAGAAAGGTACTTACGCGGGCAAACCTAGTTCTGTACCCGATGGGATGCCGTCACGCCTCCCTCTCTGTCTGTACCGGCATGGACGGTGAGGAGGAGGCCGTTCAGCTCCTGCGGGAGAAACGGGAAACGCGGGTGGTTGCCGGCGTGAGAGAGAAAGAGTTTACTTTTACCGAGGAACTGCCTCTCTCCCCAGGACGGGGCGGCGCGGAGGAGATTCTATCCACCCGCGTGGACGTGCGCGGCACCGACTGCAAGCTTATTGGAAACAAGCTGGTAGTCAAGGGACTGATATCTCCCTCTGTCCTGTATAGAGAGAGCGGCGGACGCCTGACCCTGCTCCAGCAGGACCTGCCTTTCTCCCAGATTCTGGAAGGAAATGGCTTGGAAGAGGACTGCGAGTGTGAAGCCGCATATCAGGTGCTGAACGTGGAGTGCCGTGTGGGCGGTGAGAGCGGTCCTGACGACGCCTATGTCATGACCCTTACGCTCCTTCTCCGAGCCCGAGTGACCGTCTGGCGGGGAGAGGAGATAGCCTTTATTGGAGACCTCTACAGCACTGCCGCCCCCGTCTCCTGCGAAATGTCAGAACTGGAGCTGCGGGAGGATTGGCAGAAAAACACCCGCCGCCAGAACGTCCGGGAACTGCTGGAAACCGCAGTGGCGGTAAAATCGGTCATTGACACCGAGACCGGCTGCGGCGGCGTACAAATCAGCGGCGGTGAAATGAAGATTTCCGCTTGGGCAAGGTGCCTTTATATCGACGAGAACGATATGCTGGGCAGCGTACGGAAAGAATTTACTGTCTCCGCCCCGGCGGAAATGCCCGACGGAAGCTCCGCCAGCGAGGAATCCTGCCAAGCGGAGGCCGCCTGTAAGGGAGACGTAATTACCAACATCATGCCCGAGGGCATTGAGCTTCGCCTGCCCCTGGACTGCACCCTTACCACCTACAACTGCCGCCGCTACGTCTGCGTCAGCGGCGGGGAGACGCTGGAGGAAGAACAGGATAAGGCCGCAAAACCCTCCCTTATCCTGCGAAAGCTAGGTCCCGAGGAGTCGTTGTGGTCCGTGGCAAAGCAGTACCGCACCACCTGCAAGGGAATTATGGAGGTCAACGGCTTGGAGGAGGGAGTCCCTGCCCCTACGGACCGGCTGCTGCTGATTCCGAAAGCCAGGTAAGGCAGTCATTCTTTTTTCTTGAAAGAAAAAAGAATCAAAAAAGAACTTTATACGGCGCGGTCCGGAGACGGGCCGCGTTTTTAGGAAAATGTATGAAGACCAAAATGGGAGGTAACTATGTCAAACTCTGACCTTTATCAGGATATTGCCACACGTACCGGCGGGTCCCTGTTCGTGGGCATACTGGGACCAGTCCGAACCGGTAAATCCACCTTTATCAAACGGTTTATGGAGACCTGCGTTATCCCTAATATTGACAACGTCTACCGCCGGGAACGGGCCATTGACGAACTGCCCCAATCCGGAAGCGGTAAAACCATCATGACCGCAGAACCCAAATTTGTTCCCGAGGAGGCCGTGGACATCTCCCTGGAGGGCGGCGTTACCTTTGCCGTCCGCCTGATTGACAGCGTTGGGTATATGGTCAAGGGAGCCATGGGCCAGTTTGAGGACGGCGCGCCCCGTATGGTTATGACACCCTGGATGGAGCAGGAAATCCCCATGGCGGAGGCCGCCGAAATCGGAACCCGCAAGGTCATTCAGGAACACTCCACCGTGGGCATCGTCGTTACCACCGACGGCTCCATTACCGACATCCCGCGCGAGGACTACCTGGAGGCGGAAGAGCGTGTGATCCACGAACTTCAGGAGCTTGGAAAACCCTTTGTTGTGCTTCTGAATTCCACTGAACCCCACGGGGGCCGCGCCGCCAGCATCAGCAAGGACATCGAAAGCCGGTTTGGTGTCCGCTGTCTGCCCGTAAACTGCCTGGAACTAAACGAGGATACCATAACTTATATTATTAAAAGTATTCTTTTTGAGTTCCCCCTGCGGGAGATGCGGATTTTCCTCCCCGCGTGGGTGGACGCCCTGCCTATGAGCCACCCCATCAAACAGGCGGTTTACGGCGTAATCCGGGAGGGAGGCGACCAGCTGGGCCATATCCGCGAGGTAGAACCTGTCATTAAAGAGATGGGGGATAAGGAAAACATTTCGCTCAGTCGAGTTTTGTCTATCGACCTGGGAAGGGGAATTGCTTCAGCAGAACTGCAATTGCCCAGAGAGCTGTTCTATGAAACCCTCAGCACACAGTCCGGCTTTGCTGTTGCGGATGACGGGGACCTGATGGAACTGCTGACCCAGCTGGCCGGGGTAAAGGCCAGATTTGACAAGGTTTCCGACGCCCTGAACAACGTCTACGAAACAGGCTACGGTATTGTGATGCCCACCATGGAGGAACTGCTCCTGGAAGAACCGGAGGTCATGCGTCAGGGTGGCCGCTACGGCATTAAGCTTAGGGCCAGCGCACCGTCTATCCATATGTTTAAGGTGGATATCGAATCAACAGTATCTCCCATTGTGGGCAACGAGAAGCAGAGCGAGGACATGGTTAATTACCTTATGGATAAGTTCAGTGGTGATCCCACTCAAATTTGGGAATCCAATATCTTTGGACGCAGCTTCCACGAACTGGTCAACGAGGATTTACAGGCAAAGCTCTATCGGATGCCTATGGACGCTAGATTAAAATTCCAAGAAACCTTGCAGAGAATCGTTAATGAGGGCAGCGGCGGACTAATCTGTATCATTTTGTGAAGCAGGGAGCAATCCTGGCGCGATAGTTGTGCCAGGATTGCTCCATAAAAACCGTCTCCAAAGGATTGGTATTTCCCCTCTTGTTTTTTCCTCTCCCTCATAGTACAATAGAGTATGATTACGCCCTACGGGGGAATGAAAAGGAGAGCAATCATGGAATACGCCAGCATGAATCAAGCCCAGCTCCAAACGGAATATGAGCTTGTGGCGAAAAAATTCGAGGACCTCAAAGGTAAAAACTTGAAACTGGACATGTCCCGGGGCAAGCCCGGCAAGGAGCAGTTGGATTTGGTCAGCGATATGCTCACAGTGCTGGCTAAACCCGAGGACTGCGTGCAGGACGGCCTGGATGTGCGTAACTACGGTGAACTCACCGGACTTCCCAGCGCGAAAAAGCTCTTTGCCGAAATCCTTGGCTGTCAGCCGGAGGAGTGCTTCATCGGCGGAAATGCCAGTCTGAACCTGATGTACGATACCATTTCCAAGGCGTACACCCACGGCCTGCTTCACAGCGAAAAGCCCTGGGCGAAGCTGGATACAGTAAAATTCCTCTGCCCATCCCCGGGATACGACCGGCACTTTAAGGTCAGCCAGTCCTTTGGTATGGAGCTCATCACGATTGATATGACCGAAACCGGCCCGGATATGGACGCTGTGGAGGCGGCTGTAAAAGACCCCGCTGTCAAGGGTATGTGGTGTGTGCCCAAGTATTCCAATCCTGACGGCATCATTTACAGCCCCGAAACCATTGATCGTATTGCCCGCTTGAAGCCCGCCGCTCCGGATTTCCTTCTGATGTGGGACAACGCCTACTGTATCCACGAATTTGAGGGAGATTATCTGCCGTTTCCAGATATGCTGTCCATCTGCCGGGAGGCAGGAAATCCGGATATGGTGTTTGAGTTTGCTTCTACCTCCAAAGTGACCTTCCCTGGCGCGGGAGTATCCGTAATGGCTTCCAGCGTGGAGAACATCAAGTATATGACCGGCCTGATTGGTATTCAGACCATCAGCGCTGACAAAATCAATCAGCTGCGGCATGTGCGCTACTTGAAGGATAAGGCACATACTCTGGAGCTGATGAAAAAACACGCCGCTGTTCTGGCTCCCAAGTTCCGGACCGTGCTGGACGCCCTGGACAAAGAGATTGCTCCTTTGGGCATCGCTTCTTGGAAACGTCCCAAGGGCGGGTATTTTGTCAGCCTGAATACTGCGGACGGTTTGGCGAAGCGGACGCTGGCCCTATGCAAGGAGGCCGGTGTAGTTATGACCAGCGCAGGCGCGACCTATCCCTATGGTAAGGATCCCAGGGACCGGAACATCCGAATTGCCCCCAGCCTGCCGCCGGTGGCGGAGCTGGAAACCGCTATTGACGTGTTCTGCGTATGTTTGCGGCTGGCAGCTCTGGAGAAGCTGATGGGGAAGTAAGCAACTAGGAGTTGCTTTACAAACCGGCGGGGTCATGCTATGCTGAGTACATCAATTCGGAAGGAGATTTGCGAAATGGAATGTAAAGATGTGCTCGTTAAGCTGCGCGAAAAAAGCGGATTGTCCCAGCAGGAGCTGGCGGACAAGCTTTTTGTCACCCGCCAGGCTGTTTCCAAGTGGGAGAGAGGGGAGACTACGCCCTCCTCCGATATACTCAAGCAGCTGTCAAGTTTGTTTCATGTCTCCATTGATACTCTGTTGGGCAGCCCGTGCCAGCGAATCTGTCAGAGCTGCGGTATGCCTCTGGAGGAGGAAATCATGGGCCATGACGCGGACGGCAGCGTCAACGAAAATTATTGTAAATGGTGCTTCGACGGCGGCAAATATCTAAATGACTGCACAATGGATGAAATGATTGATTTTTGTGTGGATATTATGGCCAAGGAGGGCATGGACCCTGAACAGGCCCGAACGCATTTGCAGTCGGTCATGCCGGGATTGGACCGTTGGAAAAAGGTATAAATCAGTAGGAATAAAATAACGTACATTGTTGTACAAAGCCGTGGGTTTGGAGCGTCTGTTTTGCAGGCCGCTCCCAAATCCACGGCCTTGTTTGCCGTCAAGAATTGTGTTGTTTTCTTCTATATTTGATGCTATAATACGGTAGATTCTAATTTTTGGGGAGGGACCCATATGACTTTGCGGGAATATCTTCATTCCCTGGCCGGAAAAACCGTGGCAGTAATTGGAATTGGCGTCAGCAATCAGCCTCTGCTGCGCCTGCTGCTAAAAGCCGGGGTGGACGTGACCGCCTGTGATAAAAAGGACCGTGATGCTTTAGGCGGTCTGGCGGAGAAATTGGAGGAGGCTGGCTGTAAACTGCGTCTGGGACCAGATTACTTGGAGGGGCTTGACCAGGACGTCATTTTCCGAACGCCGGGGCTGCATCCCAGATATTTGGAAAACGCCAAAGCGCGGGGCAGTGTGATTACTTCAGAGATGGAAGTATTTTTTGACGTCTGCCCTTGTCCCATTATCGGCATCACTGGCAGTGATGGGAAAACAACTACAACAACGATGATTGCACGGCTGCTTCGGACGGCGGGACACACGGTCCATCTGGGCGGCAATATCGGACGGCCCCTCCTCAGCGACGCGGACGCTATTCAGCCGGAGGACTGGGCGGTAGTGGAACTAAGCTCCTTTCAACTGATGACCATGAAGCGGAGTCCCCATACTGCTGTACTGACTAATTTGGCGCCAAACCATCTGGATATTCATACGAATATGGAAGAGTACGTCCAGGCAAAGGAAAATATTCTGGCGTACCAAAATGCCAGCGACATAGTTGTCTGCAATTTCGACAACGATATCACCCGGAAGCTTTCCCAGAACGCAACCGGAAAGCGTTTATACTTTACACGTTTTTCTGCCCGGGAACGGGGCTGTTATCTGGAAAATAACGCGATTTGGTACCGGGACGAGGTAGGCGAACGCAAGGTTTTGCCGCTGGAGGGCATTCTGTTGCCCGGCATACACAATGTAGAAAACTATATGGCGGCAATCTGCGCCGTTCAGGGACTGGTCTCCGATGAGGACATCCGGAAATTTGCGCGGACCTTCGGCGGAGTGGAGCACAGAATTGAACTGGTGCGGGAGAGGCGGGGCGTGCGTTGGTATAACGATTCTATTGCTTCCAGCCCTACGCGTACAATTGCTGGGTTAAGGTCCTTTCCCGAGAAGGTGATTTTAATCGCTGGAGGAAAGGACAAGGGGTTGGATTATGCCCCGCTGGGACCGGAAATCAATGCGCATGTAAAACTTTTGATTCTTTGCGGAGCAACCGCTCAGTCCATCCGTCAAGCTGCGGAGAAGGCCGAAAACTATAACGGATTGGAGATTGTGGAGGTCCAGGATTATCCCGCCGCTGTGGAACTTGCCAGCCTAAGGGCGGTTTCGGGGGATGTTGTGACTCTCTCTCCGGCCAGCACTTCTTTTGACCGGTTTCGGAATTTTGAGGAGCGGGGAAGGGTCTTTAAAGAATTGGTGTGCGGACTGCCGGAATAGTGGCAAAAGCTTTGTCATAGGGAAAAGCCGTCGCCTCATAGCATAGCTGTGAGGTGATGGCTATGCGCCGTGGATATTGGCCGGCCCGGTCTGGGGCCTGGCGGATAAAGGCGATCTGTTTTTTTATCTCAGCCGCGCTGATTGCCCTGACGGTAGTGGCTACCGGCCACTTGAGGGCGTTGCTGGGAAATCTGGCTATAACTAGAGTTTCTAATATGGTGGGGCAGATTGTGACTGCCGCAGTCAGTGATACGCTGGCCAACGGGGAGATTGAATACAGCAACTTGATAACCCTGGAAAAGGGGGAGGGAGGAGCAATTACCGCCCTCCACAGCAATATGGCGGAGTTTAACCGGCTCCAATCCCAAATTACCCAGGATGTGCTTACCCGGCTGGGAGAGGTATCGGATACTGATCTGGTCATTCCAGCGGGAACCTTAACCGGTTCCGCGCTGCTGGTAGGCCGGGGACCACGCATTACGGTGAAAATGCAGTCGGTGGGAAGCTGCTCCGCATATTTTGAGAACCAATTTGACCAGGCGGGTATCAACCAGACCACCCACCGGATTCTGCTGTGTGTGGACGTCTCTGTCTCAATTCTGCTGCCTGGATTTCGGACCAGCACCAAGGTAAGCAACGCCTTTTCTGTGGCGGAGACGGTAATCGTAGGGGCTGTGCCGGATAGTTATACTTACTTTGATTCTGGAAATCCTATTGAAGACGATGCTTTTGACTATACCATGAACAACGGTTAAGACCACTTCCTAAGAAATCTCTTAAAGAAATCCGAAAGTGCCTATTGACAGATAGGAAGAAAAGATTTATCATGCAATAGACATTCCCTGGCGATTTCCTTGGGAAAGGAGGTGGAAGTACATGCAGGATATTTTTGAGCGGATGCAGAGGATCATCGCCGACCAGTTTTCCGTCGATCCCGAGGAAATTACCCCGGAAACTGTCTTTACAGACGACTTGGGCGCCGATTCCGTTGACTTGGTAGAGTTGGTCATGAGCATGGAAGAGGAGTTTGATATTGGCGAGGTGCGCGAGGAGGAGCTTGCCACACTCTCCACCGTTGACGACTGCGTCAATTTCCTGACAAACAAACTGGACGACTGAACAATCGGGGGGCCTCGCCAGGAGGACGCACAGCGTCCAGCAGGCGGGGTCCTCCGTTTCGGAAAGAAGGAATTAGATATGGAATCCTTAGAGGAAAAGCTGCAATATTCCTTCCAAAACCGGGAGCTGCTCAGTGAGGCGCTTAACCACAGCTCTTATGCCAATGAGCATAAGGGCGGGTTGGGGAGCAATGAGCGGCTGGAGTTTTTGGGCGACAGTGTGCTGGGTTTTGTGGCGGCGGAGTTTCTGTTCAAGCTGCATGGTGATTTGCCGGAGGGCGATTTAACCCGTATGCGTGCTGGGTTGGTCTGTGAGCAGAGTCTGTATGAAGTGGCGAAGGAGCTGGAGATAGGCCGGTATTTGAAGCTGGGACGGGGCGAGGAGGCCGGTGGAGGCCGCCAGCGTCAATCTATTCTGGCGGATGCCATGGAGGCAGTGTTTGCCGCAGTGTACCTGGATGGTGGAATTAGTCAGGCGCGAAGGCTGATAGAGCGAGTTTTGCTGGGACGTGCTCCAGAGACAGAGGAGCGCAAGGACTATAAGACAACCTTACAGGAGGTAGCACAGCGGAAGAGCGGGCAGGCTTTGACGTACCATATGCTGTCTCAGAGCGGGCCGGACCATAATAAGACCTTTCTCTTTGAGGTACGGCTCAACGGGGAGCCTGTTGGACAAGGCGAGGGACGGAGTAAGAAAGAGGCTGAGCAGGCCGCCGCCCGGGACGCATTGGACCACATGCCGGAATAATGCATAAAAGCGGAGGGGCGCGGCCTCTCCGTTTTCCGTTACCGTGTGGTAATCTAGGAAGAGCAGCAGACGGAGGAGCGAGATTAAAGTTCTTTTTGATACTTTTTCTTTCAAGAAAAAGTATGGATACCTTTTCCAAAAAAGTCTGGAAAAGTGCAAACGGTTGTGCTATGATAGAAAGAAAGACTATTATAAGGAGGCCGCGCTATGACCTTGCTGAACGCTTTGATTTTGGGAATCATCCAAGGAGTTACGGAATTTCTGCCGATTTCCAGCTCTGGACACCTTTCCATTGCTCAGAACCTGTTGGGAATGGGGATAGAGGGGACTGACGACGTATTTTTTGACGTTCTGCTCCATTTAGGTACCCTTGCGGCGGTGTTTGTGGCGTATTGGGTGGATATTCGGGAGATGGTGGTAGAGTTTTTCCGGATGATTTCTGATACGGCGAGAGGGAAAGTTCCGGAACGAGTGCCGCCAGCCCGAAGGCTGATTCTGCTGATTGTGGTAGGCACGCTGCCGCTGTTTTTGATTTTGCCTGTTCACGACGTGGTAGAGGGCCTTTACGCCAATACCTTTTTCGTTGGCGGCGCACTGCTGGTAACGGGTCTGCTGCTGTTCTTCTGTGACAGTATTCGGAAGGGACGGAAGAATGAGCGTACAGCAACTCTGGCCGACGTACTGGTGGTGGGTTTTGGGCAGGCGGTCGCTACATGCCCCGGTATTTCTCGTTCTGGTATGACTATATCTATGGGGTGCTTCCGGGGAATGGAGAGGCGGTTTGCGGTGCGGTTTGCCTTTTTGCTCTCAATTCCCGCTGTGCTGGGAGCCAACATTTTGCAGGTCAAAGATGTGGTCGAGGTTGGCGTGAACCTGGAGATGGTGCCTGTTTATCTGGTAGGCGTGGCGGCGGCGGCGATTTCAGGATACCTCTCCATCCGTTTGGTACGTATGGTGGCGGATAAGGGGAAGTTTGGGGCGTTTTCCTACTACTGCTGGGCCGCAGGCGTTATAACGCTCGTACTAAGCCTTTTGAAGGTTTTGAAAATGCTGCCCTGGTTAGAGGCGTAATTCTGCCTTTTACTAAGATATGGGATAGGGGGAAGGGCAGTGGCAAAGGAACTGTGGGACGCCTACGACAAAGAAGGACGCAGGTTGGGGTTTGACTTAGTGCGGGGAGAGCCTGCTATAGAGGGCGCGTGGCATATCGTGGTGGAGATTTATTCATTCACCACCGACGGCCGGGTGCTGGTTACAAAACGCCACCCGGAAAAACCTTGGGGTGGCTACTGGGAAATTACGGGCGGCTCTGTTGTAAAGGGAGAGGGGTCTGTGCAGGGAGCCCTCCGGGAGCTGCGGGAGGAAACAGGCATTGCTGTAGAGGAAGCCGATTTGCGGCCTGTTTATGTGGAGACACAAAGCGGGGAGGGCGTTTATCCTACCATCTATCACTGCTTTTTGGTTGTATTTGACCCTAAACAGCAGCGAATCCGCATGCAGGAAGGGGAGACGGCGGATTACCGGCTCATGCCTTATGCGGAGTTTAAGCGTTTTGTTTTTCAGACAACTGCGTGCCAAGTCTCCAATTGCGTTTTAAGAGCCACCAGGCGGTCCTGGACCGGCTGGCGGCGGAGTACATAGGAAAATTGTAAGAGGGAAAGGTATGGCTACTACACCAAGGAAATCATCATCCGGTACAAAAAGCGGAGGCCGGTCCTCCAGTAACAGAGGCGGGGCCAGAGCGGCATCCGCCTCACGCGGGTCATCTGCGTCAAGAGCTGCCGCCAAAAGCGGTAAACAGCCCATTCGCCGGGAGGTTATGGGAATTATATTCCTTCTGCTGGCATTATGTGTACTGGTCAGCTACTTTACAGGGGAAGGCTGGCTGATTGAGCTGATTCCCAGGCTGTTCAGAGGAATTTTCGGACCGGGATTTTTTCTGCTGGCACCTGCTCTGGCGGCGGCATCCTGGGTGATGCTGACACATAGGGGACATCCGGTGGCTCTGCGAACCGCCTGCGCGTTGCTGACGCCGTATATGTTCGGTGGACTGTGGCACCTGCTGTTCTGCAAAGTGGACCTGGAGACGCCGGAGATATTGTTCCCAACACTCTGGGAATCGGGGATTGCGCTGAAATCAGGCGGGGTTCTTTCTGGAGGTACCGCCCACGGTTTTTTGGCTGTCTTAGGAAAACCAGCGTCCGCAATCATTTTTTCCGTTTTACTGGCTGTGCTGATGATGGTTCTTTTCCAGCAAACGCCCGCTTCGCTGCTCCAGCTCTGGCGGGAACGGAGGGATTACGATGAGGACGACTATGAGGACGAGGAACCGGAGGTCCCGGTGAGACGGCAAAAGCCGCGTTCCGCAAAGAAACCCGCCCCATCCAGGCCTTCTATTGACATCCCCTTGGATGGAGAGGTCAGAAGCGAGAGCAGGCCGGAAGAGGAGAAAATATGGGAGCCCAAGCGGAGCGCGGCAGCAGGTTTCTTTAAGCCTAAAGAAAGAGACCGGCTCACCCCCGCAGATGTTCTTGCGTCCGCAGACCAGAAGGAACCGGAGCCGTTGGAGGAGCCGGAGTTTGTTCCAGAGGTTTATCCGAACCCGCCCGAGGTGGAACCAGAACCCGCGCCAGCTCCCATAATTCCAGAGACTCCGCCGCCTCAGCGGACTGTGGAGCCAGAACCCGTTCCCATGCCTGTCCCGCCTGCTCCAGAGGCGAAGCGGAAGAAGAAAGGATTTTCTACAGAGGATGTGGAGGAGGCCTCCGCGCAGGTGGCCGCGGAGATTGCCAGCGGTCTGGCAGAATCGGGCAGTGACTACGATTATCCGCCCGTCACCCTGCTGGATATGAACGCCCAGGATAATTACATTGAGGCAGGCGCGGAGCTTCGTACCAATGCCCAAAGACTCTCGGATACCTTGCGGAGTTTCGGGGTGGACGCGAATCCTGGGGATGTTGTTCGGGGACCGGCCATTACCAGATATGAATTCGTTTTGGAACAGGGCGTAAAGCTCAGCAAGGTGACAAATCTTTCCGACGATATTGCGCTGGCCCTTGGCGCAAGCGGCGTGCGGATTGCGCCAATTCCTGATAAAATTTCCGTAGTAGGCATTGAAGTACCCAATAAAGCCGTATCTCCGGTGCTCATTAGAGATGTCATTGAATCCAGAACCTTCCAGGAACACCGTTCCACTGTGGCCTTTGCTGTGGGAAGGGATATTGGTAACGCCAATATTGTGGGGGATATTTCTAAGCTGCCCCATGTGCTGATTGCCGGTACCACTGGTTCTGGTAAGTCCGTTTGTACCAACTCTCTGATTATTAGTTTATTGTACAAATCCAGCCCTGAGGATGTCCGTTTTATTATGGTAGATCCCAAAATGGTGGAACTGGCCCCGTATAACGGCATTCCACACCTGCTGATTCCTGTGGTGACAGACCCCAAAAAAGCAGCGGGCGCACTGCAATGGGCTGTGTTTGAAATGATGAAACGCTATAAGACTTTTTCTGAGCTTGGCGTGAAAAAGCTGGAGGAATATAACGCTATTGCCAGAAAAAAGGAAGAATTGACCCATATGCCGTCGGTAGTAGTGGTGATTGATGAGCTGGCGGATTTGATGGTGGTGGCGGCAAAAGAGGTAGAAGAATCTATTTGCCGGGTGGCCCAGATGGGACGTGCCGCTGGAATGCATCTGGTCATCGCTACCCAGCGTCCCTCTGCCGACGTGATTACCGGTCTGATGAAGGCCAATATCCCTAGCCGGATTGCATTTGCGGTGGATTCGGCCATTAACTCCCGGATTATCCTGGACAACCCCGGTGCGGAAAAGCTGGTAGGGCGGGGCGATATGCTGTACGCGCCTCTGGGGATTGGCAAACCGGTGCGGGTACAGGGGTGCTATATTACTCCAGAGGAGATTGAGCGGGTGGTTGGTTATGTCAAGTCCACCGGCGAGACGCAGTATTCCGACGAGGTTATGCAGAAGATTGAGGAGTCAGTACAGGAAAAGGAGAAAAAGAACGGCGGTGGAACGGCAGCAGCAGCTGCTGACGCGGGGGAGGAGAGCGACGAGCTGCTTCCAGCCGCTGTGGATGTGATTTTTGAGACCGGACAGGCTTCGGTATCCATGCTGCAAAGACGGCTGAAATTGGGTTATTCCCGAGCCGCCAGGCTAGTGGACCAGATGGAGGAGCGGGGGATTGTGGGACCTTTTGAGGGTTCTAAGCCTCGGCAGCTGCTTATTACCAAGGTGCAGTGGCAAGAGATGCAGATGGGCGGAAGCGCGTCGTCCGAAGAGAGCGTAGAGGATGATGCGCCTTGGGATGAAGATTAATGGAATTGAAAGGATAACTAAAATGATCAAATTTATCGACTTTCCAGACCAGAGGGAGGCAATTTCCCGGGAAATCCTGAATGCTTTACCCGATTGGTTTGGCCTGCCGGAGAGCACCGCCCGTTATATCCAAGAGAGCAGGCAACAGCCCTTTTGGGCCGATGTAGCGGACGGTAAGGCTCGGGGATTCCTAGCTTTAAAGGAAACCAGTCCCTATACGGCGGAGCTATGCGTTATGGGAGTGCTGCCGGAGTTTCACCGGCAGGGAATTGGCCGGGCATTGTTTGAAGCGTTCCGGCAGTACGCGAAGGAAAAGGGATATGCGTTCCTTCAGGTTAAAACTGTGCAAGTGGGACGCTACGAGGAGTATGACCGCACAGCAGCTTTTTACAAGAGCGTCGGATTTCGGGAGCTTGAGTGCTTTCCTACCCTCTGGGACGAGTGGAATCCCTGCCAGATTTATGTCATGGCTATCTGATTTCTTAGCAAAAAGTAGGCCGTTTCCTATGGAAACGGCCTACTTTTTATTCAGATTCCTCCACATATAACGGGTCATGTTCCGGACCCAGAATGTCGTGACAGTCATCTATGGCCTTTTGCAGCTGCTCATTTAAGGTAGGCGTAGGGTTCTCTACGCCGTTGGCAAGAGCGTCATAGGCATCCAGAAGCTGGAAACGGGGCGACGCCCCCTCCTCACGGTCCAGCATAAACATAGGCGCATAGGAGAAATCCGTCACTTCTGTTATACCGGTCTCGTTGTCACGAGTCAGCTCCAGGGTTAGAACCACTGTAGTATCCGTCAGATCGTAGTTCTGGGAGGAGATGAAATTCCCCAGAGAAAAGCAGACAAAGCCTTGACGGCTTTCACCACCTTCTCGGTCAAGAGTGCGCATTTCCATGGGCTGGAGCACATGGGGGTGGCCGCCCAGAATAATGTCCGCGCCATGGTCGAACAGAAAGCTGGCAATCTGCTCCTGATAGCTGTTCTGAGCGGTCTGATACTCCACTCCCCAGTGAATCATCACCGCAATCAGGTCCGGTTCCATGGCCTTCGCCGCCTCCAGGCTGGCGGATATGCGCTCCTTGTCCAGTGTGGAGAGGGTGGTCAGGTAGTCCGTGTTGAAAAGATTGATGGAGTAGGGGTGTTTTTTATTGACCGGGATTCCATTGGTACCGTAGGTATAACCCAAAAACGCTACAGAAATACCGCCTACATCCGCAAGGACAATGTTATTATCTGCCTCCTCCTGCGTGCGGCTGGTACCAACATGGGCGAGACCTGTTTCGTCCAGTACGTCCAAGGTACGGCTCAGTCCGGCATAGCCCTTGTCGAGACTGTGGTTGTTGGAGGTCATACAGAGGTCAAATCCTAACTCCTTAAGTGCGCGGGCCATATCGTCCGGGGAATTGAAGCAAGGGTAGCCGGAGTAGGGCGGGCCGCCAGCAAGGGTGGTCTCCAGATTAACCACCGCGTAGTCCGCCGCCGAGACCAACGGCTCTGCCGCAGACATAATCCGCGTGTAGTCATATTTTTCTCCGTCCCAGGCATCTTCTGTCAGGGGCATGTGGCTCATAGCGTCACCGCATACCGCCAAGGTAGCCACAGTAGGGGAGGGGGGCTCAGGCTCCGGAGGAAGCTCAGGCTCCTCTTCAGGCTCTGTTTGCTCTTCCGGCTCAGCGGGCAGGACCGCCTCCACACTGCCCGAAAGAGAGGTCTTTTCCTCCGGCTTTGGAGGTGCGCCGCCGCATCCAGCAGATACCAGCAGGAGGATTAGCGACAGAAACAGTGATAGAAACCGACGATACATGGAACTTCCTCCTAGGTTATTTGATAATTTCGTAGATATAACTGCTGATATCGCCGCATACGGCATAGATTCCCCTTTCGTCCTTTACGCTGCTGGCTCCAACGGACAGCACCACCACACCGTCGTCTGCGGCAGGGTCGTAACTCATGAAATTATAGACACCGTAGGCACTGCCGGTATGGTAGTACAGCCGGTCGCGGCCATAGATAGCGTCCTGACTGCGCAGAGGGAGGGCCTGGTATGTGCCGTCGCCTAAAATGTGCTCGTCCCGGGTCTCCATCAGCTCCACCGATTCCCCGCTAAGCAGACGCAGGCCTTCGTAGTACCCATCGTTGGCAAGAAGAGCTGTCATTTTTGCCAGGTCCTTTGCGCTGATTGTCAGTCCTCCGGCGAAGAAAGCCCCTGTTCCGCCAGGAGATTCAGGGCGGTCCAGCTTCTTCTGGGCCGGCACGGACCTGCTTACCCCACCGCCATGATAGTAGAGAGTCGCCAGCAGGTCCGTGCCGTCGATGCAGCCGCTTTCAAAGGCTGCATCGATATCCATGATGTCCCAGAGGCCTTCGTCCAGAACCTCGTCCAGGTATTTTCCGGAAGCCAACTCCAAGGTCATACCCAATACGCCGAAAGCATAATTGTTATAATTCCAAGAGGAAATTGCTCCGGGCCGCATATGGGAGTAGCCAGAAGACTGGCTCAGCTGTGATTTCACTGCGCCGCGAGTCCGGGAGGTATCCTCAAAGGCACGAATAGAGGAGGTGTGGCTCAACAGAGAGCGAATCGTGATGGGAACATCGGGGTAGTGGGGATTCCGAGCCCGGATACCCCAGATGGGACCAATATCGGTATCCAAATCAATAACGCCCTGTTCCCGCAGAAGCATAGCCGCCACGCCTACAGCTACCTTTGTGATAGAGGCCACTCGGATTTTATGGTCCGGCGTCATTTTGCTTGTATCTTTCGTCGCCCAGCCATATGTAAATGTATCTACGACCTTTCCGTCGTTTACCACCGCCACTTGCAGGCCGGTTGCTCCATAT
>CAMSIF010000017.1 GCA_947058885.1 uncultured Clostridia bacterium
AAAATTAGCTTGCTGGCCCCTTTCGGGTGCCTGCAAACTAATCATAGGGGGTGCCCAGATAGGACCGGCACTGGTTCAAATTCAGAAAAAGTATTGTCAAGAGAAATAAAGCCGTGTATAATATATGCCCAGTATAAGAAACGAACGCTAATGACCGCCGGAGGGAAGTGATTGATTCTGGATGATACAAAAACCAGGCTCATTTACGCCGCGATGAAGGCCGTGCGCCAGTACGGCCTGGAAGGTATGCGCATCCAACATGTCAGCGATCTGGCGGGCGTTTCACCTGGGGCTCTGTACCGCTATTTTGAAAGCAAGGACCAGTTGATTGAGGAATGCTTTACCTTTGTGGACAAACAGGCCGCGTCAATTTTTGAGCATTTGAAATTTAATCCTCTGACCATGATGACTGACCCGATGGCGGCTGTTAAAAAGCTGTGGCTGCCGTACTTTCGATTTTGGGTGGCTCATCCGGACGAAACCGTATTCTATCACCGCTTTCGAGACAGCGCCTTTTTTCCGAAATATGATAAGTCCCGGGATTTTACCTATTTCAGCACATTTATTGGAATGGTTCATCTTTTTAAAAAAGTTTTTCCGGCCCTCAACCACATCAATCAGGACCTATTGTGGCTCCACCTGCTTACCTCCACAGTGATGTATGCCAAATATGTGGTAGAGGGAACGCTTCCTAATAATCAGGAGACTGAGGATACTATATTTCAACTGCTGGCCACCGGCCTGAGCGGTTACCTGAAGACGGGAAACTCCAAAAAGAAATAACGGGAACTATCCTGCCGGAAAGCAGGGCGTTTCCAGCAGCGTTCGTAAATAAATATTTACTTACAACTTGAGAGAGAACTCGCTTTCCTTTTGATACTTCTATGAAAAAACGCCTGGAAAATCGAGTAAGGAACGTGTACATATGGAAAAAATATTGATTGTTGACGACAGCGCCGTACAGGCGGCCCAGTTAAAGTCGATTTTATCGGATGAATATGACGTTACTATCGCGCACAGGGCCGAGGACGGCCTGCGCCGCGCCAGCAGCGAGATTTACTCCCTGATTCTGCTGGACGTAGTGATGCCGGGGATGGACGGTTTCACACTGCTGAAAAAGCTTCAGGAGGAAATTATTACCCAAAGTATCCCCGTCATATTGATTACCAGTCTTTCCGATGTGGAAAACGAGCAGCACGGGCTTGTATTGGGGGCGGTCGACTATATCACCAAGCCCTTTCATTCCCCGGTCGTAAAGGCCAGGGTCAACACCCATATCATGCTGTACAATTTCCGCCAGCGGGTTGAGCAGCAGTCCATGACCGACCAGCTGACCGGAATTGCCAACCGGCGCAGATACGACCTGTACAGCCGCGTAAAATGGGGTGAGGCGGTCCGCCTGCAAGTGCCGTTTTCTATCTGCATGTTTGACATTGACCATTTCAAAGCGTATAATGACACGTTCGGACATCCCGCCGGGGACAAAGCAATCGCCGCGGTTGCGAAAACAATAGCGGCCCATCTGCATCGCAGTACGGATTTTTTCGCCCGGTACGGCGGGGAGGAGTTTGTTGCGCTTTTTTCCGGCGACCCCGGGGAAAAGATTTTCACGTATTTGAAAAAAGTACGGCAGGCGGTAGAGGATCTCCATATTCCCCATGTTCCCTCCGTCGCCGAGTGGGTCACGGTCAGTATTGGCGGCGTCACCGTTATTCCCCCTGCGGAGGGTTCCTACGCGCTTTATCTGAAAATCGCGGACACCATGCTGTATGACGCGAAAAAGCATGGGCGGAACAGAGTCGTATGGGCTGATGAGCAGATGAAGCAGCTAAAGGAAAAAGCAGCTTCTCCTGACATCGGAAAGCAGATCAATCATTCAGAACAAGAGGTAGAGCAAGAAATGAAACTATTCGGTTTATTTGGAAAACGTGAGAAAGAACAGCCGTCCCCCAAACCGGAACGCGCGGAGTCCCTGGACGATCTTGATATCTACTCCGGTATGCGGGTTGAGGTAACGACGTTTGAGGGACAGCTTTTGTTTGTGGCGAAGCTGCTGGGCCTGCACGGACAGAAGGCCGAGCTGCACCAATATTCGGAAACCACACTTTCCAAGGACAGCGAACCCCTCCCCGTCAGAATTCGCGGGTACAGCGACCGCGAAAGAAAGGCCGTCTATATGGAGGGCGTCATCACGCCCGCGCCCCAGAACATATGGCAGGTGGAAGAGCTGACGGTTTGCAGGATAGGAAATGACCGCGCCTTTTTCCGCCTTACTACAAACATTGACGCGACAGCTACTATGTTCAGCGGTCTGGAGATGGGCGAAAAACCGTGCAAGCTGCTGAACATCAGTGTGGGAGGAGCCAGCATCAGTTCTGAGCGCAGATACCAGCAGGACGATAAATTTTTGCTGAAGGTCAAGCTGCTGGAGGACAGGCCGACATCCGCTATTTTCAGCCAAGTCGTCCGGGTCATCGAAAAGGACGACGGTAAATTTGAATATGGATGCCAGTTCTTAGAGTTGACCGAGGAGGATCAGGATAAAATTACCCGGAATATTTTTGACGTCCAACGCCAGAAACGCGCACGCTCCTAAACGGCTTGTCTCAGGAAAGCATTTGTTAAGGGGGATTTCACCATAAAGATGAAATCCCCCCTCAAACTTCTGATTGTCCTACCGCAGTCCCACGATCAAGATCGCCAATGCCACAACCGGCAGAACAGTCCAGCTGATATATCTTCCCGCAATTTCCCAATCAGACGGTTCCGCATAGTCTGCGTCGCGAATCTGAAATGCCAGATTCCAACGGAACAGTTCATCCGCAAATAAAATAGAAAGCGCGTTGAGAACGCAAATGAACACAGCTACAAACCATACAAACCATTCGCCCTTATGTGTCAGGTCGGGATCGCTCATCAACTTTAGTATGGTATGTGCAGACGGCTCTACAGGATCAATTACATTTCCGTTTTCGTCCAGCGTGGTTCCACCGCTGGTTGTATAGAAAAGACCAAAGTCACTAGAGGTTCCGTCCTCATTGTACAGCGAATAGGAATCTTCACTCTTCATCACGCCCCCACGAAACAGAATATCTTCTTTTTTGCGAAGTTCCACACCCGTCATATGTTTTGCCATTGGTGTGTCCTTCGGAATAGCCGTAGGGTCTTCTTTTGCTGTATAAGGACCATAGGTTTTATTGCCATGCTGAAATACAACGGTTTTATCCTCTGACACCGTAAAGCGTGCCTGCTGTCCTTGGATTTTACCGGAATACACCGTACCGCCATTTTCTTGACTTGGGACAAGAATTGTGTCCTTATATTCAAATCCAACTCGCGAGATCGTTATGCGGTAAACTACGGCAAATACCAGCGCCATAGCAATCATAACTATTAGGACACCTTTTTGGTAGCGATTCAAACTTTTGATTTTTTCCATAGTCTGACCTCCCATACAAGTCACGGCCTGTTGAATTGGTACAAGCAAAGTATACCACCAATATTCAATATTGGCAACGTTCAATCCTTAAATCCGGAAACACGCTGTAAAACGCGAGAGGTCTTGCGGCGCAAGACCTCTCGCGTTTGTGCTTTTCTTCTGTAAGCTTGTCCGATGAACAGCCTTAAGGGATGCGCCCCAGAGCCTTCTGCTTCAGTTCGTTGCCGCCATACGCGAGGAACGCGAGCATAACAACCTCGCGGTAAGAGTTGATGACTCCAGACAAGAACAGCGTAACCGCCAAAAAATAGATAACCAAAAATTTAAGTATATCTTTCGCAGTCCACTCCCAATTCTGCTGGAGGAGAGCGGCAATAGGAAGCCCTAAATAGACGATCGCGGAGCATACTTTGAAAACACTATCAGGCCCCTTCGCATGTAGCAGGACAAAAAACAATGCCGCCGTCAAAAGGATAAGCGCTGCTGTCCAAATAAATGGGTGCTTCCGTCCGTCCTTAAACACGCTGGCATACGCAAAAAAGACAAGAAGCGCGCCAGGAACCCACGCGTTCCACGGGAGGGCGGCTACCGATAAAGTTAGCAGGAACAGCATAGCCAGCTGTAACAGCGCAAAGGATATCTTGGTACCAATATACGTATCTGTTCTCTCCGGAGATACGCTTCTGTTCTGAGACAGCCTGACCTCCATTAACGCAGGGCCTATCCACAGGCAAACATCTTTATCGATGTACATGCGGCCTTCCACAAAACGAGGAAAAACCTCCCTTCGTTCTCCATCCCCCAGCGGAGCCCACCGAATTCCGTTTGTTGAGCCCATATCCTCGATAAAGAACTCGCCTTTCACTTTATCATATCCAATCCGGGCATGTTCTCGGCTAACCTGTCCGTAATCTTCCTGTGGAATTTTACAATCAGGATACAAACGAATACGGCATCCGCGTCCTCTCCCAAGCACAATTCCCCGGCGCGCTTTCAAAACCTGGCCGCCGCTTAGTACGACAGCCCCAGGAGGCCGCCGCAGCCCCCTGCGCAAGCGCCAGCCACAGCCAGAAACCGTCAGTTCCTTCCAGTCCCGCGTCTCCTTCCGCCGCTGCCGGAATCCTTGGAAAAGGACGGTCAATTTGTGACTGGCCAGAACCATTACCACCGAAATGATAACCGCTGCCACAGCAATTCGCTCCAACATAATATGAGCTCTCCTTTCTTTTTGTATATACCTATTATGCCATATGAATTATCACCCCGCAAGACCCATGGACGGAAGCAAAATTCCAGGTCCATATCGCCCCGCAGAAGCGTACCGGCACACAGATGGAAAATATTTCCGGGTCTTTGGAGAAACCTCTTGCTTTCGACCAAGTTCTTTGCTAAACTACTAGTATCTACCATATTTTCTATTTTTTGCATTTTATGGATGTGCTGCGTTAAGCGAAAATGTAAAGGAAGTCAGGTGGTAATTATGCGTCCGCTGCGGGGTCTGCCTTTTATTCGGAAAAACTCTCAAAACGGGCAGGAAAAAAGCAGTTCTCCACACCAGCCTATCACTCCTAGCACCCGTACCCGTCCCATGGATTCCAAAAACTTACCGCAATCCGCAGAAGCTTTCACACAACGTCCAGAAATGACCGCACCGGCAGCGGCGGCAAGTAATACGCATCATACCGCCGTCCCCCTCTGCACCAACTGCTGGTCCAGTTTGCCTTCCGGCGTCAGCTGCTGTCCAAGATGCGGACAGCGGGTTTCGCCCCAAGCCGAAAACGACGAAGCATAGCAGGAACCTCTGAAAGCAGTGATGTGGGGGAATTCTCTATGAACCATTTTAAGAGAAAACCGTTTGTGTGCATTTTATACATCGTCTGCCTTGTCCTCTCCCTCGGTTGTCCCGCAGCCTCGGCTGCTTCGGACCTGCCGGTGGAGTTTTCATCAGAGCTCTCTTTTGTGAGCGATGCTCCAACAGAGCATCCAGCGGAATATTTGATCGCGCTCGACAGCTCGGGCAGTATGCGGGAGTCCATTGAGGCGCGTAACGCCGCCGCCGCTTCGCTGCTTCAAAGTCTGCCCTACGAAAACACCCGCGCCGGGGTTCTTTTTTTCTCTGACACCTGCGAGTCGCCGTTGGAGCTGCTGCCAATGAATCAGGCGGCTTCCCGCCAGCAGCTTACAACGGCAGTTGAGGAAAATACCATTGCGCAAGGCGGGACTGATTTGAGCGCAATGATACGGAAGGCCGTTGATGTATTCAGCAATACGGCGTTGGACCCAGCGGTCCAACACGTGCTCTTCGTGGTGACGGACGGACAGAACGACGGCTCGGACGGTCTGGCCGAAAAGCGGGAACAGGAGTTTTTTTCTCTTTGCCAGCAGTACAAGGACACGATAAAAATCTATATTGTGTATATCTCCCCTGATGAAATACCAGAAAGCCTGTGCGATGGACTGCATACACAGCCTATCACGCCGGAGGATGCCGGTTCAGGGCGTTTGGAAGGTTATGCGGGCCAGTTGGACACGTGGGGAGAGGAAGAATCCGCAAAAATTTTGTCCATACCAGATTTCAGCCAGCTGGAGGCCTCGCTGCTGCTCCTGCGCTTCACTGGCGCGGACGCTGTTTTCAGCTGGGAGGTGGAGCAGGAGACCGTTGTCAGTTTTCTGGTCCCGCCCTTATGTACGCAGGAGCTGACCATCTCGCTGAGCGGCGGGGTGTCCGCGCAGGCGGCTCTGAGCGAACTCCAGCTGGACGGCAGCGGAGTAGATTTTCTGCGCGACGCCCAAAGCGGGTCTGACCCCTCCACGGTTACCGTCTATAATGAGCAGGGCTTTCCGCCGGGGCTATACACAGTGCGTGTGAAATCTGACGAGCCGGTCACCGCTATTATCTCCTATAAATGCAGCTACAAGATCCGTTTCGGCTGGAGAGGGAGAAGCACGCCCCTCTCCCTGCCTGTGGATTCCGAGCCGGAGCTTTACATGCAGCTTCTCACTCCGGACGGTGCGCCGGCAGACGCCCCTGGTGCGGACATTTCCATGCGCATTGAGCTTCAGGATGAGAACGGCGTCTATCAGCCTTACGCCTCTCTGAAAAATTTTGATACATTTGATACTTCCGGATTAACAGAGCAGCAAAGCTTACGGTTTTATCCGGTCGTTTCCTATCCTGGCGTAGGCGCGGGACCGGACGTCTACTGGGAGGTCCAAATGACGGAACCGCTGGCGGAACCGCCTCCGGCTGAGGCCGTAACACCGGACAGCAGTACAAAGGGGGGCGTTATCCCTGTCTTCATTATTCTGGGGATGCTCAGCCTGGTAGCAGGGTATGCCGTTTTGCGATGGATAGAACCAAAAAAAGAGACGCATTCTGACGAGCAAAACAAAGTGCGCACAATACGCGCACAGGAACTGCATCCTAATAATGAATTTATCCGCGCAACTATTTCCTGGCAAATCCGGGAGGGTGAGAAAGCATGCACGCTGGGACTGGGGCTGAGAGACGAAAACGGGAACCTCCACACTGGCTGCGACCTAAAGCAGATGCCTCGTCCCGGTTATGTTAAGCCGGAATCATGGATCGAGCCGCCGCTTGACATCTGCGTTTGGCAGTATTCCCCTGAATATAAGTATACAGAACTTATTTTAAAGGGGCGCAGCGGTGCGGAAATCACGGCGGAAGGAGAGCTTCATCTATATCCACCCCTCAAAGTGGAGAACTCGGAAGATGAAATCCGGCTTTTTGGGGTGAGCGCAGAAAAACGATATGGTACTGTAACGGTCAAATCAGGCGAGCGCAGCGTTGTCTTTCACATGGAATATTGCAGAGATGGTTTGCCTTTTTATCATGATTGAAGGGTGGATATATAGAGATGCCAAATGGTCCGGAGGATCGCCGCGTCTGCATATATTGCGGCCAACCCTTTTTCCTGGGTGATGTATGCTGGTACCTCAATGACAATATTTTTTCATTTTTCGCTGAAAACCACAATCTGAAACCTGATGGATTTAAGCACGCAATAGACCAATTTCTAGTTGATGACCGCCAGGGCAGGGAGTTCTATCTTGCTATGGGCGGCACAAGGCCGTCCACCAAATCGAAAGACCGGCGGCATATCGTCAGGCCGTCCGACTTCTGCGAGGACGGCAGCAAAACGGGGCGGCCAAGCCGGAATCTCTTTCACAGCAAGACAGGCAGTACCGCGCCCATCTTTCGCCAGCTGGCCCCGGAGGACGCCGGATATCCGGGACTGCGCTTTACCGAGGAATTTATAAGCGCGCTGGAACCACCTGAAAGCTCCTGCCTGCGGGACAGAAAGAGCCGTCTGGAAGAATACTGTATGAAGGCGGTATGCCCCCGCTGCTCCTCCTTTCTGCCAAAGGAAGTGCTCTCCACGGATAAAAAGACCTATGTGGTACGATTAGGACTGTTTGGTTCCTCGGACAAGGAAAAGGCCACTTTTAATCTTGAAAATATATGGTTTAACTGTTTGAACCGCGGCGGCTGGACGCTGAATCCCAGCGGCATGTTTGCATCCTCTCACTACATGTTGGAACGCCATTACTATCAAGCCATGTATGAAGACAAAGCCATTCCGGATAATCCTGCGGACGGGTACGCGCCGCCCCTTTTACTGCGGCTGGACCGGAACAATATCCATATCCTGCTGGTTATCATGGATATTCCTGTCAAGCAGGCACTGGCCTTGAACGCGGCGGTTCTTCAGGAGAAGCATACTCCCCAGACCTCCTGGTATATGGATTTGCTCAGGCATCTGGACGGCTGCATTCTTTTATTGAGCGCCTCCAGTGAGATTCTTCCCAGAATCAGTCATTCTGACGTCCCCACTGAAAAAATATTGGATCCGTTGGGTGGAATGCTGTCTTTTCTCCCCGACATTCCAGAATACCGGCATAAACCGGCGGCGTTGGTTCTTACAAACTTTGAAAAGCTCTTCCCTGGAGGCGAGACTATCACGGTAACAGGTTACGAGGGAATCCTAGACTGTTTGGATTCTGAACTGTGGAAGGAACTGGGGACCAGAGATCCGTCTGCGCTCAGCTATGAGGCGGACTGTCATGAATGCTTGCAGTTTTCCACTAAAGAGTTTGTCAAAAAGCTGCTTCCTGGTTTTTGGAGTCACTTAACTCAGTATTTGGGACGGATTGACATATTTCCTGTGGACCTGTGGACGCCGGAGGAACCAGTAGAGAAGACGCAGAGAAAAATCAATACTGGCCATAGGATTCCTCTTTCCAGCTCGCCGCCTATTTTCTGGCTGCTGGACGTAGTGAAACTGGATGAATCTCAGCCGCAATAGCGCGTCATCGTTTTTACTGCTGCAATTCCGTTAAGAAACAGGAAAAAAGGAGCGAGACAGATGTGTTTTTTGAGCAGCGCAGACCAGGAAAAACTGCTGAAGGAAGCCAAAGCCATACAGGACATACGGAAACAGGACAGCCTGAAGCACCAGACGTATATTCGAGACTATTATGACACCTTAATACAGTACGGACTGAAAGCGGAGCTGCGCGCGGGACTCGGCAGAATAAAGGACGGGACGTTCCAGCAGTTCACACCAGGAACTTTGGATAAGGTGTGCCAGGGGCTGGCCAAGGGAGAGGTCTCCTCTGAAGCGGCGTTCATGAGCTTCTTTCACGTGGTATGCGAACAATTCCGCGCAAAGGGAGCAGCCCCGCCTGCTCCCTCGGAAATCTTGACAATGCAGGCACAGCTTTTTGGGCGCAGGCGGATTACCACCTGCGTCCACAATAATACGCTTCTTGCCTACACACTGGGATTCCTGCAAGCCAGGGAGCTGAATCGTTTCAATGAGGAACAGATGGAGCGAATGAACCGTATAACGGGCGAAAAGCTGTCCGCGCCTAAGCAAGTATATGACGCCACCACACAGTTTGAGCAAAGTTTAAATTACCAAATACAGAACATGGATGATTTCAGGACTGTTTTTGAGAAACGAGCCCGGCTGCAAACCAACAAAAACTGGCGGGATAACCTTCGCCGCTGTATGGAGGATATTTGCAAGGCCCACCATTGGCGGGAAGACTCTCTCGTAATATATATGGAAGAAAACGGGTGCGCCCATATGAAAAGCGAGCTGGACAAGCGCGTCCTGAATATGGACACCGCAAGCCTTCCTACGAGAAGTTGGATTCTATCCTTTTGCCTGTATATGAAACTGACTAAGGAAGAAACCAACCGGCTTCTACGGCACTGCGGTCTGGTAAACCTGGGGTATGAGCCATGGGAGGCGGGGCTTTCCTACCTGCTGGACCATCCGGCCCAGTCGAGCCGGGAGACCTTGGACCGCCGGGAATATATGTATGATTTCTTATCCCGCAGCCAATTGCGCCCCCCGGCGGATACCTTCGCCGCGTTTCCTTATCTGGCGGGCCAGCAGAATAAGGGCAACCGCGCTCTGACCGCCGCGCTGCTGCTGGACTGCTTCGCGGAGATTTCACCGCCTGCCAGCCAAGGCAAATACCGCGCCGTTTTCCACACCCGTCCGGCAAAAATGGAACTGCCAGACTACTGCGCGTTCTTCTTTCCAAGAAGAGGCTGCACAAGCTGGGCCTCCCAGCTGAAATGTCTGCTGGGCCATCCGCTGCCCAGCTTAGACCGTGACACGCAGGAATATCAGGACCTTTCAGACCGCATGAAGGAGTGGGCCCACAGCTGGAAGCCCATCGGGGAGGAAACGCCCGCGTCATGGCGGGTCATGTGGCGATTCTCAGAAGGCCTCCAGAACGTTCCTGTCCAATACAGCAAGCTTCGCTACGCGCTGCTGGTGTACATCCTCTATACCGGGCATCTGCCGCTGAAAAATTGCAATTTCCCCGCGATGCCTTCCCACGACATGATTCTGGATCACAATACCTGTCTGGAATTTTCTCCCTCGGAGGAGGCGGAGACTTGCCAAAAGATGGCCTGGGACGTGCTCTCCTACCTACAGGAAGGGAGAATTCCCGGAAGATAATCCATACGCCGCGCTTAGGGTTTCCTGGTATACTTATTTTTAGATAGGAGTGGGATGATGCGCAAAGCCTTTCGTTTAATATACAAAGACATCGGGGGAGAAAACCGCGAGCATATGTTGGAGGCCGTTCCTGTTTCCAGTTCGCCAGATGAGCAGCCCTGCTATTTTTATGGACTGCGCCGGGACGATGTTCGGGGCCCCAAGCGCGTATGTTTTATCAAACGCCATGTCGTAAATGACCAGTTTGACCAATATCGAGCTGGCATAGAGCGAACAGGGGTGCGCATCTCCTCTCCATATGTAGCAGCGATTTATAACGACGTACTGATGCAGGACATCAGACTGGAATATGACGATAGTGGTAATGGAAATTGGAAGCCCCTAAACGGCACAATTTTGGTATCTGAATATCTGCCCGAAAACCTAGAGGAATTTTGGACGGTCCAAACGCAGATGGTCTCGGACGATGGCCTGGAACGCTGCCGCCAGGAGATTTTGCTCAAGCTCATCCAGGGTGTGGCCCACATGGAACAGGCGCGGATGGTCCATTGCGATATTAAGCCGCAAAATATTCTTATCAACAGCATTAATCTGTGCGATGAAGCGAGCTGGCGCTTCAATCAGCTGGATGTCAAACTGACGGATTTGGACTGCGCCCACGACGGAAATCAGGCCACGCCGCGTATCTTCGCGGGCACGCCTCCTTTTCAGCCGCCAGTGGAAGTCAGGCCCAATATTTGGCTGGATTTGTACTCCATTTGTATGGTCGCTCTGTGGCTCTATAACGGGGATCTTGGCCTCCTGCACAGGATTGGATGCGAGCTGTCCCAAATCGCCAGCAAAGACGCCCTGGAGGAGATGATGCCCGGCCCCGCAGCACAGCCGTACCAGGAAGTTCTGGTCCCGTTCCTTTTCCAGGCTATCCAGCAGATAAACTCTGGGATAGACGATGGTGGAGGCGCGGGAAGGGAAGCGTTATCCAAACTATATCAGAAGCTTTCTGACATGTCTCCCAAGGATCCTACGCTGCGTCCCATGGAAATCATGAGTCCCCCTCGTATCAAGATAGCCTGGAGCGCCATAGTGCAGATTGACGGTATTTCCCAGCCTGTATTTTGCGAAGCCCGGGAATACCGTCTGATTTCGATTGTTAATTGTCTGAAGCCGCGCGGCAGCGCACCCGAAGACGTGGTCAGGTATCCTTCCGGCGTCTCCAATAGTCTCATTTACACGGGAAATCCCAGCCGCGAGAGCACGCCTGATTTGACCGGCTGCATAGACCTTTCCGCTCCAGCGGATATTTGCATTTTCTGTGACAGCTCTCAGATGAACGGACGTCTATCCTTGGCGGCAGGCGTCTATGGAAACGTAAAGAACGGAAGCGTATACACGCCGCAGTGTCTGGCCTATCACGGGGGAATTACAAAGGAATGTAACTTGTATGCTGGCCAGCCTTTGCGTATACACGGCTGGGATATGGAGTTGTTAAAGAGCATTCAGGTACACTCTGTCCGCTTTTATGACGAAAAGGACTGCCGCCCGGAGCGGCTTCCGGTTTTCCGCGGCGAGCCTAAAAACAAACACGCTGACATCAATATTGTATTTTTGATAACGCCCCGCTGTGAAGCGTCCAACAAGAACGACAGCCCTGGCTGTAAGCTGATGAAACAGGTTGTACAATGGCTTTCATCAAAGAAGGATTACCGCCCCTGCTATTATGGCGCAATGATACGGACAGAGGACGGAAAATTCAGCCTGCAATCGTTCTGCGGCGGGCTGATGGAAATGAATGAGCGGAGTATATCCGGTCTGTATGCCACAGCAAAAAATTTACCGGATAACGCGGAACCGGGCTGGTCTATAGATTCCTCGCAGGGCTCTGCCGCTCCGGCACGTTACGCCTTTGACCCGGGCTTGCCAACAGTTGTTACCGGCGTCTGGGAACACCCCGATATTGATGAAACCCATTTCCTCAAATTTAAAGAACATGTCTATCAATTGAGTCCTGAGTTCCGCTACGCAGTACACTATCTCCAGCTGTTTACTGTGGACGGGCTGGACCAGAGCGAGGAAATTCGCCGGGCAGAGCCGTGGCTTGACGCGGCTACCAGGCCGGAAGGCGCTTGTCTGGTAACGCCGCTGAAGGCCGGTGGAGAGATCGCGGACCCGGAGGCCCGGTGGAAGGCCGCAATCAGCTACTGGTGTACACATCGTTAAAATATCGATAGGAGGCGTCTGTTCATGGCAGCTGAATACCGAATTCCTTTAACCCCAACAAAATCTGCTCCCCATTATATTGAAACAGGAAAAACCCATTGGTGGGTTAAATGCGAAACGCAAAGTATTAAGCGCATCACCGAATTTGCGGACGATCTCGTTATGGTTCACCTGCTGAGGGCGCTCGGGCATATCCCCCATCTTTTGCTTCCGTTAAAGCTTTCGGAACCGCAAGAGCCAGACAAATATTGCGTGAAGAAGCCGCCGGGAACAGGCGGGGGCTGGTTTTCCGCCGCAGAACTGGATGGCCTCCAGTCTCTACAGGAGCACGGCGGCATCACCGTACAGGAGCTTTGGAGATGTGCGGCGCAGCTGTGCCAGACCCTTTCTCAACTGCTAAGTCTGGGTATCTGGGGCCACGCGGACAGAAGCACCATCCTTCTGCGGAAAAGGAACGGCGTATTGGAATACTGCCTTGCGGATATTATCAAATACAATATGTATAACTATCCGCAGACATTTTCTATCCTACGCTCGGATTCCGAGGACCCTAAAACCAAGGTATTACGGCTTCTAATTGGCAGTTTTGTATTATGCCTTGATGAACCGTCCCTGCGAGAGGCTGAAACAGCCAGCAGCGGCAAAATTACCTTAGAGGAAAATCTTGGAAGCGAGTGTACAAAAAAATTTGCAGGACTCTTTCATGAGAAATCCAACCTGCCGCCGGAAAAGTTCCTGGAACAGGCAAAAGAGGCGCTCCAGGTGTCAGCAGACCATCTGCAACTGGAAGCGCCTAAAAAACTGCACCTCTATTTGTCTGTACTAGGCTCGGACTGCCGCAGCCCGGCAGTCCCGGCTTTGAGCAGCGCGGCGCGCTGTTTTTACTACTGGATGGAGATGTTGGATGCAGGGAAAGACGTAGATGGCCAAATCACCTGCCTGCTGCCATGGGATACGGTGCATATTTGTGACCTTTTTAATAACCATATCCCCTGCCTGAGCGCACTGCCAACGAACGAGGACCAAGGCCGGTATGTGCCGTTAGGCGGCCTGCTGGACTGCCTGATCCGGGAACTGGAGCGGGACCGGGCGATGGGGGCCGCCTCCCTGGTATGCTTTATCACGCTTCCAGTCCCTGAAAACAGCCCTAAATTAAGCGCGATGGATAACTGTTTCATCAGCCAGTTAGCAGTTATGAAAAAGATGGGTATTTTTGAAGCCCTGATGTGCAGTGCAGATTTGCGGCAAACGCCTGACTACCGTTACCAAAATGGAGCCAACGGCGGGGCCTTTGGAGAAGAAGCGGCAGGTTTAAAAGATGTGAGCCAAAAAATTCATACCGCTATAGACCGCCTGCTGAAAACCAAGCGGTATGTTATGCAGCAGAAACAGGACTCTCTTGTATAAAAACAAGCTGAACCAGCCTTTGCGGACATCAAAAGAACAGTCTGGCGGCAATATGGAGAGACCAAAACGCAAACATGAGGACCGGAACCGCAGAGAAGTTGCCGTATGGTCTGGCGCGGTACAGCAATGCCGCCAGCGCGAGAACAGCCAGGTTGCAGGCGGCGGCGATTCCTCCTGCCAGATAGTAGGGAGGAAAGACCGCCGCTCCCGGCGCAAGGACCATCGCGGCGCACATCAATACAAGCAGAAACGCACTCAGGACCAGCACCCTGCCATTGTACTTTTTCTGATTAAGTATACGGCAAACCGCTTCTTTCCTCTGCGCAGTCAGAAAGAGAGACCCAAAGCCCGTATAGTATTTGTACGCCAGTCCCCAGGTTCCTGCGCCGCACTGGTAATAGTAATCTCCCAACTCCCCGGCTGCCTCCGCGTTGCCCTGTGAAGCGGCCTCCTCCAACAGCTGTACCGCTTGGTCGCTGTTTTGTCCCGGATCTCCGGCATGGAGCAGGCAATACCCCTTGTAGTAACATGCCAACGGCAGGCCAACCTTCACAAAAACGTCCAGCTTCCCCATATCCAGCGACGGCAGGGTATGGGTCTCCACCGCTTTCTTAAATTCACTCTGGAGTCCTGCCAGCTCCTTCTCGTAGACGCTGACAGGAACCACAAAAGCTTCCCGAGGCATATTGTTTTTTATGCCGTAATACTGTCCCGTATAGTCAAACGAGATGCCTGCGGAGACGGCAATCGCTTTGGTAAGGTCCATTACCTTAGCGCGGCTGAGACCCGTCTTTTGTTCAGCCTGGCATACAAATTTATTCAGCTCATCCTGCGGTGTCTCACAGCTGCTATTCAGTATTTCCTGGAGGCCGGGCGTCCGCACCATCAGCAAAATCCGCAGAATATCGTCCTCGCTGGCGTTCAGATTGCGCATCTCCTCCTGAAGCAGCGCGGGGTCGCGGTAGACGTTTATGGAATTTTTCTGCACCAGACTGCACAGCAAATTTTCCAAATTGCTGGCACGGGCCTTCCCGTACGACTTTATATCCTCTCTCATCAAATCCTTTAAGCTCATGTAAACTCCCCCATTTTCCTTTGCCCGGCATTGCCTGACGGCTGCCTCTACTCATGGCGTGAAGACGTATGCAGCCGGTATATTTGTCTCTGCGTCGTTTTCTCCGCTAGGGTCAGCGCAATGAGAAGCCATAAAATCAGCCACATGAGTTTGGCCGGAACACCCGCCGCTGTAAAAATTTCCATTAGAAACGCGCCCAAAAAGGATTTAACCGCTGAGGAAATCATAATCAACTCGCAGGAACGCCCATACGCAACCGCCATAAGCGAACCAACCGCCGTCCCCAGAATTGTGAGGAACACGACGCGCAAAATGCCATAGAGAACCGTCATCCTTGTTCCAGCTCTGGCCGACAGGAGATCCCTGTCCACACGGCGGGTTGCGGCAGACGCCATGGCGCTGGACAGCTCGGACGCGCCGGCAATATCAATATACACGCCGCCAGTCCTCCCGGCAATCTCTTGCAGCAGGCTTTCGTTAACCATCCCAAGGCCTACCGTGCTCACGCTGATGCCAGCCTTTATAAAACGGTCCAATACCGGCTTTATCTGACTGAGGGACTCAATATCCGTCGCGCCCCCGTCTGTCAATAGGATTACCTTTGGGGCGCCGCCGCCTTCCCAGACGCCGTCTGTATAGTCGTCAATCACCCGGTTCAGCGCGCCATTGATCTCCGTTTGGCCGTTGCTGTTTCCCCTTATGTTTGGAATTCCGTCGGAAATAGGGGCCATTTCTTTCAAAAGGACGGTATTATCCGCAAAGCTGTAGACCATATAGGGAAAGTCTCCGCTCTGTCCCTCCAGCACCGAGGGGATTGCCGCGTAACGCTCCTGCTGGTGGTCGCTGGTCTCCATTGAGCCGGAGTCATCAATCACGAAGATGTAGGAGGTGGGCGCGGCGGGCTCTCCGCCAAGGTCTAAGCCATATATCCACTGAAACAACGCCCCCAAACCGAAGGTTACAACCGCTCCCGCGCATAGAAGAAGCAGCACACTGCCGGTGTCTTTGGTGTGCGTCAAAATATTCGTGCCCCAGGAGCCCGCCGCATTGCCAAATACAGCTGCCACCACCGCAAGCAGAATATACAGAACGACGAAAACGCCTCCAATAACAGGCGGCCTGGAGATGCCGCCGGACAGCGGGGGATATAGGAGCATTCCCACCAGCCATGCGGCGGCTCCTGCTGCGATTGTGGCAAGAATCAGGGGAATATTGATTTCGCCGCTGTCCCTGCGCGGCGTCACCCTTCCGGATGGGGGCGCGGGCGGACGCCTGGGTGTACTCGAGGGACGTCTTCTTGGTGGTCTTCTGTTCATGGCTGCACCTCCATATGGTCTGTGACATGCGCATCGTGCGCGCTTACGATGAATATAGCCACGGGGGATACCAGAAAACGCGGCTGGTCCGTTCGCCTTTGGAGTCCGCCGCAACAATTGTCAGGATATTGCCCTGAATCGGAATGGCGGCTGTTGTTTGGGTAAGCCTCTGCTCTCCCTGCGGTTCCTGTATCGGGGAACTTCTCCAGTAATAGGATGCCTCCGTTACTGTACCGCCGCGGGCAGCTTCCATAGAAATTACAGCCTTGTCCCCCTGTGTTTCCACCGAGATGTTTATTGCCGGACGCAGAGAGGCAAGACAAAGCAGCATGGTACAGGCGCAAAGCCCCGCCAAAAGATAGCGGCGGTTATGCTGGTGGTCTGGATGGGGAAGAATAATCACCAGCAGCGCGGCAAGAGACATCAGGAGAACCATTATCAGAATATCCACGCCCTCCGGTGAGGACCGCATTTTCCCTAGCCAGGCGAGGGCTTCCAGCACGCAAAAGACTATCCATGCGGCAGAAAAAAACACTTCGTATTTTTCGCGCTCTATTTTACCATATTGGATATAGAGAGCCACCCCTAAAAGAACGGCCAGGAGGGCATTTCCATAGAGCCCGGCCTGAAAGGCTTTAGCTAAAAAGAGAAATCCCGCCGTCTCTGCGGCTAAGATGGCTATTGAAGAAGCTTGTACCGTCAGGCTGCCGCTGGCCTCCATTTGCAGGCACACAAGCATACTAACGACCAAAAGGAGGAGCAGAATCGAACAGCCCATGAAGTAGCTGCTCATTAGAAATTTAACGGCAAAAATCAGGATCGCGCACATTTCCAGCACAAGCGCGTCAACGCCAATTCGTTTTTCCTCAGTCCAGAAAATGGCGGCTGCGTTTACAAGCAGTATCGCGCAGACCAACAGTACGCTTTCCCACGCGAAGAGCGTGCCGGGAAGCTCCAGCAGCTTTTGGGACAGTCCGGCCAAAATAGGACGGAGATACGTATACTCTGAAATAAGCAGCGATAGTACCGCGGCAAGCAGCACAATGCCCGCAAAAATATTTTTCTCCCTCTGGTCAGGGGCAGTAATCGCCGCGATTTGGAATGCCAGCGTCCAGGCCAGTACCCCCGCCCAAAAGACCGCCAGCACAGCCCCCGCGCCGGGATGAAGCTGGAAATCGTCCAGCCGTCCGTTACTCCAGAAAGCCAGAATGACAGATGTGCCTATTGCTCCGCCGGACACCCCGGTCAGCCAAGAGAGAGCAGGGAGCATCAGTCCAGCCACGCCAATTGCTATGCCCAGAACGGCCAGCCCTCCGCATAAAATGCTTTGTTGGTATATCTGGAGGGCGTAAGCGTATTTCATGGCATCAAAGTTTTCTGCCAGTGTCTCATACCGCAGGCAGACGCAGATACAGAAATCAGCAAGGAACAGCATCGGAATATATCCGCTCGCCGGAACAGAGGCTTTGCTGAAAGCAATGATACCGAAAGCTGCTATCGCCAAAATTCCGCAGGCGCATATCATTCCACTGAGAGAGATATTTTTAACCAATATTGGGGATATCAGCAAAAAATTGATGAGAAAATAGAATATCTTGCTTATTTTGCCTGTCTTTCCCGAACGTACCGGCGCTGTGGTCTCCATGCAACAGCCTCCTCCTGTATTTTTCCTATCATACCGCTAGAGCCAGCCCTCATCCCGAAAACGCCTCAGCCAAGTAACCGGCGGCGGGTTGCAGACCCACACAGCCCTTGTTGCGTTGCTCTCGCTCAGGGTAAGGACAAACAATTCCTTCAGGCTCTCCGGCAAATCGGCCCACAGCTCGGTAATCCTCTGCTCGTTACTAAACGCGCCCAGCGAATTTTGACGGTCGTTGGGGTCAAATATAAATACCGGCGTCTTATGGCATTGTTGGAATTTTACGCCATGCGACTGTGTATCAATATCCAAATATCCGCTGAGGAGGCGTCCGTCATAGGGATAACGCCCAAAGAACAGGTAGAACAGCAGTGCGCATAAGCTGTAATTTTGCGAGTGGAAGTCCAGCGAATTCACTTTGCCCTGGACAAAGGCCGGTTCAGCGAATTCAATCGGATATTGGTGAACCCCCGGCGAGCAGGCGGCGCTTTGACCAATTAAATTGCAATCGTCAAAGCGATACATTAGGTTAGAAAAATCCAAAAACGCGCTGCCGTTCTCCTGGAAAAAGATTCTTGACAGATGGAAATCCTCATACACATAGCCGTTTCTATTCAGGCTTTCAACCGCCTGAACGAGCTGTACCGCCATGTCTCTGACAGCAGGATTTTTCCAACTCAAATCACCAGCCTGGCGGAGCTTTTGTTCGCTGTTTACTATTTGCGGATAACCCTTCAGTGGAAACAGCAGTACGGATATCTCCACCTTTTTCCCGTCCGGCGCGGACGGGACGCCGTAATCCTGCGCGTCGAAGAGGCTGCATTGGTTCCGCACACTCTCCGGGCAGAGCATCAAGTCGCTTGGCCACAGAATTTTTTTTCTGTCCGGCGGGTTAAATATGTATCTAGCGTATCGCGAGATAGATGTAACGCTGTTTTCAAATCGTTTCGCAAAAAAGACTTCCCCTGTAATCAGGTTTGTTATCACCGGACTGGCAGGCTGCGCCTGCGCACCGGCCAGCGGGCCTGGCGTCAGACGTCCGTCCCATTGATAAATCCCTCTGCCGGACACAATGCTGGTATATATCTCTTCTTTCTTCAGATACCCGTTCATCCGCATCTGTTATGACCCTCAAAACATTACCGCCCCTCAAAAAGCTTTTTCATGGGGCCTGAGTTCCCGCTTTTTTTCAACTGCTTAAGCCAGTCGTTGACTGCCTTAAACTCCTTCCCACGGCCAGCAGCATAGCTATCCGCCGCTTTCTGATGCTTCTCAAACAGTTCGCTCCCGGAAACTGCGGTAAAACTGTCACATTTCAGGATTTCCGCGCTTTTTTCACTGAATTCGGCTCTATCAAATATGGAAAAAATGTTTTCATCCTCCCGCAGCAGGCTTTCTCCCAGGGTAAGCCAGACATCCAGGGGTACAGGCGCATCGCTGGAATCGGCTTCGCAGCAGATTTTAAGCGCAAGCTCATCTATACGCTGGATGATCCCGTCTGCCTCCGCCGGCTTGTCTGCAAGGAATTTCTTGCGGTTCAGCAGGAAGCTGCCGTATTCAGGGCCGTTATCCAAAGCCGTTTTTATCGAAAGGATCCCCTCGTACTGCGCGGCTTCGCTCTGTGACGCCAGCTCGATCCACTCCACAAAGTACGGCGTTCTTCCGCCCCCATTCTGCTTGTCCGCGCTGTCACAAATGAGATGCAGCGCCTGCTCATACTCGCCATCCTGGAGTTCCTGACGATAATCCGCGAAAAATTTCTGCGTCCTTTTTAAAATCTCACTTTCTACAGCCTGGGCGGCGTTGTTGATAATAAATCCAAATGACCGGAACATTTTTTCGCGCGGCGCGCCAGTGTTTTCAAATTTATCACAGACGCCTGAAAGGGGACAGTCCGCCAACGAAACCATATCCCAAAAATCTCTTTTCGCCTCTTTTTGGTACCTTTCATACGAAAAATGATCATGCTGGACCGACATCAGGGGTTTTACTATTTTTAGATATTCGCTGTAGGCTTCCGGAGCGTTCTTTATATCTTCCTTCAGCAAGCTCTTGTACAGGTCATGTGCAGATTTCCTAATTTCATTCAACAATTTGTAATCACTGGAAGACAATCCCCAATCCCTGGCCTTTTCCAGAATGGTATTTAAAGACTCCCAAGAGTGGGATTGCTCCTGGAGTTGGCTGATCAAATATTCTTTGAGTACCTGCCAGCCTCCGTCACTCTTTTCCAGCAGGCTGATACATTGCTCAAAGTTGTCCTCAGATAATTTGGCAATTTCGCTGACAGCCTCGTCCGAAGACATCATTTCACGCAGGAAAGCCGTGATATACTGTTTAATTTCATCAGCTAACGCCGCCTTCGCTTTCAGCCGTTTCAGCTCCGGGGGAGGACTTTTCTGTATTTCGTCTTCTAGTTCGGCGTACTCTCTTGCTAGCTCCGCTCCTTTTTTCCTTTCCTGATCCCTTTTTGCGGCTTTTTTGCGGGAAGCAAAGCTGTTTTCCATACTTTTTGTTATTTCATCTAGTCTGAGCCGTATATCGCTTTCAAAGTTTTCCACAGCCTCTTTCATCGCATCCATTATTTGCACTAAAGCCGCTATGCGCACAGCCATATTCTCCAGACTGGTCTTGGCGTCTGTTATCTGCCTGTTCATTTCCTTTAAGTTTCGGAGCGTTCCTTCCGCAGATTTATAGCTGTCCTCCGGCAGTGCGTCCATCAATTCATTGATCCGTTTTCCGTCGCTGTCTACTTGTTCTCTTACTTCTTCATACTCAGATTTTAATTCGGAAGTTCTCTTTATGATACAATCATTAAACTTTTCTCCAAAATCTCCAATGTGATTAATCATCATTTTATCGTATACTGCTTCCCGATCAATATCCTCACATTCCTTATATTTGCTGTCCACCCGTTTGGCAATTTCCTCTTTTTGGGCATCGATCTTACTTTTCTGTTCTTTTTCTAACTGTCTTTTCTCCTCTAATTCGGTTTTCGACAGGACCGCATGCGCTCTCCAGCTCAGTAACAAAACCATATACTCGTTTGGCAATCTCAGTTTTTCCTCTTTTATCCTGCGCAATATTTTTGCGATATACTCCATCATAGCGCAGCTTTCATAGGCTTTGGAGCGCAGGGCGTCGCCGATAAACTCTTTAAGCTCGTCTTTCTTATAGCTGCTGGCTGGTTCTTCCAGGACCTCCCGGTGAGCAATTTTCAGCAGGTGGTCGTTTGAGGCGTCCTTGTCGCCTAAACTAGCCGCTTTCTCTCTAAGCCGGGCAAAATACTCCGGATCGTCCAAATGCGCTGCCGCATAGTCAATGAAGCCGTATTTTTTAATTTGCAGCTGAAGTCTGTCTGTCAGTATTGTGTTGTCCCCAGTTTGTGGGTCAATATAGCAGAGAGAGCGGTCCATAGACCTGCTGAAAAAAATCTTTTTATCCGGCGTACCGGAAGGAGCGGATGCAATATAGAGTTTTTTCCGCAGATGGTAGGGCAATCCATAATAGATGCAGAAAAGGATAGCGGGAATCTGTTCTTTTTCTTTATAGTAAATATATACCGGCTTTTCCTTCGTATAACCGGACAGCTGCGCGTAGACACAGCGAATCAGAACAGGATATGTCTCCTCACTGATTCCCGCTTCTCTCATAGCGCGCTCAATCGTGTAGCCTTCGTATGACGCGCCCGGTTCCCAATCCGGTTCGTCCAGAAGACGCTGCGCTTCGGCCTCGCTGCTTCTGAAGTTACTCTGGTCCGTTATTTTCAAAAGGGCGTTCGGGTCGGACAGGACGTCGCTCCACAGGAGGATATAGGCGTGAGAAAACATATTCGCCCGCCCCTCACGGTCTTCCAGTCCGTACTGGGTGCGCAAAACATAAACAAATTTATTCTCGCCATAGATTTCCAGGAGGTTTAAAATATTACCCTCTTCATCCGTCTTACCGCCTGAACTCCGGGAGTTGGCCTTTTGAAGTCTTTCGCACTGTTTGAGAGCCTCCGGCGGAATATTCTTAGAACAGGCGACTGTTCCCCAGCCAGAGGTGGTCCTTCCTCCCACATTCCGCTCGGAATTCGTATAGCAGCACTGGAATATGTTGTCCTTCATCGGTCCGCCCTCCAAAGTCTAATAATTTACTTACGGTATATATTCCCACTTATGTCTACAATCTGGATTGTCACAGACTCGGTTAACATATATAGGCTCGGTCCATATAAATCTGCGGACCTTTATGATTTGCTCCTCTGCCGGCAGCGGAGAGGTTGCCTCACTGCCGCACACCGGGCATTTAATCTTTGCGGCAGCCGAAGTGGTAACCGGCTCGTTCGTGCCAATATATCCCAATCTGTAAAACATCCAGAAAATCGGCTCCTCAATTCGCTTGGGCAAAATGGGCCCCACCGGATATTTGAACGGCTCGCCATTTTCCTTCTCACCGCTTCCTACCTCGCATCCAAGAGCGGTAAAGGCGAAAAAGGCGTAAAAGGAATAGTTCGTCCGCAGCTGCATCGCCAAAGCGCGCTCATGGTGCAAAATAAAATCCGACAGCTCCTTGGCAATGGGATTGTAGCGTTCCGCGTTGAAAATAGGCAGGAAAAATCCGTCGCCGCTGTCGACGCCGTAGACATCGTCCTTAAGCATCCCGCAAAGCTTTGCGCCCAGCACCTCCTGCACCTCAGGAAGGTCGACCTTGGAAATGCAGACCGCAATGGGAATCTGACATTTTTGTTCGCTCCTGCCGCTGGAAACAATGTTATGAATGGCGGTAAGTACGGCAGTGGTCTCATCCAGGGACTGCAACTCGCCATTAAGCTGGTGAATCTGTTTGAACTGTAGCGGGTCGAGCAGCATGACAATACCGTCAGAATGCTCGATATAGGGCGCATACCGGGAGATTTGATCCGGATTAACAAAAACCTCCCCGGCAACGTCATATAACACGAACATCTCGGTGACCCGGTCATTTTCCCCCGTTTCCCGAACGATTTGGTAGAAAACCGGCTGCTGGAAATACCCCTCCGGGGTAGAATCCGGCAGAGGCATCCCCGGATGAATCGGGTTGGTGTCCAGGAAAATGCGGGAATTGGCCGTATTAACAACGGCTGTCAGCCCGATGTTTGCGGCGTAATCCGGCATATTTTTCAACAATTGGGAGATATAAACGGTTTTTCCCGCACCAGTAATCCCAACCACGGTGGCAAACTTCACCGGTTGCTTTCCGTAGGCAGCCGGAAGAGGATTATGACAGTGTTTACAGACGCGCCTGTGACAAACCTCCCCCGTTTTCAGCTCAATTCCCGAGACCATTCCATCGCTGTCGCGAATGAAGAAAGATTTATCCGGCTGTATTTTTAGAAAGCGGCAGTGCTCGCTTACAGAGGGGTCAAGAATCGGGCGGCGGTACGGCGTGATGCCCAGCTTCTCATCTGCGGGATTGACCTCCGTCGTCCTGACAAATTTCTTCCAGAACTCCTCATATTTTTCATCCTCGCGTTCAAGAAAGAAGTCCCAGTCCTTCAATCCTTTGAGAATCTCGTCCTTATCGTCCTCGTGATAGTTTGCTATAAAATCTGCTGTGTCCAGAAAATTATCAGGCAAAAGCTCGCATTCTCCCGCATTCACCTTTTCGGAGCGAAACAGGACCTCATTGTCCTTCATAACGCCAAAGCAGTAGGGACATGTAATCGAAAAGCTCATAGCCTAACCTCCGGTCCTCCTATTTTGTAGTCCAATTATTTCAGTCTGCTATTCGTAATCCAGGATTCTGGGATACAACGGCGGGCTTTCGCTCCGACTTAATAAAAACGGTCCTCTGGGCCAGCATCTGTGATGTTACTGGAATCATAAAATCTCCAACCCTGAACTGCAAATCTCCGTCCACATATCCGCCAGCCAGCTCCTTGGGAAACGTAATGCTGTAAAACCCGGTTGGGGTAGATTTTCCCCAAAAACCAATGCCCTTTCTACGGCATTCCTGGGCGATATCAATACGGATATCCATGGGGATACTGGCCTGCACGAAAAGCTTCACTCGTTCCTCCGGCTCATAAATGCGGCATACATCATCCTCAATGCTATAGCTGAACACCGTGTAGGTACTGGCGCATCCGTTAAGCGGACACCCCTTATTCCGCAGCTTATCCGCGGCGGATACCGCAATAATCCAGCTGTCGCCGGCCACCTCCGTGTACTGGTTGGGAAGCCCCGGCATACCGGACAAGCTCCTGCAGATGGCCGTCATCCGCTTCACCGCGCTCTGACCGAAGGGCGTCTGCACAATAAGCACGCTCTGTCCGGGCGCGCTGTCCCATACCAGCATATTGGTCAATTTGTCGTGCCGCAGGTTGGTTGCGTAGCGGCTCGGTTCATAGGGGGAACATATCCATTGCACCGTTTACTCACCTCCACCGTTAATGAGGTCGTCTGTTCGGATATTATAGATAACTATCGCTTCCGCCATATTGCTGTAGCCTGTATTATAGTAATAGGTATTGGGGGACAGATTGGCGTGAAGATTTTCAAACAGCGGCGTCCCCTCCTTCAGGAGGACAGCTGAAAGGACCGGCTGTCCCAGGTTAAAATTCACTTGCAGGTATTTATATACATCGTTGACAGTAAGGGACTGCTGAATATATTGCTTTGCGTCCTCGGGGCGGTTGTCGGCCCGGAGACGGCTCTCAAATTCGTCCTCAAAGGGCTGGGAAAAAACGGGGTCGCCGCTGATGATTTCGTCAATTGTGTTCTCCAGGAAACGCTGGAGGCCTTCGATGTCACTGATGGATTTCAGCTCCTTTTCCAGCTCGGATTCATGGAGGTCGAAATAGTCCCGCATTTTGACCCTGTAAAAGCTCTTAATGGTACTGTCGTCCACAGGAAAGAGGGCTGATCTGGAGTGCAGAAGACGGTTTCGCTCCTGCGCATAAATCCGCGCCTTTTCGCCCTGCGTCCGGATTACATCCACAAAAGACTGTATGGTTTCGGGATTCCGCGAAAGCATATATTTCAACTTCGCGGGTGCGCTGCTCATGACGTTCTGGTCCTGCGGCGGCGCTTTTGCCTGTAATAATCTGCTCTGAACAGCCTCCAGATGGTCCTGCAAAAAGGCCAGTTCGTCCGCGAAAAAATTCTTGGCCAGCAGCTTGGCGTAATCGCCGCTCCAGTCGCTGCTCCGCGCCTTTTTAACGATCTGCTCCAGGAAGCTGTCCCAGGCGTTCATGGTCAGCTCATTAAACTCCTCCCCGGTCAGCTCGGACAAAAGGCCGTAATCCTCGCTGTCCTGTCTGGGAAAGTGCTCCAATTGTTCCCGCGTGGGCAGCTGCGAGAGAAGCACGCGGTCCACATAGCTGTCAAGGATGGTCATTGTCCCCTCTTGGGACAGGCCCAGCCTGGCGGGGAGCGTACTGTCCTCCATCAAGCCCGCTGTTCCGCTTCCCAGCTTCTGTACCAAGCTTTCCAGCTTATCCATCAAGTTTTCCACTATGACCTGGCCGATGTCCCAGCAGGGCTTTTCTTTGTGGGCGTAACTCACGGTAAAAATCCTGCGGCCAAACAGCTTCTCGGAGATAGAAACATCTTCGTTGTTGGAAAGAGCCATGATGACCGCAATAATGCGGTAGCAAATCCCCCATTCCTCCAAAATGGTGTTATCGTCACGCCGGTTGCTCAATAAAAATACGCTTTGGCAGAATTTTTCCCGGTTATAACTGGTGGAAAGCTCGTTTCTGAGTTGAAGGGCGATATTCCTCCGGGAAAAATTTTCGTTGATTTGCAGGACCAGCATGTCGAGGATATCCAGGTCATTCACGCCCAGGTCGTTTTTAACAACCTGTATCATTTTAATCCACGCCAGGAATTCCTCGCGAATGGTAAAGCTGGTCGTATCCAGCACAAAATACATGCAAAGTTTGTTCTTATCGTGGAAATGGCTTCTTGCGCCAAATATTTTCGACAGGATAACCCCGGCTTCGTCGAGCGAGATTTGGGTCTGGTCAAAGTCCCCGTCTCTACCCTCGATGTGGTAATAGGCGGTTCCCTTCTCGTCTACCTTCACGCCGAGGAATTGCAGCTCAGGCTGATACTGCGGCCAAATCTGGAAAAGGTTTGACGCGATATCCCCGCAGCCCCGTATGGCGTCCTCGCCCAGGCAGACGACAAGCATGGGAAAGCGGGGCTCCTTTCCGCCGCCGCTCCCATGGCTGTCCGGTCCCTTAAGCCTGTTTTCAAATCGCTGTATAAGATGCTGCATGGTAACGTTGTTTGACATACGCTTTCCCTCCACGCCGCAACCGCCTCAGAGGCAGTTACAGACCATTCTCCAGGCAGAAATTGCGGAACGCCTGCTTGAGCTCGTCTAAAAACGCGAATATCTCTTCCTTTTCCTGCGGTTTTCCCAGGGCAATCTGCCTCATAGTCTGAAAACGTTTATTGCTGAGTTCGTCCTCCAGCAGCCTCTTTCCAGTTTCCCGGATGCAGGAGGCGTTCGCCGTGTAAAACGACTCAACCTTTTCCTGAATCTCCCGCTTCAGCTCGACGGGAAGCTGCTGGAAGGTGATATAGCCTTGATAGAGCGGGAGACCCCCATGGGGGAACGCGCTGGTGCGCTGGGAGAGATAGACGCAGTCTTCCCCAGCCGCGACGTCCTCATCCCGGCGGTAGGCCACGTTATACATCTCAATCGAGATAACGCCGGTGAAAATAGCGTCACAGTAGTTCTTGATATCCCCCGCACTGGCCAGAATGGTATCAATCCGCTCCTGGGCCTTGCGTTTGATGGTATCAATCCGCTCTGCCAATGCCTCTATACAGGCGACGCTTTCCCTTACAGAGTCATGAACAGCGGGGGAGGCGGCAAAATGGTCCTCACGGATTTTATTGATGATATCTTCGTCCTTCCTGTGTCCATCCTCGGGAAGAGCGAAGCCTGTCTCCCGCAATTGGAGAGCGGAGAGGTCCAGTCCCTCCAGGGCTTTTTCCAGCTCAGGGATGCCGCCGGCTCTGTCCGTCTGCTGGAGAATCGCTTCACAGCCGCTGCAGCGTTCCTCCAATTCCGCAGCAGACGCGGGGTCCGGCGCATAGAACTTGCTGCCGCTGTCAATAAGGCCGTGACGGCTGGCCTGTTCATAAAGCGTTCTGACTTTGGAAACGGCATCCCGCAGGTCCCCGGACTTCACCCGGTCAAGGTTCATGATACTCTGGGGCGTGATGGGGGGGAGCAGATTCCAGTTATCAAAGGGGATTCCGCGAACCTTCTTTCCCTCGTAGTAGTGACGGCCATAGGCCTTTGTGCTGAAATACATCTCCTCGTATTCCGTGCAGTTGTTGTACGAGCTCAAGGGAAGGCCGCAGGCGCTGCACATAACATAGATTCTATCTGTCAGCGCACTCTCTTTCAGGCCCCACATCTGACTTGTCGCGTTCATCTGAATCGCCGCCGACTTGATGGGGCCGGAAATGGCAGGGAAGGACAAAAACGCCAGCTTGGAGGTATCCGCCTCCTTCCATACGCTGCTGTTAAAGTAGAACAGCGGGCTGGCCCTGCCTGTGAGGAGCTTCATCCAATCTTCATAAATCAGGTTTGCCAGCTGGCCGTCCGTAAGCTCCTCCCCGCGCTGGCCCTCATATTTGTCCTTTAAGAAGCTGGTAATACTCCGGTCCGCGAAACCGCTGAAAGCGGTATTGACAAAGAAATCCGTTACCAGACGGGTGATTTTGCTCGGGTCCTCCCCAATCCAGGCGGACTCATTATCCGCGAGGAGCGTCATGAAGGCGTCCAGCATTCCGGAGATGTTCAGCCTGGCGATCTCCTCATCCAGTGACGGCTTGAGCTCGTCAATCGTCATCATCGGCACCGCGAACGTGCTCTTTGTGTAGAGAGCCTTCTCGCTCTGGAGCAGGTCCCGGTTTTCCTTAAAGGTATTGAGGAGCGTTTCCATCACGCGTTGAAGCTTGATATAGCGGTTGGCCGTAACATGAACAATCTGCTTCCGGAGGTTTATGAGCAAATCGTCCATTTTATCATATAATTTCCCGGCAAGCTTGTGCTGCTCATCAAGGCCCAGGTAATATTCGTAATCGCCAAAACGCTTCTGGTTTCCGAACAGGCTGCTGGCGCGGTCCTCAAAATTCCTTCTTGCGGACTCATGGTCGCTGGAGCGCAGCTTGCCCTGAAGGGCTTCTTCTGTTTTCCTGGATTCGTTTTCCTTCAGCAGGCCGTCGATAATATTAAGCAGGTTATGGCTCTCAGCGGCGGAAAGCAGGCGGTAGGCAAAAATAGGCCCGCGATCAATGTCCCGAATAATGTTTGAAAGCTCCCGCTCTACTTTTTTCAATAAGGACTCCGTATTTCGGGTGTCGGTCATGCTCTGGAAGTTTGCCTCCATGCGGTTGAGCTTTGCCCCGGTCTGGTTCGTGTAGTGCAGCACCAGGTCTGAGTTGCCGTTATCCCGGACAAACTGCCAGTTATCCGGGTACGGATCATAATCGCTGCTCACATCCCTGCGCACGCTGTCCAGCAGGGCTTCATAGACTTCCTGGATGCTCTGCGCGTGCGGGGCAAAAGCGGAAAAGACCAGCTTTTCCACATCGGCGGCGGTGGGGATATTTTCTTTTATCTGTGCAAACCGGTTAAAGAGCTCGGAGGCGAGATAGGTATTGATTTCCCGCAGGGGAATGCTTGCGCAGGAGGCTCCAATCACGCAATAAGCCGTTTTAGAGCCAATCACCTTCTTATTGTCCGCCTGATTAATCATGTTTCTGAAATTGGACAGATGCTGGGTCAGGTCGAACTGCGCGATGGAGTCCGTCAGAAAGTCCATGATGTATTCGGCGGTAACGTTCATGGCGTACTCATACGCGTCCTTGATGACATTGTTGTTTTTGTCCGTGGCGCAGATCAGGTGGCACATATCTACCGGCGCGTTTTCCCAGGGAATCATCTGATGCCCCTGGTACTCCTGGAAAAAGCGGCCGCCATTGCGGTGAAGATCCATGCAGTAATCCAGCTCCTGCATCGCGGCGTAGCCGTTTTGAGGGATGTAGTTGCGGGTATCCTTATTTTCCGGAGGGATTTTGGCCAGGTTCACATCCGGCAGGAAGAAATAGCCGAAAATGGTACCGCTGCCAGTTTTCTCCACAATGGAGCGGACCATATAGCATACGTCGAGGAAGCAGCCCGAACCGGTACCGCCGCTGAGACCGGCGAAGATATGAATATTGAGCCGGGGATTAACCAGCCCCTCCTTCGCCCGCTGAATCTCCTGTCCAATCCGGACAAGAAAGTCCTCGGACCGGTCCATCATCATAAAACGGCCCACCTGCCGGAGGCCGCCGGCGCCGGCGTCAGAAAGGTTGGGCGGTTCGATCTGCTCATGCATGAGCCAGTCGAACTCGGTTTTCCGTTCCAGGGCGGCGGGATTGCGGAAAACCTGCGCGATATTGGCGTTAGCAATAGAGAAGAACTCCCCATCCTCCAACGCGGCCAGGGATGTGAGCCGGTTTTGCCGTTCAGCGTGGTTCTCTCGGATAGCGTCGCCCTTGCTCTCCGACGCAGTATCCACGCCAAGAAAGCGGATATGGGAATACGTGGGAACAACAGAATTGACGTCGTCCGGACGCAGTCTGGAGTAAACCTGCGTCTTAATGGTACGGATGCAGTCAATCCCGGTACCGCCAAGGCCGATTAGGACGGTTGCTGTGTTTTTGGTCTGCGCCGCCTGCTGCGGAGCTGAAATGATACCCCCGCCGGTACTTAATAGTAGCTTAGAATAGACTGCCATGATATATCCTCCCACATATAGAAATTAATTCCGCTTTATCTGTTTCGCGGCTGGCGGCCTTTTTCTCGCGCGGTTTCTGCGCGGCTTCATCAGGCTGTCAAACCGCACTGTCAGCAGCCGGGAGTCTCCCTCCTGAAGTCTCAGCTCCACCTCTACGCCGCTTTCAATGGTCACCTTGGTTGTTTTCTCCCGCTTATACAATACAGGGGCATTTGTAATCAGGATAACCCGCTTGTCGCCGGTTGCCTGGAAATAACATTTTCTGTAGTCCAGATTTCCCCCCAGGGGATGGAGCCGGAAGGCGGTCAGCCTGCACCGTCCCCTTCTGGGACGGATTGTTTTCCCTTTGGGCGGTTCGCCGCCGCGCCCGTTCAGATACGATTTTACGGTGATATTGCCATGGAAGGGTTTTTTGAGCAATATAAAGAGCGTGATCGCGGCGCAGGCCAGCACAATCAAAACAATCACACCCACGGCAATCATAACCATGGCCGTTACAAAGTAGCATGTGACCTTCACCTCAATGTCACAGGAGAGCCCCTTTGTGTTTGTGGCGCGGACTGTGATAACGCCCTTGGAGAGGCTGAAGTTATGCAGCGTCAGCCTCTCGCTGGAATCGACCGTGTAATCCGTGCCGCTGCGGAAAGTGCTGTTGGCAACGGAATAGCGCAGTGTATCGCCTGCGGGATCTGTTGCCAGCTGCTTCAGGTCAATTGTCAGACTCGTGTCCCTGAAAGGCAGAATATATACCACCTTTTGGATAGGGGTCTCCACTGGGACCGGCGGCAGAGCCGGGGGCGGGGGGGCGGCGCTGACGGTTATGGGGCCTACGTTATCGGATTCCCTGCTAAAGCTATATTCAGCAGTGACGTGGACTTTGACATAATAATCGCCGGCGGCAGGCGTAAACGACGCAGCAAACCTGCCGTTATCGACTTGCATGGGGATACGGTCAAGCTCCGCGCCATAGGCATCCAAAAGCACTGCCTCCGCGCTGTAACCAGCGTAGTCGCTGCTGGATGTGGCAGTCGTGCCGCCGGACCGCAGGACAGCGGAAACAGTGAAAGGGCTGCCGGTTTCAACGGCCAGACTGGAAGGCTCCACGGCAGCGTCGACCACAAGATTGCTGCTGTAGTGCATTTTGATCTGGATATTGTCGCCAGGCACCCCTGTCGTCTTCAACGTCCATTCGCCCGGCTTCAAATACTTCGCGGGAATCTTTATCTGTTTGTAAGTATCACTGTTTGTCTCTATGAATCGCTGGTAATCCACCTCTGCGTTGTTCGGGTCCGTCAGCAGCGTGCTTTCCGCTCTGCCTTCAATAATAATATTTACCTCTTCAACGCCCACTGCGGGCACTGGAATAGCGGTACTCAGTTCTCCAGTATCAGGGAACACCTCGGGGCCTGAAGGAGAAAAAATATCCGATTCTGTGATAAGCTCCACAAAGGTATCATAAACCCCGAACAAATCGTTAGCGTTGGTTATCTCTTCAAATTCGCCGGAATCTCCGGAAATCGCGGACATCTCATCCGTATCCGCCCTGTTATTGGCGTTTAAGCAAACGCTGTAAATTTTAATCTGCCGTTCAGCGGCGGCTACAACCGCATCCGCCTTTTTCTTCTTGGATTCCTGAAGCTCCTCCTCTGTTGGCATTTCGGTGTTGCCATCGCTGAGGAACACGATGTAGGAGGGCAAATCCAGACTGCCTTTTTCACTAATCATATCGACAGCGGCGGACAATGCCTCGCCGATATTGGTATATCCCGTTGTGCTGGTCACGCTGGTGGATGTCCAGGATTTCAGCGCGGTAATGAGGCGGGCCTTTTCCTCACTGCCGTTTACCAGGTGCAGGTCCAGGCCGTCAATATCCCGGACGTGGTTGGAAAAGACCACGCCGCCCAGATAGTTCCCCTCTTCTGTCAGCAATCCGACAAAGCGTTCAATCGCCTGATAGCGCAGGCCGTCCGCGTCGGTGAGGTTCATGGAATTGCTGGCGTCCAGAACAAAGACAATATTGGCCCGGTTTTCAATGGTTTCGGCTGCGGACGCACGGGTCATAGACGGCGTTCCGAGCAGCAGCGCGGCCACTAAAAGCAATGCGTAAACGAATCTGCGGCGTATACCTTTTTCCATATAAGAAATCCCCCCGCTAAAGCTGTTTTCTTTGGTCGCAATGTCTACTCTACCATCCTTTATTTTACAAAATTTGGCATGTTTTGTCAATAGGGAACAAAAAACGCCCTCCCAAGGAAGGTGTTGTGAGGCAATAGCCCCAGCAATTTCCGCAAGAGCACATTGATACGGCGGTAATGGTATGCTATAATCCGTTCGGCAAATCGGAATACCATTATGCTTCCTAGCAGGAATACAAATCACCAAGATGTGGGGGTATTTAATCAATATGTTTGATAAATATTCTTTACTTCAACAACTTCAAAAACTTTCTTTTCCTGAAGAGGAATACTGGGTAGTTGCTGGCGGCGCTATGGTTTTACACGGGGTTCGTCCTCAAACACATGATATTGATTTGGGATGCAGTACCCTCCTGGCAGATAAATTGGAGCAGCAAGGCTATGCAGTTTCGCGCTGTGAAGATGGAACCAGAAAAATTCTATATTCTGAAAATATCGAAATTTTTGAAAACTGGATTGAGGGTGCAGTGGAAATCATCAGCGGCGTTCCCGTTGTCTGTATAGATGGACTTATTCAGATGAAAAAGAAGCTTGGCAGGGAAAAAGATTTAGCAGATATAGCGTTAATAGAAAAGGTGAGAGGAGGCCCAGAGTTTTTATGCGCAGAGTGCGGTGGCAACTCTTCCGGTTGAACAGACGCATCGCCTACTTTCCTGGACACGAGGCGGAAAACTAGTGAAATAATGCTTAAACATCCAGATCGGAAGAGCGTCGTGTAGGGAAAGAGTGTCCGC
>CAMSIF010000018.1 GCA_947058885.1 uncultured Clostridia bacterium
TGCCTGCCTTGCAACTCTCTTTTTGGTAACTTCTGGTTAACTTAATGGCATTGCTTAAGCTGCCTCACATCTGTTTTTTTCTTGTCAAAGGCAATGCTTGCAAGTCCCAGACGCTTCCACCGCTCACCGGCGGAGAGAACCGTCCCGGCCAATTCCTGACGGTAGCCGCCGCTGAGAATGTCCTCCGGGGTGCAGTATAAATGATTCTTCCAGGTCTCGGGGCCGTGCAGCGTTTTATCCACAATGTAAATCGTAAACGGCGTGTACTCGTCCTCTTTCATGTCCAGTGTCCGGTACAAGACAGCTAAGTCCGACTGGACAGCATACCACCACTCAGCCGCCTGTTCCCCATCGTAAATCGTATCCCGGACGCTAATCGTACATGGTCCCGATGTTGAGGACATGGTTTTGAACCACTCACGACAGACCTTTTGGTTGGATTCATGGGGGCTGCCCTCCGCAAAGGCAGGTTCCGGCAGGTCCTCCACGGGTTCAGCGGTTTCGCCGCACCCGGCCAGCAGCAGTGAGATACAGCAAAGAAGCAGTGCGGCAACATTACGCAGGTGTTTCATGTTTCTTGACCTCCATCTGATTATGTTTGCTGGCAGTTACTGGTTAAATTGTATCATTGAAGTCTTGTTATGTCAATTACTGGAAAAAGACGCTGTTACCTTCATTATAATTGTTGAAAAAACTGTTCAATTCCATGTTGACATTAAAATTTTTACATGCTACCATAAACGTGCCGCTTGTGAGGAAAGCGGCGCTTTTTTGACCAAAACTCAAGAGACGGGAAACAAGCAGACCAATCAAAAAGGGGACAGGCCCCGGAAAGGAATCTTTAATGGAAGAAAAAGAAATGAAACCTCAGGAAAACAAAATGGGCGTGATGCCCATTAACCGCCTGTTAGTCAGCATATCAGTTCCTATTATGTTATCCATGCTGGTGCAGGCTCTCTATAATATTGTGGACAGCGTTTTCGTTTCCCGCATCAGCGAGAACGCGCTGAACGCGGTCGGTTTGGCCTTTCCGGTGCAGAACCTAATGATTGCCGTAGCCACCGGCACAGGCGTCGGCATCAATGCCCTCCTGAGCAAGAGCCTGGGACAGAAAAACTTTGAGCGTGCCAACCTAACGGCGGTCAACGGCGTATTTCTGGCATTATGCAGCGCGGCGGTATTCGCCGTGGCGGGGGCCCTGTTCTCCCGGACGTTCTTTCTGGTCCAGACCGATGTGGCAGAGATTGTGGACGGCGGTACAGCCTATATTACCATTTGTACTGTCTTATCCTTCGGCATCTTTCTGGCTATCACCTACGAACGGCTGCTGCAAGCTACAGGCAATACTATCTATACCATGATTACACAGATGCTGGGCGCGGTCATCAATATCGTTTTTGACCCCATTTTTATCTTTGTATTCGATATGGGCGTAGCTGGCGCGGCATGGGCCACAGTATTGGGACAAACCGTCGGCGCGGCGCTCGGCATCTACCTGAACGCAAAAAAGAATACGGAGATTACCTTGAATTTCAAAGGCTTCCGGCCTAACGGCGCAATTATCATGCGTATCTATTCCGTCGGCCTGCCTTCCATCATTATGGCCGCTATCGGCTCGGTGATGACCTTCTGTCTGAACAAAATTCTCATTGCCTTCACCACTACGGCTACAGCGGTATTTGGCGTGTACTTCAAACTGCAAAGCTTCGTTTTCATGCCTATCTTTGGCATGAACAACGGTATGGTACCGATTGTGGCCTACAACTTCGGCGCAAAAAAACCGGACCGCATGACGGAGACCGTGAAGCTTTCCATTCTCTACGCCACCGGCATTATGGTTATCGGTTTTACGCTGTTCCAAGTAGGGGCGGGATTCCTTCTTGGCTTCTTCGACGCCTCGGACTATATGCTGGAAATCGGCGTTCCGGCCCTGCGGACCATTAGTTTCCACTTCATTCTGGCGGGCTTCAGCATCGTCTGCTCCTCCCTGTTCCAGGCGTTGGGTCACGGCGTTTTGAGCCTGCTCATTTCTATGGTGCGGCAGCTGGTGGTGCTCCTGCCTACGGCATGGCTGATGAGCCTCTCCGGACAGCTGGCCCTGGTCTGGTGGGCGTTTCCGGTGGCGGAGCTGGCGTCCGTGGCTATGTGCGCCGTTTTCCTAAGGTATGTCTACCGGAAAGAGATTCTACCGCTGAGGCAGGCATAAGCCAGCCTCAGCGGCAGAATCCGGGAGCCGTTCCAAAGTGCTCCGCAGCGATTTGATTCAGCTGTTCCGCAATTTCGGAAAACTCCCGGTTAAGGTCCAACGTTTTAACACTAATCTTGTTCCCGCTCATTTGGTATACACAGTCCGGCTGGACAGCCTCGTCCGTCCCGGCGTAGAGCAGCATTCCCGACACCTGTCGGGGGGACGAGGCCGCTTCATTTTTTACATAGGCAAAAATCTGATACAAATGCTCTGACCGAATCCGGTCCGCGTCATACCTTGCCTGCATAATGCGGGTATAATACTTCGCGTCGATAATCAGCTCCGTATTTCCCCGGCGCAGCACAACGTCGCTCTGCATCACCGGAAGCAGCGTCCCTGCTCCGTCGTCCAGCGCCCACGGTATTTGTGGCGCGCTGGTTTTTATTTGCGGATATTCTCTGATGAAATATTCAAGGATGAATTTCTCATACAACCGGCTCATTCGCTGCTCGTCCACAAACGACGCCAGCCTGTATTCTCCATTCCCTGTGGTCAGGAGCATCCCCTCCAAAACCAATTGACAGACGCCAAGCAGCATACGGTACGTATGGTTATTCCTCTGAAAACGAATGGCCGCCCATCGGATGGAAGGCGGGTCAACCGCGCTGACCTCCGAGAAGAAGAGGAGTTTCCTCTTCAAGTCTGTTTTATACGTCTCCTCCACCTCCGGGTGCCGCATCAGAAGAATCGCCGTAGTTTTTAAAATCTGATTAAACGGATTGTTTTCCGAGAGTTCACCGTACTCGCATGTCAGAAGCCGCTTTCTGGCAAGGCGGTTTCTGACGGCTCCTTGCAGATCGATTTTTCCCCGCATGGCGGAAACGTCCTCCCGGCGGCTCAGATACTCCCGGTAAAGCCCCTGCTTGAGCTGAATGCCGATTCCCCTGGCAAGAATTGCCGCAAACAGATTATGAGGGTTCTCAAAACGTTCTCCCGCAACGCTTTTATAGCCGTCCTGACGCAGTGCGGCGAAGGCGTAGGCGAGCATATAATAGATGTTCTTAATAAAAATACTCTTATCTTTTGTCATTGAAATACACCGCGAAGGTTGTTTTCCCAACGCTGAAGCCTGTCCGCATCGTCAAACCAGTATTCCTCCAGCATGGGCAGAATATCATAATCCACGATGGAGCGCAGCCATTCCTCCGTGCAGCTGGTACAGCCGCAAAAGTAACTGTGCCCAATGCAGAAGCCCTTGCCCAGCGACTTATCCAATGTGATTTCCTTGTTCAGAGCCTTTACCTTTGCTATCAACTCATTCAAAGTCTCATGATTCAGGTTGTTCTGATACTGGAGAAATCCATCAGCATCAAACCCGGGCTCCATCTCAAAAAAGCTGAACCGGCGGCGCAGCGCGTAGTCAATCATGGCAAGACTCCGGTCCGCAGTATTCATCATGCCGATGAGGTACAAATTCTTTGGAATGGAAAACGGCAGGCCGTTATACGCCAGAACTGCCTCCGTTCCCCGGTAATCGCGCTCAATGAGCATCAGAAGTTCCCCAAAAATTTTACTCATATTTCCCCGGTTGATTTCATCTATAAGAAAGAAAAACTCCTTATCCGGCTGGTTGGACGCCTTCTGGCAGAAGCGGTAGAAAATCCCGTGCTTCAGCTCAAAGCCTTCTTTTACCGGTTTGTAGCCCATTACAAAGTCTTCGTAAGAATAATTCTGATGGAATTGTACCAATTCCACCCGGTTTTTGTCCTTTTCCCCCATCATGGAATACGCCAGACGTTTAGCGGCAAAGGTCTTCCCTACCCCGGGCGCTCCTTGCAGGATGATGTTCTTTTTGTTTCTCAGAGCCGCCGCCAGCCGGTCATACCGCTCCCCGGTCATATAGACCTCTTTCAGAAAATCCTCCCTCGTATATGTTTCAAATGAGGATTCCGGCTCCAGGGGATTCTCCTCCCGAATCAAGTCTACAATGAAGTCAAATTCAGCCTTGGAGAGCCTGAACAGACTGCCCTGGGGATTTCGGAAATACTCCATATTTTCCAGTTCCGGACAATCCTTCAAGACTTGGTAGTCTATGGGCGAGACCAGTCCCTCCAACTTCTTTATTCTAATCTCCTCGCCGTTTTCCTCCTGGCAGACTTGCCCGAGAGCCACTACCTGCTTAACCGGGTAGGACTCATAGCCAATTACCCAATCCCCGGCCTTAGCGTCCAGGAAATTTTGAAAAATACGCCGTTTGTTTCCATTATCGTTATAAAGCGTATAGGTGACCTCTTCCCCGGCCGCAAGCTGAGAAAAGCTCCAAACTTTCGGATTAGCATTAAGCCACCAATACCCTCCCTCCTCTTCCCCTGAACGAGGCGTCTCTGAGCGGATATCCCCCGCCGTATGTTCCTCCAGCAGAATGCCGGACGGCAGCCCCACCTGCTGCTCATACGAAAAACAGCGGCTTATATAGAAGCCAACATCAAAGGTCAGCGTTTTCAATGCCGGGTCAGGATAACAGGTATCCGTGAGCCCGGCCCTGAGCAGGTTTACCAGCTCTGTGTCCTGTTTCAGCTCATTGCAGATTTCGTCGTAGAGCTTACAAAAATTCCGGATATTATCGGCGTACGCGCCTTTCTTAAACCGGTAATTGCTCTCCAGCTCGCTGGCAACAGCCTTGATTTCATTGAATTTATAGATATAATACCTGTCCGGATAGCGAAGCCAAAGATAGGTGCTGACAGCGTTTTCGTACTGATAGTGCTGTCCCGCGCCGTTCCCATACTTCTCCAGGAGGACGGAGGACCGCGTCTTAAACGCACTTATCCGTTCGTAGATCTCTCCGCTTTCATCAAACAGATTGATAAACATCGCCCGGACCTCCTCAGGGGCCGTCCTGGCAAATCCGGTAATCATCTTGGCTGGAAAATTATTTGTAGACGCCAGTAGATTGCCCGTCCGGGACAAACTGCGCGCCAGCATTTCTGCAAAGTCCTCCGCTTTGACGTCCCAGTTGTCCTGAAATTGCTTGACCGCCTCCCATTTATATTTTTCCTTCGGCCAATGCCAGATAAACTCCTCCTTATATTTTCCCAAAAATCTTTTTAATCGCGACTTATCAAACATGTGCGGCTCCCTTCTATGTAAATACCGGCGCATGACCGGTTACAATGTTCCGGTCATCATGTTGTAATGCCTGGACTGGTCTAAGCATTGAAAAATCAGTTGGAACACACGCTTGCAGTCCTCTATATCTCTGCCGCTCTCAATAAAGTCTATGCCGCTGGTTCCCTGAGAACTGCCAGTATACGCCAGCAAAGAGACCGCCAGACGGTACTTGGTTGAATCCAGCCGCTCATCTTCCCCGGCGGCGATAAACATATCCCTATGCCTCTCCAGCACGGTTTCCCGCAAGCTGTCCGCGTCATACCCGCAAAGCCGCAAAAAGTAGTACGATAAAATACGCCGCATGACGTTTATAGCGGGCACTGCCGATTTCACTTCCCGAAGCTCCTCCCACAAAGCGGCATAGGAATTTTGTATTGGGTTATAGTTTTCCCTGCCGGACGGCAGCGCGGCGTTTTGACGCTCGCACAGCCTGACTGTGGAAGAATTCTCGTTTTTTTGGACGGCGTAAAATGAGACGCGATCATAATACGCCAATTGTTGATACGTAATTTCCTGATGGAAATGCACGTTGTGCGTTAAAATGAATACTTGCCTGATATAACCGCCCGGCGCCTTTGGATTCCGGCGTTCCGCGTTGTTTAGACAGGCGGCGGTCATCTCCCGAACAATGGAGCTCACATAAAATAACGCCGTACCATCCATACCGGAAACCGGGTCGTCAATAACCACAATTTTCTCTTTGACACCGCCGCTACTGAGGCTCCCGCGCACCAGATGGTAAAAATACAGAAAAGCAATGAAGTTCTGTTCGCCCTCACTCAAATCTTCCACAGGCCCCTCCTCCTCGCGGCCGTCACGAACCACCTCATAGGTATTTGACATGCCTTCCCTGGCCCGAAGCCGGAAGCCCTGGAAGCCCGACTCCATCAACATGGTATTGATGCTGGCAACAGCCGCTTCCGTGTTTACTGTCTGCGCGTTCAACTCCGCAAGCTGGATACTGGCGGCGGCAATCTCCTTTTTCAGCTGTATGCCTCTGGTTTCCAGGATTTCTGCCTCCCGCTCAAGCCGGGCCTTTCTGTCGTAGTAGCTTTCCACCTCTCCGGAGAGCGTAAACGCAAGGTGCTCCATAACCTGAGTCCTGCATTTTTCTTTGCTGGCACGTCCTGCGTGTACCACGTCGTTATTCGCCTTAATCTGGAGATTTATCTCGTCTATCAAGCCGCCTGTTTCCAGAAGAAGGGAGTCCGTATCCTCCAGCGCAACGATACGTGCCGGTTCCCTTACCTTCTCCAAAAGCCGCTGGTTGTTGATTTGGAAACTGTTTTTCAGCATTGCCAGCTTCGCCTGGTATGGCGTTATTTCTATCTGCGGCATAACATCCGTCAGATTGTTTTCCAATACGCGGACAATCGCCGCGGTCTCGCTGGCGTAAGCCGCCTGGAACTGCTGGAGATCGCGGATATCCTGTTGATACTGCGCGTCGAAACAGGCGGCAATCTCCTCCTCAAATTCCGGCGGAAGCTTCTGCTGGCAATATGGACATTTCCCTCCGGCGAGGCCGGTGAGCCGGGCGTGTCCGTCCCGCACCCAATCCGTGGCGTTCAGGGCTTTCATAAACTGTGAGAAGGGCGTGTTGCTGCTGCTGACGGTCACTTTGTCCAGCAAATCTCTTCCCGGAAGGTTTCCGTAGGCCGGCGCACGGTCCACCCGCGAAAATTCCGGATAGACTCTGGCCGAGCTGTCGAACGCTACGCCGTACAGCCGCTTTAGTTCCTCGATGCCGCGCTGCTGGGGGGACGCCTCTCTCAGCACGGCGTCCGCGAAGGTTTTCTTCTGTTTTTTCCCCTCCAGCGCCTTCCCGAACGCCTCCCGAAGCGCGGCGGCTTTGTTCCAACACTCTGTCTGAAAATCCCCCAGCAGGGCGTCTTGGGCGGCAGCTGTCCGCCTCCATTCCTCCAGCGCCGAGAACCGCTGCTCCTCCAGATGTTTTTTCTCCTCTGTTTTTTTCTGAATCTCCTGCTGGATTTGGATATTTGCCTCATTTACAGTATAAACGCCCGGAAGATTGGCGTAGCTCTGAAAGTTCCGATGAATAAAATCCTGGTTATAGACCAGCACGTCAAAATCGTCTGCGGCTGTTCCATGCTTCCAGGAAACGCCGCAGTTCTCCGCTATGGCTCGAGCGATAGTGGACTTTCCTGTACCGTTACTTCCGTAAAAAAAATTGACAAACGTCAGCTGTTCAACAGGCACATCTGAAAAAGTAGCCTTATTCAGCCTAATTTCCGTAATAGCCGAAGGAATTTTTCCCGTCATCCCAAGCCATCCTCCTGTTTTTATCCTATAACATGCGCCGCCGTTCGCTGCCGCGCAAAAAAAGCCGTGAAAATAGCATACCATACATTATGATGAAACTCAAGGGACACCCCGCCAAAATTGCCGGAAACGCGCAAAACCGCAAAAACAATAACGTTTAGGCGGTTTTGCAGCATTTCTAATATTCAGATAAACGCCCGGATTGTTCCGCTTACTTCTTGCAGAGCTCGGCGGTGTCCATAGCAATCATGAGTTCCTCGTTGGTGGGGATTACGAAAACCTTCACCTTGGAGCCAGCCGCGGAAACGTCTACTTCCTTGCCGCGAACATTGTTCTTCTCCGCGTCCATTTCCACGCCCATGTAGCTCAGGCCCTCGCAGATCTTCTGGCGCAGGTCGCAGGAGTTCTCGCCGATGCCCGCAGTGAAGACGATGGCGTCCACGCCGCCCATAGCGGAGGCATACGCGCCGATGAACTTCTTCACCTCATAAACGAATTTCTCCAGAGCCAGAGCGGCACGCTCATTGCCCTGGGCCGCCGCGTCGTCCAGGTCGCGGAAGTCGGAGCTGACTCCGGAAATACCCAGCACGCCGCTCTTCTTGTTCAGAATGTTCAGCATTTCCTTGATATCGTACCCATACCGGCCCATCAGATACTCCAGAATGGTGGCGTCCACATCGCCGGAACGGGTGCCCATGGGGAATCCAGCCAGAGGTCCAAGGCCCATGGTGGTATCCACGCACTTTCCATCCACCACGGCGGAGAGAGAGGAGCCGTTGCCCAGATGGCAGCAAATCACCTTGCTGTGCTCCGGATTGCCCAGCATGTCAATCGCCCGGGCGGAGACATAGCGGTGGCTGGTGCCGTGGAAGCCGTAACGGCGCACGTCGTCCTTCTCGTAGTACTCATAGGGGATGGCATAGATGTACGCCTTGGGGGGCATGGTCATGTGGAAAGCGGTGTCGAATACAGCCACCTGGGGCGTATTGGGCATGATAGCCTGGCAGGCCCGAATACCCATGAGGTTGGCAGGGTTGTGGAGGGGACCCAGGGGAATGCACTTCTCAATAGCAGCGATACAGGCGTCGTCGATGATGCAGCTCTTGGTGAACGCCATGCCGCCGTGGAGCACGCGGTGGCCGACGGCCGCAATCTCATCTGTAGACGCGATGACGCCCTTCTGCGGATCCACCATGATATCCAGCACCGCCTGGATGGCCTCGCTGTGGGTGGGCATGGGAATATCCTGCTTCACGTCCTCCCGGCCGGGGACCTTGTGGGTCAGCCGTCCGTCAATGCCGATACGCTCACAGAGGCCCTTAGCAAAGACCTCGCCGCCTTCAGACTCCATAAACTGGTACTTCAGGGAAGAGCTGCCGGCATTGATAATCAGAATTTTCATGGTTTTTCTCTCCTTGTCCTTGTTAATTGTTATTGTTTTGTCATTTTTGTTTCCGTACTGTGGCTTGCATTTCCAGCCCGCCCCAGTTACAATAAACACATCTATATTGTAGACTATTCTTGCCGGTTAGACAACTGTTTTTTCGGAAGTTTTTCTGAAAATTTAGCTGTGGACCGGCGCTTATCGTGAAGGAGGGCCGTCTATGGCGGTTGTAGGTGTGATTGCGGAGTACAACCCTTTTCACCGGGGCCACGCCTGGCAGCTTGCTCAGCTCCGCCGCCGTCTGGGGGAGGACACTGCCGTAGTGGTCTGCATGAGCGGCAATTTTGTCCAGCGCGGCAGCTTTGCCATTCTGAACAAGCACGCCCGCGCTGAAGCGGCTCTGCGCGGCGGCGTGGATTTGGTTCTGGAGCTGCCCTCCCCCTGGTCCGCCGCCACGGCGGAACGGTTCGCCCAAGGGGGCGTAGCCGTCTTAGCCGCCGCCGGAGTGGTCACCCATCTCGCCTTTGGCTGCGAGTGCGCCGCTCTGGAGCCTTTACAGACTGTGGCGGACTGTCTGGACAGCGGCCTTTTTCATGAGGCCCTTCGCCGCCGGTCCCGCGAGGGAACGACTTTTGCCGCCGCCCGGCAGGAGGCGGTCCGGGACCTGGCCGGTGATGCGGCGGACTGCCTCTCTTTTCCCAACAACGCCCTGGCGGTGGAGTATCTGCGCGCACTCAAAGCCTGTAAAGCCCCCATCATCCCCGCCGCTCTTCCCAGAACCGGCGCGGCGCACGACAGCGCCCTGGAAAGTTCCTGTCCCTCTGCCAGCGCCGTCAGACGGAAAATATTTCTGAACGCGGATTGGCGCACAGTCCTTCCGCAGGACACCGCTGCCATTGTTGACCGCGAAATCTCCGCCGGACGCGCCCCGGTGCATATGGCACACTGCCAGCGGGCGGTTCTCGCCCAGCTGCGCCGGATGGAGGAAGAGGAATTCCGTCCCTATGACGGCGGAAACGAGGGGCTGTACCACCGCTTCTACGAAGCTGTACGCGCCTCCGCCAGCCTGGAGGATATTCTTCTGGGCGCAAAAACCAAACGCTATACGCTGGCCCGCCTGCGGCGGCTGCTGCTGCACAGCTACCTGGGCGTTCCACAGGCCGCGCAGGGAGATACGCCGCCCTATCTCCGCGTTCTCGGGGCCACCGCCCAGGGCCGCATACTACTGCGGCAAATGAGAAAAACCGCCGCCCGGCCTGTACTGACCAAGCCCGCCCATATCCAACGGCTGGATTTGGAAGCCCGGCGGGTGTTCAGCCAGGAGGCCCGGTGTACGGACCTCTACACGCTGGCTTACCCGAATCTTTCTCAGGCGGCGCCGGGCAGCGAGTATACCGCTGCGCCGGTAATGCTGTAACGCCGCCGATTCCCTTGTGAAGGAGAACTTTTATGAAACAAAAATTTGCCGTTCTGCTGGCGTCCTGTCTTCTCTTTTTGGCAGCCTGTACCAGCCTGGGAACGCTCCCCTCCGATGCCTCGCCGGAACAAAATCATCTCTCTGCCCCGGACTTCGAGAAGCCGGACTACCAAATTGATACCGTAGCCTCTCAGAAACAGTTTCACATGGAGGACGGTACGGAACTGGCCCGGTATGACTACCAGCTTTTATCCTTGTCAGTACCCAACCTGGAAAATCTGTCCCCGGAGGAAGCGGAACCCGCTCAGCGGAACATTGACAATTTCAACAGCAAAATGGTCTCTATTATGGAGGACTCTGTCCATGTAGGCCAGGATTTAGGGGACGCTGCTCAGTACGACCACGACACCTTTGGCCTCCGGACAGCATATTATGACGAGACTACCGCCAGCGCGGCTCTCCTAGGTCAGATGATCAGCGTCCGGATTGACAACACCAGTTATACCGGCGGCGCACACCCAAACCGGTATACCTCCAGCTTCCTTTTTGACCTGGAGTCCGGACAGTTCATCAATCCCATTCAGATTGCTGAAAACCCGGAATCCTTCCGGACCGGCGCGGCGGACCTGCTGCTGAAAAGAGCGGACGCCATTCCGGAAAACGAGGGCAACTACTGGCTGGACTACAAGGAAATTATTGCCCACTGGAACGAGGCCGCCGTGCTTTTTGACAAAGATGGGATGCTGGTAATCTATTCCCCCTACGACTTGGGCCCTTATGCCATGGGCGATGTAGAACTGCGCCTGACCTGGGACGAAGTAAAGGAACTAGCCGGAAAAACCAGTCTGGAGCATTTCGGCATAACGTGATAACTGAATAGCAGCAAAAGAGACGGACCCCACAGGTCCGCCTCTTTCTCGTTTTACGCTTCTTCGTCCTCCGCGAAAGGATCGCCTACCGGCGGGATAACGCTATCCTCCGGCTGTTCCACTGCAGCCATAAATTGCGGTGTAACCTCCTCCGGCTCTTCAGCGGACACCGTCTCCACCGGTTCCGCCTCAGCTCGTTCCTCTCTGCTTTCCAGATTCCGGCCAGTCTCTTTATCAAATACGTGGGCCGCACTGCCTCGAAACGTAAAGTGTACCTGAGTTCCACGCAAAAAGAGGTCCCCGGACTCCGCTTCTTCCTCGCTCACCGGCACCACGATTACCACATCTCTCCCGCAGGCGGATACATGGATATGCACCGCGCTGCCCATCATCTCCGACACGTCCACCGTTGCCTGGACAGCGTTCATATCTTCCGTAAGCACAATATGCTCCGGCCTGACCCCCAGGGTAATCTCCTGGGACCGCACCTCCCCGGCCAGCAGCCGGGCCTGCTTCTCTGGCGAAAGCGTCACCTCCGCAGAACCCAGCCGCACGGCATACTGGTCTCCCTTGCGCACCAATTCCGCATCGAAAAAATTCATCTGCGGCGTACCGATAAAGCCCGCCACAAATAGGTTTGCCGGGTGATGGAACACCTCCTGAGGCGTACCCACCTGCTGGACATACCCTTCCTTCATGATGACGATACGGTCTCCCAACGTCATAGCCTCCGTCTGGTCGTGGGTGACATAAATGAAGGTGGTATTCACCTTCTGCCGCAGCTTTATAATCTCCGCGCGCATCTGATTACGCAGCTTGGCGTCCAGGTTGCTCAACGGCTCATCCATCAAAAATACCTGCGGCTCCCGCACAATCGCCCGTCCGATAGCCACACGCTGCCGCTGTCCGCCGGACAACGCCTTGGGCTTACGCTTGAGCAATTCTGTAATATCCAATATTTCCGCCGCTTCCCGCACCTTCTGATCAATGACCCGCTTGGGAAATTTTCGCAGCTTCAGACCGTAGGCAATATTATCGTAGACGGTCATATGGGGATACAACGCGTAGTTCTGAAACACCATGGCGATATCCCGGCTCTTGGGCGGAACGTTATTGACCTTCTTCCCGCCAATATAAATTTCGCCCTCCGTAATTTCCTCCAGCCCCGCTACCATCCGCAGCGTTGTTGATTTCCCGCACCCGGAGGGTCCTACCAATACGATAAATTCCTTATCCGCAATCTCCAGGTCAAATGCCTGCACCGCTACTACGGTGTTATCATAGACCTTTTTTACTTTTCGCAAGCTCAGCTCCGCCATGGACAATTCTCCTCCGGGTTTTTCTTATTCTTTTTCTTGAAAGAAAAAGAATCAAAAAGAACTTTATAACGCTTCGCCAGCTATTCGTGAAATTTCTTCTCCAGACGTTTTTCTCTGCGCTTCTCAATCCCAGCTTCCACCTTCTCCGGCACCGTCTTCTTCAAGTACCGGTATCCCCTGCGGACCGCCAAAATCCCAAATACCAGCGCAAACCCCGCCGGACAAATCCCAAACACCACAGCCAGCGCAAGCAGCAGCGCCGCGTAGTCCTCCGTCAGCCGCACCGCGTTTTCCCAGTAGGGATACACCACGCCGTTCGTCCGCATAGACCGTTGGCCAAATCCCCCTATCACCTCTGTCACCAAATGCGGCAGCCCGTACCGGTCGCTGTTTTCCACAATGTCCCCCTTCCCGATCGGGAAGATCTCCTTCACTACCCCCTTGGCATACCCGCTGATAGGGTCCGGCATAACCACTTCATAAGAACTAATAGTGACCTCCTCTATCAGCCTGCTCATCGCGGAAAAGGACATAAACAGCCCCCCGTCCCCGCTGTACGCCTTCTTGGACGCAAAATCTTCCTCACGGCTGATGACCCCGGCCACCACAAAAGGCTCTTCATTAATATAGACCGTCATTCCCGCCAGGTCAGTGCCCCCAAAGAGCTTCCACGCCAGCTCCTCATCCAGCACAACCAGGTCGTCCATCAAATCCTCGCCGTCAAAATAAGCCCCGCTCCTCAGCTGAAAGGGATGAAAGTAGAAAAAATCTCCTCCAACGCCTACAGCCTCTACACTCGCCGCCCCCCCTTCCGAGTTGACGTTCACAGAGGCGGCGGCACAGTACGCGTCAATATAGAGCCGTCCCCCCTCCGGAGCCTCCAGAGACTGCTCCACCATCTTGCCCTCCAAGCTCTGCCGGAAGGTAAGGATATCCTCTTCCGTTTTCCCTTCCCCCACCGGCAGAAAACACGCCAACTGGGCAAACCGGGTTTCCCCGCCTCCCCGAAACCGCTCTGCGGCCGTCAGAGATTCCAGCGTATTCGCCATAATCCGCACTCCAACTATGGACGCCGCTGCGGCTAATATCAAAATGATATTCAAAATCAGCAGAAACCATTGCTTGAAGCTTAGTCTGCTGCCCTTTCCATCCTGCCGGCGAAAGATTATTCTCATGGATTCTCCACCATCCTGACCAAACTGCCCGGCTCCAAAGGCTTGCTGGACGTAGTTATCACGTAGTCGTTCGCCGCCACGCCGGTCACAGCCACGTTATTGTCATCCTCCGCCAGAACCTGCACGTCCACCCGGGTAGCGGTATACCTGTTCCCCAGCGGCGTACTCTTACTGGTCACCACAAGAACAAATTTCCCGTTATTGTCCTCTCGCAGTGCGCTTTTCGGAACAACCGTGTCCATCACAGTACTCTTCTGCCCAATAGAAAGGCTGATATTCGACCCTGCCTCAACATCGCCGGTCACCCGGAACACAAGTAATTTCTTCTGCCCCGGCGCGGACGAGTCGGATGCAATCGCCTCCAGAGTAGCGGTAATATCGCTCCAGCGATAGTTCGTCACCTCTGCGGTATCTCCAATTTTTACTGCCTTGGCCTGTTCGTTAGTGACAGATATCTTTATGGTATAGCCTCTGTCCACCACGTCAATCACCGCCATAGCCTCCCCGGCGGTATTATCCTTTCCGGCGGTCACATTAATACTTTTTACCACACCGGAAACCTTGGAGGTAATTTCTGTATCTACAGATTCAGTTCGATACTTTGCCACTAAAGCCTGCTGCCGTTCAATTTCCAGCCGCTTTGCCTCCAGCTCCAGATTATTCAGCTGCTTATCAATATCCTTCCCAGAGAGCGCTTCCTCCAGAGCTCTCTGCTTTTCCGCGATTAAACTCAGCGCGTCTTCATATAGCTTTTTCTTTGTCTCCAAAGCCGTGAGGTCCGATTCCAACGTTGTAATCCTGGACTCCAAATCCCTCTTGCTTGATTCATAAATCCTGATTTGACTTTTCAATTGCTCATTGGAATTATTCGCTGCCTCCAACTGCGTCCGTGCGCCCTTCAGCTCATTCTGCGCCGTGATCAACTCCATCTGCGCGGCGTTCATCTTCTGCTGCAACACCTGCCGCTGCTGGGCAATTGTGTTGGAATCGCTGCTCTTATCCTCCAGCGCGCGGTCATACGTCTCCTGCGCGGTTTCCACCGCCGCCTGGCTGGTCAGCACCGCAGTATATGCGGCCCGCACATCGCTGTAGATATAGTCATATGTATCAGTAGGCTTGTTGTCTCCCTCATCCGGAGTCGTCGCGCCATTCTGAAATTGTTGCTTAATCGCGTCCTCTTGTCGTTTCAGCTCGCTCAACTGCCGCTCAATCTCCACCTGCTCACTGCTGGAAAACGCCCGTGGAGAGCTTCCAAGTTGATAAAATCCAGGAAGCTTTCTAAGGTCTGTCAAATTTGCCGCCCAATCCGCCGCCCATTTTGTCTGCGCCTTATCCAGAGCGTTTTTCGCGTCCTGAATCTTTCGCTCCGCATCCAAACTCGCGCCGGTATCCAGCTTCTCCAGCTCGTCCTCGAATCCCTTCACCTTCTCCGTCAGCGTGGATACCTTCGTCTCCAGCTCCGATACCTTTTCCTTCGCCGCCGCTGCCTTTTCATCATTGCTCTGAGTAGCGTTCAGTTCTCCAAGAATCAGCTCCGTCTGACTCAATTGCGTTTTCGCCGCCGCAAGGTCCCCCTTGGCATACGAAACATCAGTATCTGTCACCAGATTTTCATCCCGTTGCGCAATTGCCTTCTCCAACTCCAGCTTTATATTCCGCACGTTCAGGTCATCCGAGACATACTCCTTCGACAGATTCAATATCTGCTTCTGATAGTCTAGCTCCAACGTCTGCAGCTGCTCCTGCGCAGTTTTCAGTTCCTCACTCTCAATGTCGCCCAGCACAAACAGCAGGTCCCCCTCCTGTACGCTGTCCCCCACCTTCACACACACGGACCGCACCTCGCGGGTCTGGTTAATGACAACCTCATAGCTCTCATTCGCCGCCACCGTGCCGTTCCCGCGTATCTTCGCGTTAATCGTACCGGAACTAACCACCTGTGTCGCTACCTCGGGCAGCGAGTAGTTCATAAAGGTGTTGGAAAAGAAGGTCAAGATCAATAGAATCACCAAAAAGATGATGGCGATAGTCTTGATAAGCTCCCTCTTTTTGGATTTTTCTTTGACTTCCATTGGTTTCCATCCTTTCATGGGATTTCACCGCCTGCGGGCGGCGACCAGGGGCTCTGCCCCTGGACCCCGCAAGCCTTTGTAAAGGCTTGACCTAAACTTTTATTATCCCTTTACCGAGCCCTGGTGCGCTATTCCCTCCACAAGATAATCCTCTCCATGCAGGAATAACAATAGGCACGGCACCATATAGATCGTGGCTATGGCAAACGCCAACCCCACCTCATTTGCGTTAATTGTTGACAAATACACCGACAACGGCTGCTGCGCCGCATCCGGCAGCAGCACAATCGGCTGTTCCACCATATTCCAATAATCTATAAACACCAATATCGCTACCGAATACAACGCGCTCCTGCACTGCGGCAAACAAATATCCTTAAATACCTGCCACTCACTGGACCCATCCAGCTTCGCCGCCTCTATCAGCGACCCTGGTATCCTCCGCATGGATTTCGTCAGCAAAAACACCGAAAACGGAGCGAACATCCCCGGAAAGATAATCGCCCATCTCGTATTCAATATCCCCAGCCACCCGCTGACCAGGTAATTCGGCACCAGCGTCACCTGCGTTGGCATCAGCATCAAAATGACATAGAAAAAGAACAAAAACGCCCGCACTTTCCCCCGCCATCTTGTAAATCCAAAAGCCGTCACCGACGCCACCGCCAATTGCAGCAGTACAATCGGTACTACCAATATCGCGGAGTTCCAAAACTTCAGAAGATAATCCGGACTCCGTATCAGTACATTGATATACTGGCTCAAACTCACCTTGTCCGGTATAAATTTAAGGTTCACCGTCTCCGCGATATACGTCTTCCCATCGCTCCCCGATACATTCGAAAAGACCTTACCATAATTCGCGCTGATTTCACTCTGGGTCATAAAGGAGTTGGAGATAGTCAGCACCGTCGGCAGCAAAAACGCCAGCGCAAATCCTGCCGCCAGAACAGTCAAGGCAAACCGGCCAAAATACCGTTTCTTTTTCATCCCTCAACGTCCTTTCCAAATATATCCTCCGCCTTGAACAGCAGGGCTATCAATGCTACCATCACCAACGCCATCAGCACCGCCGCCGTGGACATCTTCTGATAATCCAGGTTATTAAAAGTATTGTTCATAAAGTGCTGCATCATATACAATCCGTCGTAAGGATAGTTCCCCGTTAGCAAATATATTTCCCGGAACACCTTAAACGAGTTAATGATGGACAAAATCGCTACAAACAACACCGTCGGCGACAGATACCGCAGCTTGATATTAAAGAACTTATGAGCGGCTGAGGCCCCCTCTACGTCTGCCACCTCCAACAATTCCTTCGGAATATTGTTCAGCGCCGCCATAAAGAGAATCATATTATACCCCAGATTCTTCCACAAAAACAGAATCACAATCACCATCAGGCAGTACGGCGAGTTCAGCCAGTCAACCGCTTCCACCCCAAAGTTTGCCAATATGACATTAAACGTCCCCCGATAATGGAACACCACCTGCCAAATCAGCACCACCGATGCCACCGGCACCATCATGGGACTCAGAAAGAATGTCCGAAACAAACTCTTGCACGGAATGCGGCACTCCAGCAGCAGCGCCAGCGAAAGACTAAGCACTACTGCCAGAGGTACCGCAATGACAGAAAACATTGCCGTGTTTTTTGCCGCCGTCCGGAATGAGGTATTCTGTAAAACGGCCTTGAAGTTGTCCAAAAACACAAACTCAGGATTAATTGGGCTTCGTATGACGGAGTAATAGACCACCACCAGGAACGGCACAATGAAAAACAGTGCCACCCCCGTCACGCTGGGACCAAGGAACCCCATACTGCAAAGCGTATCCCGCAGCCGTTCGTTCCCCTGGTCCCAAGCCCGGCGGGCAGTCCGCTGCTTACTCGCAGCCGTTTTCTCTCCGTTTTTTTTCTTCGTACCCCCAGCTTTACCGATTTTCATTGATATACAGTTGCACCTTGCCCTGAATCAGGCTTGCCGTCTCATCCAGGCCCTTATCTCCAGTAAAATAGCTCCCTGCCATTTCACTGATAATGTCATAGATGCTGGTATCATAGTTTGTGACCGTCTCTACCGCGTTATATAGTTCCATAATCTGGTCATATTCCTCCTGGGTAGTGGCCACAATGTCAATACTCAGGCTGTCACCCCAGCTCCAGCCGCCCTTGGATCTCTCTACCGGGTTGCCGTCCTGGTCCAGAACCTGCTTGCCCTCGCTGTCCGTTTCATATTCTACCTCCATCGCTTCGGCAACGGTGGCGTCAAAATCTGTCTTGTTAGTGGGGAAGTTCCAGCTATAAGCGTCGCCGTAATACTTACGGTCAGCCACCGGCAGCAGCAGCTCTCGGATAAAGGACCACGCGCCATCCTTGTCCTTACAGGCGCTGGACATTGCTATACCATTTGAAATACTGAAGCTGCTTCCACAGCTGCCGTCCTCCATGGGGTAACCCTTGAAGGTGACATACCGGCCCGGAATCAACCGTTGGAAGGTATTCATATCCATGCCCATACTGGCGCTGGACGAGCTGGCGGAACCCGTCGTCACCACCGTATAGCTGCCGCCAGAACCGTAAGAGCTCTCATAGGTTCTCAGCCCCTCTGTACCGGCAAACATGGCCTCATACATCTGGAAATCGTCAAAACCGCCCAGTGACACTCTCTTAAGCATCTGCTTGCCCGCCGCGATACGGACAGGCTCTTCCTCATAGTCCTCTCCCCGGGACTCCCAGTCATACTCCGCCGGGAAACTGTTGCAGAATTCCAGCATGGCCTTGAATTCATCGCTGTCAAACCGGCACTCGCCGCTGTCCCAGTCAACATAAGCGTCCGTGTTCATGCCCATAGTGTACATCAGCATACCGCTCTTGGTATCGCTCTCGTCAAAGATGGAACATCCCTCCGGCATCGTAGCCAGCGCGGCTTTCAGTTCCTCCAGGGTCCAGCCCAAATCGTCTCCCACTACCTTCCGGGAACCAATAACCGTGTCAATACCGAAATTGGCGAAAACCTGATAGAGCTTTCCATCCTGCTCCGCAGCGGTAAACACCCGCTCCATTAAATTCTCCCGGCCAATTGCCGGATCATTCTCGATTAAAGGCCACAGGTCCTCCAGTATGCCCTTCGCGCCATACTGCTGCAACGGCAGGCCGCTGACCGACAGAATATCCGGCGCCGCTCCCGCCAGAATCTCCGTGTTCAGCTTTGTCAGCCCCGCCTGATAGTCTTCCTCTGTGCTGTACTCAGAGTAGTCCTTAATTTCAATGCGGTACTTATCGTTGGTCTTGTTGAACTTAATGATGGCGGAACGTATATCTGAATTCACTCCCATAGTAGCAAAGGTCAGAACCGTTTTATCCGCCAGAACAGACGCGTCTTTCTCCTCCAGAATCGCCAGCTCGGTAATCTGCTTATGGGAGTAATCGTCTCCGTTATTGACTCTGGCCCAATCCTGGGTCATGGCGGCCACCCGTCCGTCGGGCAGGAAGCTGAAGAATACCAGCCGGTCCATATTGATATCCGCCGCGCTCCAGCTCAAAAGCCGCTCCCCTTCCTGTGTCTCAGCGTTATAGCCGTACAGGGATTCTCCGCCATTATAATAGAAAAGGTATTTATCCGTACCGTTGTAGATATTGTTGGCCGTATACGGCAGCGGGTAATCAGTACCCCAAGCCTTGGCCTCCGTGTCCAGTACCGACAGGGAGAGATTCCCTTCCGTGTCCCGGCGGCGCACTCCTACCGTGCCGTCCCCCAGGAGGGTAAAGTCCCCCCACGCGTTGTTCTCCAAAGAGAAGAGCACATTCATATCCTTGTCCAGCACAGCGATTTGGGAGCCGTTCTCCCCGCTGATGGACACGTAGAAACGCCCTTCCGCATCCACTGTTACGCTGTTGATGTAATCCACTTCCCCCAGCTTCTCATACATGGCGCTGGTGTCAATGACGCTAAGCTCCTTCCCTGTGCTGTCCAGCTGCCGCCGGAGTTCCACGTTCTTGCTGGTCTGGTAGTCCCATTTGCTGTCGGTTTCCTCGTTAAAATCCTCTGGCAAATCAAACTCGTATACTGTCGCCTGCTCGGCTACCCAGAGGGTGCCGTCCAGACCGGCGGAGATACTGCCAATGTTGAACCAGCCCTCGTCGTAGCTGTTAAAGGTATAGGAAGGTTCGTAGTTCTCCAGCTCCGTCACGCTGCCATCCTCCAGAGAAATCCGGAAAATGGCGGCTCTGGAGCTGTAGTTGGTGGAAACCACCCCTGTTTCCGGGTCCGTGACCTCCTCCTCGTTGGAGATATCCGCCACAACATACACGTTTTGCCCGTCGCAGCAGGCGCTGTTTATGTATTCCGCTTCCAGGTCCAGGTCAATAAAAGAGGGTACGTAAATAGTCCCGCTGAGCTGGTCCGTGTCAGCATTTTTATCGTCCCCGCCGCTCCCGCAGGCCGCCAGCCCCAAGACAATGCAGAACGCCAGCAGCAGCGCAGTCAATTTCTTTCCTTGTATCCTCATGGGTAACCTCCTAAGCTTGCATGAAATAGTATGCTTCCAATTGTATTCATCCATGCATCATATTTGCATCGTTCCCCCATCATTTCTGTCTTATTTTTCCTTAAGATTCTTAAGAAAATTTTAAAATTCCAGCTTCTTACATCTGCTCTCCGATATACAGCTTCACCGCGCTCTGAATAAGGTTCGCCGCGTCGTCCAACGTCTTGTCTCCAGCAAAGTAAGGCCCGGCGTTCTCCTTCACGATGTCGAAAATGCTGTTGTCATAGCTCCAGATGGTGGTAACGCTGTTGTAAATATCCATAACCTGGTCCACTTCTTCCTGCGTGGCGGCATAGACCTCAATCTGGTGGTCGTCGTCTATCCACCAGGAGGACCGGCTCTCTTTCATAGGCTCGCCGTTTTCATCCAGAATTTGCTCGCCGTTTTCGTCTGTAACATACTTGATGGTCATAGAGTCGTTCATATACCGGTCAAAATCCTTGCGGTTGATGGGGAAGTCGTTAATCCAGTACTCCTCCTCCAGCTGGGGCAGAAGAGCCTTGCGAATGAAGGACCACACGGCGTCCTTGTTCTTGCTGACAGAACTCATGGCAAATTTGAACCGGCCCATGGGCTGGAAGCTGCTGCCGACGCTGCCGTCCTCCATGGGATAGCCCACAAAGCTGACTTCGCCGCCGAACATACCCTTTTGAATCTGAGGTATGGTAAAGCTGTCCAGGTAAATGAGCTTGAGCATCTGCTGACCGTTGACAATTCTATCTTCATCGTTCTGGTAATCTTCCCCAACTTCCTCCCAATTGAACTCATCCGGGAAGCTGTTGCAGAACTCCAGCAGAGCTTTGAAACTGTCTCCGTTAAAGCTGCATGTGCCGGTGGACCAGTCCACAAAGCTGTCGATGTTGCAGGAGAGGATATTGTCCAGTATACTTTCCTTGGTGTCGCTCTCGCCGAAGATAGTGCTTCCCTCGGGCATAGTGTCCATGGCGGCCTTCAGGTCGGCCAGGGTCCAGCTGGTGCGGTCCCCTACCACTCCGGCGGCTCCCACTATGGTACGGATATCGAACATATCGAAGATTTGATAGAGCTTTCCATTTTGCTCCGCAGCCTTCAGGGCATTCTCCATAACGCCCGCGCGGCCCCCGATTTCCTCATCGTTTTCAATGTAGGGCCACAGATCCTCCAGCAGGCCCTTTGCGCCGTATTGGCCGATGGGCATACCGGTTCCGGCGTCCAGAATGTCCGGCACGCGTCCGGCCAGTATCTCGGTGTTCAGCTTGGTAAGACCCGCTGTGTTGTCCTCGCCGGTATTGTACTCATTGTAGTCCTGCACCTCAATGCGGTACAGCTCGCTGGTCTTGTTGAATTCAATAATCGTGTTGCGCATATCATACCCCAGGCCCATACAGGCGTATGTAAGGGTAGTTTTCTGCGGCAGCGTAGAGGCGTCGGTAGGAGTGAGCATTGCTATCTCATTCTCGACTTTTTCGCCGTCCCAATTCCGTGTCAGCGCGGCCACCCGTCCATCGGCCAGGAAGGTGAAAAACTGCACCTGATCCTGGTCGATATCGGAGTTAATCCAGGAGAAAATCTTCTCCCCCTCCCCGCTGCCCGCCTTCTGGCCGTACACAGAGGTGCCGTTACGGTAGTAGAAGAGGAAGTCCCCGCCGCCGGTATAGACATCGTAGGCGCTCTGGCTCAATTCATAGCTGGCTCCCCAATCCTTGGCGGCCACATCAATGACTTTCAGGCGGGTACCGCCGTTTTTGCTCTCTTCGTCGTAGTAGGACTGACGCATTCCCACGGTGCCGTCCCCCAATATGACCATACTGCCGTACATATCTTTGCCGTCAAGGGAGAACAGCAGGTTCATCTCCCTGTCCAGCACCGCCACCTTGCTGTCGGAGTTGGTATAGATGTTTCCTGCATCGTCAACGATGGTGTCATAGACATAATCCAGCCCCGCCTTCTCCTGGATATTTTCCAATTCGATACGATCCAGCTCCGCGCCGGTTTTATCCAGCTTGCGCACGATAATGGTGTTTTTCTCGCCGGTTTGGTAGTTGTACTTACTGTCGGTCTCCTCATCGAAGTCTTCCGGCAAGTCGTAGGTGTAGGTATACAGGGTTTCGGTGACCCACAGCGAGCCATCCGTGCCAGCACGCAGTTTGGAAATGTCTGAGCTGCCCTCCATCGAGTCCTCCGGGAGTTTTGTGGGCTCAAAGCCGCTGAGCTCCTGTGCCGTACCGCCAGCCAGAGGAACCTGGAAAAGCTTGGTCACATAGTCGTAGTAAGTGTAGGACTCGGTCTGTTCCACACCGTTCTCATCCGTCCAGGTGTGGGTCTCCTCGTGTTCTTCTCCCTGAACCATGCCCGTAAAATAGATGTACTCGCTGTCCGCGCATCCCTGTTGGATGTACTCAGCTTCCGATGTAATACTGGTAAAGGTTGGCACATAGATAGTTCCGCTGATTTGCTGCGCGCCGTCGTCCTTCTCTTCGCCGCAGGCCGCCAGCCCCAGCAGTAAGCAGGCCGCCAGCAGCAAGGCGGTCAGCTTCTTTCCCAATCTTTTCATTGTTCTTCCTCCTTACAGGTATAATGTCATAGCAATCCGTCTGGAATGATAGACGTAAATTGGAGCAGGAAGGTTCCCCCTCCATTTCTATATTTTATTTCCTCGTGCATCATTTTTGCATCTATCCACCATCACAGTTGTTTTATTTTTCTAAACCTGCCGGCAGTTTCCTTCCGGCAGGTCCCGCCGAACCTTTTTCCCAGGCGGAAAAACAGGCATAATGGCGAAATTTTTCTTTACACCCGGCAAATGGCATGATATAATGCGGACAAGTTCATATTGCGCCAGCTGCGGCCTCCCCAATGGCACATGGAATAGGGTGGGAATCCCTGCGAGTCGGTCACTGTGATGCTTCCCCAAGAAGCTCAGTCAGATACATGGCAGTTTGGCGGCATTCTGCCGAAACCGGAAGTGCGCTTTCTGTTCGGCCTCGCTGTATTTACGGCGGGGCTTTGTGCGTTCCGCTCCTTGGCGGGACGTTTTTCTTTTCCGGTTTTTGCGCTATTTTAAGAGATGGGGGCGGATACGACGTTGGACGAGGCTGCATTTTCGTACTATATCCGAAGTGGACCTGTGTTACTGCGCTGCGGGTACACAACCGGAACCTGCGCCGCTCTGGCGGCCCAGGGAGCTGTACGGCTTCTACTGGCGGGGGCGCCTCCAAAGACCGTCTCCCTGGTGACCCCCAAGGGCATACCAGTGTCGGTCCCGTTGCGGGAGGCTGTTCTTTTGGACGATGGGCAGTCCGCCCGGTGTGCCGTCCAGAAGGACGGCGGAGATGACCCGGATGCCACCGACGGTCTTCTGGTGCGGGCCACTGTTCGCCGGTGCGAGGGCGGCGGTGTCCGGATTGACGGCGGCGAAGGAGTTGGCCGGGTGACCAAGCCTGGTCTGGACCAGCCGGTTGGCGCGGCGGCCATCAACCGGGTCCCCCGGCGGATGATTCAGGAACAGGTACGGGCCGTGTGTCACGAATTGGGCTACGCGGGAGGCGTGGAAGTGGTGGTCTCCATCCCCGGCGGAGCTGGTATTGCGGAGAGAACGTTTAACCCCGCGCTGGGTATTACGGGAGGACTCTCTATTCTGGGAACCTCCGGGATTGTGGAACCCATGAGCGAACAGGCCATTGTGGATACCGTTGCCGTCCAGCAGCGGCAGGCCGCCGCCGCTGGCGCGGACGCTCTCATCCTGACGCCCGGCAATTACGGCAAGGATTTTTTGCGGGAATCCGGCCTGGACAGGCGGGGCGTCCCTGTGGTTAAGTGCTCCAATTTCATCGGAGACGCCCTGGATATCGCCGCCACGCATACATTTAAACAAATCCTGCTGGTAGGCCACATTGGAAAACTGGTAAAGCTGGCTGGAGGCGTCATGAACACCCACTCCCGATACGCTGACTGCCGCGCGGAACTTTTCTGCGCCCATGCCGCCCTCTGCGGCGGGGATCGGGAGCTCTGCCGGAAGCTGATGGATTCCGCCACCGCAGATGCCTGTATCGCTCTGCTGGACGGGGCCGGACTGCGGAACGCGGTTATGTCCAGCCTCCTGGCGGCCATCCAAAGCCACCTTGAACGGCGAACCGCCGGGGCTTATGAAATTGGCGCGGTGGTATTTTCCAATCCATACGGCCTCCTGGGTGTTACAGAGAAGGCAAAGGAGATTTTGGAACAATGGACATGAAAAAAGGCACATTTTACTGCATAAGCGTGGGTCCCGGCGACCCGGAACTTCTGACCTTGAAAGCGGTACGTACTCTGGAACGCTGTCCGGTAATTGCGGCGCCTCAGACCAAAAGCGGCGAAACCCTGGCCCTGGATATTGTCCGGCAGGCTCTGTCCCTGGAGGGCAAGGCCATTCTGCCGGTCTCCTTTGGTATGGAGCGGGACAAATCCCTCTGGCGGGTGTCACACGAACGGGCGGCGGATATAATTGAAGCGCATCTGACAGCGGGACGGGACGTAGCAATGCCCAATTTGGGTGACGTCTCCATCTACTCCACTTCCGGATACTTAATGGATTTGCTGCGGGAAAGAGGCTTCTCCTCCGTCATGATACCGGGCGTTCCCAGCTTCTGCGCGGCGGCGGCGCGTCTGGGAACTACGCTGGTGAGCGGCGGCGATTCTTTGCATATTCTTCCAGTGGGAGGCGAAACGCTGACGCCGCTTCTGTCGCTGCCGGGAGCAAAGGTGCTGATGAAGGCGGGCCGGAGCTTCCCCCAAGTGGTGGACGCCCTGCGGAAAACAGGCCAGTTGGAACGTTCGGCCCTGGTAGAGGACTGCGGCCTGCCCGGCGAACGGGTCTGCCGGAACCTGGACCGTCCTCCGGAAGACGTCGGATATTTTGCCACAATCATCGTGAAGGAGCAGTAACATGGTACATTTTGTGGGAGCCGGCCCCGGCGCGCCGGACCTGATCACCCTGCGGGGCGCGGAGCTTTTAAAAAACGCCGGTGCCATTATCTATGCCGGAAGCCTTGTAAATCCAGCTCTGCTGGCATTGGCAAGGGAGGACTGCCGCATCTATAACAGCGCGGAAATGACCTTGGAGCAGGTCATAGAGGCCATACGCAAGGAGAACGGCAGGGGCGGGGATATCGTGCGGCTGCACACCGGAGACCCCTGCCTCTACGGCGCGGTCCGGGAGCAGATGGACGCCCTTGACGCTTTGGGAATCCCCTGGGATGATACGCCGGGCGTCTCCAGCTTCTGCGGCGCGGCGGCGGCGTTAGGCGCGGAGTATACTCTGCCGGGCGTCAGCCAGAGCGTTATCATCACACGTATGGCGGGGCGCACGCCGGTACCGGATGCGGAACGTTTGGAAAACCTGGCGCGGCATGGCGCGTCTATGGCCATTTTCCTGTCCGCCGGAATGCTGGAGGAAGTACAAACCGCCCTTTTAAGCGGAGCATATTCTGCCGATTCCCCTGCCGCCATCGTGTACAAGGCCACCTGGCCGGAAGAAAAAATCGTTCGCTGTACCGTGGGGACCCTGGCACACTCTGGCGGGCTGGCCGGAATCCGAAAGACAGCCATCATATTAGTAGGCGGCTTCCTTTCGGGCGGATATGACCGCAGCAAGCTCTATGACCCGGCTTTTACCACAGAATTCCGCAAGGGCACCTGAAAGGATGGTATCATATTTTGGCAACTACTTTATATGTTGTGGGCATCGGCCCGGGGGACGCGGCGTTTTTGACTGCCCAAGCCCGTAACGCCCTGGAGGACGCCCAAGTCTTATGCGGCTATACGGTTTATGTAGAGTTGGTATCCGGCCTGTTTCCCGGCAAAGAGCTCTACACTACCCCCATGCGGCAGGAAATTGACCGCTGCCGCTGGGCGTTGGAGACAGCGGCGGCAGGTAAAACCACGGCGATGGTTTGCAGCGGCGACGCCGGTGTGTACGGCATGGCGGGCCCTATTTTGCAGCTGGCTCCGGAGTGGCCCGGCGTAGAAATTATAGTCGTCCCCGGTGTGACAGCCGCGCTTTCCGGCGGGGCCGTGCTTGGTGCGCCGGTTGGGCACGACTTCTGTGTAATTTCCCTTTCCGATTTATTAACCCCCTGGGAGATAATCGAAAAGCGGCTGCGGCTGGCGGCAGAGGGGGATTTTTCCATCTGTATCTATAATCCCTGTTCCCACAAGCGGGCGGATTATTTGGAAAAAGCCTGCGATATCCTTCTCTCTGCCGGAAAATCCCCCCAAACGGTCTGCGGCTATGTCCGGAATATCGGCAGACCGGGTGAAACAGCCGCCGTTCTGTCTCTGGAGGCTTTGCGGCTGGCAAAACTGGACATGTTTACCACCGTGTTTATTGGCTCCTCCTCTACCAAAGAGATGAACGGCCGGATGGTCACCCCCAGAGGGTACGAAGGGAAGCGAGGAATATGCGTATTGTAATTTTCGGCGGCACCACCGAAGGCCGCCTGCTCTCCCGTGAGCTGGCCGATTTGGGCGCGGAGGTTACTGTCTGCGTGGCTACCAGCTATGGCCGGGAGGAACAGGGCGGTTATCCAGGGACGGCCGTATTCTCCGGACGGCTGGACGCCTTGGAAATGCGGCGGGTCGTTGCGGGAATGGATCTATGCGTAGACGCAACCCACCCCTACGCCGCAGAGGCCAGCCAAAATATCCTGGAAGCCTGCCGCCAGGAGCAGGTACGGCGCGTCCGGCTTCTGCGCGGACAGAGCGAAATTCCAGAAAACGCCAAGGTCTTTGCAGATGCCTCCGGCGCGGCGGAGTGGCTGAAATCCACTTGCGGAAATATTCTGCTGGCCACTGGAGCCAAGGAACTGGGCGTCTTCTCGGCTCTGGGCGGCGAGAGGCTCTATCCCAGGGTACTTCCCCTTCAGGAGAGCCTTGCCGCCTGTGAAGCCGCCGGAGTACCCCGCAGCAATATTATCGCTATGCACGGTCCTTTTTCCCAGGAGCTGAACGAAGCTCTCATCCGGCAGTTTGAGATCCGTTACCTGGTGACAAAGGACGGAGGCCGGGCGGGCGGCTTTGCTGAAAAGGCCGCTGCCGCCGCCGCTGCTGGTGCGCGGCTTATATTGATTCGCCGTCCGGCAGAGGATGGGTTGGATTATAACGCTGTTTTGACACAGTGCAGGGAGATGATAACATGCGGGTAGTTTTGGTCTCGCTGGGCGGCGGGACGCCGGAGACTATAACGGCGGAATGTCTGGACGCGCTGCGGCAGGCGGGGTGCATACTGGGAGCAAAGCGGCTGCTGCTGCATCTTCCCCAAGGCTGTACCCGGAACCAGATAATAGCTATCCGCCCTTCCGAGCTGCTGGAGGCTATCCTGCGCCAGCAGGAGGACTGCGCGGTAGTTTTCAGCGGCGACGCCGGGTTCTACTCCGGCGCACGGGGCCTGCTGCCGCTCTTGACAGAACACGGCATCCCATTCAAGGTTCTGCCCGGTATTTCCAGCGTACAGCTGCTCTCCGCCCGGCTGGGACGCCCCTGGCAGGATTGGGAGCTTGTGTCGGCCCATGGCAGGGACTGCGCCGCAGTTCAGGCTGTAACCCATGGAAAACCGGCTTTTTTCCTCACCGGCGGAGACCTTGGACCTGGAGAAATCTGCCGGCGGCTGGCGGAGGCCGGTCTGGGCGGACTGCCTGCCGTTGTGGGAGAAAACCTGTCCTATCCGGATGAAAAAATTACCCTTAGCCCGGCGGCGGAGCTGGCGGGACGTTCCTTCGCGCCCCTGTCCGTCCTGCTGGTGGAGGCCGCCCCCAGGCACCCGCGCCGCTGCCCCGGCTTCCCTGACGAGGCGTTTCTGCGGGGCGCGGTACCTATGACCAAGCAGGAGGTACGCGCCGCCGTCCTGGCAAAGCTGGCGGTGCGCCCCGGCGATATCCTTTGGGATATCGGCGCGGGAACGGGCAGCGTCAGCGTAGAAATGGCCTTAACGGCGGAACAGGGCGCAGTTTACGCAGTGGAATGCGGTGCAGAGGCCTGCGAGCTTATCCGCGAGAACAGGGAGAAATTTTCCGCGTGGAATCTCCATTTGGTGGAGGGTTTTGCCCCTGATGTGTTGACGGACCTTCCGGCGCCGGACGGCGTCTTTGCCGGCGGTACCAAGGGAAATATGGATAAAATCGTAGACATGGCGCTGGAGCGCAATCCACATGCAAGGATATGCGTTTCCGCCATTGCCCTGGAGACCCTGGCCGCCGCTGCCGCCGCCCTGGCGAAGCGAGGACTGGAGGCAAAGGTCACCCAAATCTCTGTCAGCCGCAGCAGAGCGGCGGGAAAATTACACCTGATGACCGCCAACAATCCCGTGTTTTTAATTACAGGTAATTGTGATGCTTGAATTGATGATATCCGCTCCCGCCTCGGGCAGCGGAAAAACGATTTTAACTTGCGCCCTGCTGGCGGCCCTGAAGCGGCGGGGCTATGACCCCTGCGCCTTCAAATGCGGCCCCGACTACATTGATCCTATGTTTCACCGCTCTGTTCTGGGGGTAGAGAGCTGTAATCTGGACTTGTTCCTCTCGGATGAAACAACTGTCCGGAGGCTTTACGGTTTCTACAGCGCATGGCGGAACGCGGCGGTGGTGGAGGGGACCATGGGCTTTTATGACGGTCTGGGCGGTTCCACAGACCGGGCCAGCGCATGGCATGTGGCGGATACGCTGGGGCTTCCGGTTTTGCTGGCAGTGCGGCCCAGAGGAGCCAGTCTTACTCTGGCGGCGCAAATCAAGGGGCTAACGGCCTTCCGGAAATCCAGTCATATCGCGGGAATCCTCTTGAACGATTGTTCCCCCACGCTTGCCCAAAGTCTTTCCTCTATGCTGGAGAAAGAAACCGGCCTGCCGGTGCTGGGATATCTGCCCCACATGGACGAGGCGGTTCTGGAGAGCCGTCATCTGGGTCTCTGTACCGCCGGGGAAATCCGTAATCTGGTGGAACGTATAGACCGGACCGCATTTCAGCTGGATGAAAATATGGACTGGGACCGGCTTTTCCCCTTGTTTGAACGGCGCGGCGGCTGGGAGCTGCCTCCCTCCCCCGTCTCCCGTCTGCGGGTTCCCCTGGCAGTGGCGCGGGACGAGGCGTTCTGTTTTACCTATGCGGAGACATTGGAGGCCCTTCGGGCAGCGGGGGCCGAACTGCTGTTTTTCAGCCCTCTTCGGGACACAGGACTGCCCTCAAACGCCTGCGGCTTATACCTTCCTGGCGGCTACCCAGAGCTGTACGCCGGAAAGCTTGCGGAAAATGTTTCCATGCGCCGCGCCATACGGAAAGCGGTGGAGAGCGGCCTCCCCACTGTAGCGGAGTGCGGCGGTTTTTTATACTTGGGCCAGTCTTTGGAAGATGCCGGAGGTACGATTTTCCCTATGGCAGGGGTTCTCCCCGGCAAGGCCATCCGCAAACAAAAGCTGGTACGGTTCGGCTACTCGGAGCTTTCCGCCAGCGCGGACAGCCTGTTGTTCCGCCAGGGCGAGACCCTGCCGGTCCACGAGTTCCACTATTGGGACTCCAGCGAAAACGGCGGGGACTTGACTGCCAAAAAGCCGCTGACTGGCCGGAACTGGCAGTGCGGATTTTCCAGCGAACGGCTTTATGCCGGCTTTCCCCATCTGTATTTTGCGGGACACCCCCATTTAGCGGAACGATTTGTCCAGGCGGCAATTTTGTATAGAGCGGAGCGTGGCGAACATGAAGCTTAATCTGCTTGCCATCATCTGCGGGTTCTGTCTGGACCTGCTGCTGGCCGACCCGGCCTGGATGCCCCATCCAGTCATATGCATGGGCAAGGCGATTACGTCCTTGGAAAAATTTTTACGCCCCCGGCTTCCGCAGACGCCGCAGGGAGAACTGCGGGGCGGCATACTGCTGGCGGCAGCGATGCCTTTAGGGACGCTTCTGGTGTGCGGCGGGGCCTGCGCCTTGGCGGACTGGCTCCATCCTGCGGCGGGGTTCTTGATTCAGGTTCTATGGTGCTGGCAGGCGTTGGCGCTGCGGGGACTTGCGGCGGAGAGCCGTAAAGTATGCCGGGAACTGTCCGCCGGAAATCTGCCGGCCGCCCGTCAGGCGGTCAGCCGCATTGTAGGGCGGGATACGCAGTCCCTGACGGCAGAGGGTGTAGCGAAAGCCGCAGTAGAGACAGTGGCGGAAAATTTTTCCGACGGCGCTGCCGCCCCGCTTTTCTACATGCTGCTGGGCGGCGCACCATTGGCGATGGTCTATAAGTCCATTAACACTATGGACAGTATGGTGGGCTACAAAAATAGCCGGTATCTCTACTTTGGACGCGCCGCGGCCCGGCTGGACGACGCCGCAAACTTCCTCCCTTCCCGGCTGGCGGCGTTTCTCTGGATTGCCGCAGCGTTTCTCACTGGGCACAACGCCAGAAACGCTTACCGCATCTGGCGGCGGGACCGCCGGAACCACGCCAGCCCTAATTCCGCACAGACGGAATCCGCCTGCGCAGGCGCGTTGGGGGTGCAGCTCGCCGGACCTGCGTCCTATTTTGGAAAAATTTACGAAAAGCCCACCATCGGCGACCCGCTGCGGCCTGTTGAACCCGAAGATATTCTGCGGGCAAACCGGATGTTGTATGTAGCGGGTCTTCTGGCGCTCCTGCTGGGAGCCGGACTGCGGGCGTTAGTTTGATGTAGATTGGAGGAGGATTTCTGTGGACAACGCTCTCGTTCACGGCGGCGATTGGGCCGGTTTTGAGGCGGAATACGGCACGTTACCCCTGGACTTTTCTTCCAATGTCAGTCCATTGGGACTCCCCCCCCGTGTTCAGAAGGCCATTGAGCAGTACCTGCCCAGCACCGGACGCTACCCCGACCCCCTGTGCCGCCAGCTGCGCCAAGCCATTGCCGCTGCGGAACAGGTCGATCCGGACTGGTGCCTGTGCGGCTGCGGAGCCGCCGGACTGATTTACCAGGCGGTTTTGGCAAAACGTCCAGGAAAGTCCCTTTTAACCGCCCCCACCTTTGCGGAGTATGAGGCGGCGTTGGCGTTGGTTGGTTCCAAGACGGCGTATTGGACGCTGCGGCCAGAAGACGGGTTTTTATTGGATGAACAATTTCTCCATATGGTTACGCCGGAGGTAGAGATGGTTTTTCTCTGTCAGCCCAACAATCCCACCGGCCGGACCGTTTCCCAGGAATTTCTGCTCCGGCTGCTTTCACGCTGTCAGGCGGTGGGAGCGCTGTTGGTGGTTGACGAGTGTTTCTGCGATTTTCTGGAGGACCCCGCCGCCGTTACGATGAAAGGCTTTCTCCGCGAATATGGCAACCTTCTCATTTTAAAGGCATTTACCAAGCTTTACGCTATGGCTGGGCTCAGGCTGGGCTACGCCCTTTGCAGCGATACCGCGCTGCTTGCCGCGATGGGCAGGGCGGGGCCGCCTTGGGCAGTATCTGGTCCCGCGCAGGCAGCTGGCGCGGCGGCCTTACAGGAAACCCAATACGTAAACGCGGTACGGGAGCTGACCGCCAGGGAACGTCCGCTGCTGTCCGGCGCACTGGAGCGGCTAGGCTTCCAAGTTGTCCCCGGAGAGGCGAACTATCTCCTCTTCTTCTCCCGGACTCCCCTGCTGGAACCCCTGCGCCGGAGAGGAATTCTTTTGCGGGATTGCAGCAATTACAGGGGCCTGAAAGAAGGTTGGTACCGCACAGCGGTACGCACACATAGCGATAACCAGAGGCTGATTGCCGCGCTGGAGGAAATTTTGAAGGAGGAATCCACATGAGCCGCGCAAAATGCATTATGGTACAAGGCACTATGTCCGGCGCGGGAAAAAGCCTGCTCTGTACGGCCTTATGCCGGATTTTCGCCCAGGACGGCTGGCGGACCGCCCCGTTCAAGAGTCAGAATATGGCCCTGAACAGCTTTGTTACGCGGGATGGACTGGAAATGGGCCGCGCCCAGGCGGTCCAGGCTCAAGCCGCCGGAACAGAACCAGATGTACGTATGAATCCCATCCTGCTCAAGCCCAGCAGCGATGTGGGAAGCCAGGTAATCGTGGGCGGCGAAGTGCGGGGACAAATGCCTGCCGCCGAATATTTTCGCTACAAAAAGCGGCTTATTCCAGAAATCCTTGCCGCTTATGAGAGCCTTGCCTCGGACTACGATATAATTGTCATTGAAGGCGCGGGCAGTCCGGCGGAGATTAACCTAAAAACGAACGATATCGTCAACATGGGCCTGGCCCGTCTGGTGGACGCTCCGGTTCTGCTTGCTAGATCGGAAGAGCACACGTCTGAACTCCAGTCACACTCAGATAT
>CAMSIF010000019.1 GCA_947058885.1 uncultured Clostridia bacterium
AACCGCCCCGTTCGTGGGGCTTCGTGTTCTTTCGCATTTAATATTACAACCTGCGAACCGGGACCCGGCGGGAAAAAGTGATTGTATCATGGAGAAAAACGTGATATGATAAAAAGGCGTGTGCTTTTCCGCCCCTGCGGGGACGGGAGGGAAGAACAAAAATTGTGAGGATATGAAAGATGAAAAAATGGATGAGCGGGCTGCTGGCCCTGCTGTTGACCCTGTCAGTGTGCGCTGGATGCGGAGAAAAATCGGACGGGTCCGATGAAAGCGGTAATATCTACTATGAGATTACCGGCATCAAGCCTGACGAGACCATGATGAGTGTAGGCGGTCTCCCGTTTTCTGCGGAGATGTATTATTATTGGCTGGCCTATAATTGCAGCAACCTGGAGTACAATCTGTCGATGGCCAACGCCTACACCGGCGGCTATAGCGAGCTTTTTGACGAGAACAAAAAGATTCTTTGGGATAAGGAATTTCTGGATGGGCTGACTGTTGGACAGTACGCAAAAAAACAGGCCGAGGACGTAATCGAGTCCTACGCGGCCCTGGAGAGCGCCGCCAGCGAATACGGCGTGGCGCTTACAGAGGAGGACAAGGATTCTATGGCGAAAGACCTCGCGGCGGCTAAAGAGCAGGCGGGCGGCGAGGAAAAATTTTATGAGAGCCTGGATATGATGGGTATCAGCCAGGAGACCTTTGACCGGATTTCCGCCACCAACTACCTGTTCAACCACCTGCTGGAGATGGTAACAGAGGAGGGCAGCGACTTCTACCTGGAGCCGGACGGCTACAACCAACTGGCCGCCTACGCGGACCATATTCTGCTGGCTACCACGGACCTCAGTGAGGAGGAGGCCGCCGCCAAGAAGGAGACAGCGGAGAATCTGCTGGCCCAGCTCCAGGCGGCGGAAGACGTGGAAGCTCTCTTCACCGAGCTGGCGGACGAGAACAGCGAGGACACCGGCCGGGCCTCCAATCCGGACGGCTATGTGTTCGGTAAGGGAGAGATGGTGAAGGAATTCGAGGACGCGGCCTTTTCCCTGGAGCCGGGACAGGTCAGCGGTATTGTGGAGACTACCTACGGCTACCATATCATTCTGCGCAAGGATTTGCTGAAAAAGCTGGACGGGGATCCGGATATGAAAAGCAAACTGGAGAGCCAGCACCTGACAACCCTGCTGCAAGAGCGCGCGGAGGGGATGGCCGTGGAATTCAGCGACAAGCTGGACAGCCTTGACGTGAGCAGCTTCTACGCCAGCTATACGGAAGCCGTTCAGGCCCGCGCTGATACCGGCGCGGAGGACGGCGGTACGCCCGAAGACGGCGGAACTCCCGAGGACACCAATACCGGCGGTGAGAACAACAACGCCGGTACAGAAGGCGGCGGAGAATAAGATGCCCAGCGGAATAATCGTCATCGACAAGCCTGCGGACTGGACCAGTATGGACGTATGCGCCAAGCTGCGGGGGATTTTAGCGGAGCGGCGGGTGGGCCACGGGGGGACGTTGGACCCGATGGCTACCGGCGTGCTGCCGGTGTTCGTGGGGAACGCCACCAAGGCGGTGGAATTCGCGGAAAAGGGCGATAAAGAATATCTTGCCGGACTGCGCCTGGGGGTCACGACGAACACCCAGGACAGTTCCGGGGAGGTATTGGAGACCCTCCCGGTCTCTGCGGGACGGGAGGAAATTGAGGCGGCGCTGGAGAATTTCCGGGGAGAAATTCTCCAGGTTCCGCCCATGTATTCCGCCATTAAGATTCGTGGGAAAAGGCTTTACGAGCTGGCCAGAAAGGGGCAGGAGGTGGAGAGAACGCCGCGGCCTGTTACGATACACGCTTTGGAACTGCTGGAGCAGACCGGCGAGACGGAATACCGCCTGCGCGTCCGCTGCTCCAAGGGGACCTATGTGCGGACCCTCTGCCACGATATCGGACAGGCTTTGGGCTGCGGCGGGTGTATGAGCGCACTGCGCCGGACCATGGCCGCCGGGTTTACGCTGGAACAGGCCGTGACGCTGGAGGAGGTCCAGGAGCGGGGAGAGACGCTGCTGCTGCCTGTGGACCGCTTTTTTGAGAAGTATCCGGCCTTCCGGCTGGCGGAGGCCCGTCAGGAGCGTCTGTGCCGCAACGGAAATCCTGTGCCCGCAAAGGGGCTGGCGGCGGGGCTTTACCGGGTCTATGGGGTGGATGGGGCGTTCCTCTGCCTGAGCCGGTGGGGGGACGGACTGCTCACGCCAGTAAAAAACTTCTTTTGTAATTGACAGATTTGGGAGGGGGCGAAGCCATTTTGGAGCGGAGAAAAGCAATAGCTCTGGGTTTCTTCGACGGAGTGCATCTGGGCCATCAGGCCCTTCTGCGGCGCACGGTGGAACGGGCGGAGGAACGGGGGATGGACGCCGCTGTTTTTACCTTCGACCGCTCGCCGAGAGAGTTTGTGACCGGGAAGGCTGTGCCGCTGCTGACGGGAGCGGGGGAACGGCGGGACGTGATTCGAGGTCTGTTTCCTATTGAGGAGGTGATAACCGCCCCCTTTGATGAGACCATGATGACGATGCCCTGGGTGGATTTTGTTCTGATGCTGGCGCGGGAGTACCGGGCCGGATGGCTGGTGGCGGGACATGATTTCCGCTTCGGCCATCAGAATGCCGGGACTCCGGCTCTGCTGTCGAAAAAGGCGGCGGCGTTGGGGATGGGGTGCGACATTATTCCCGCTGTTACCCTGGACGGCGTAACCGTCAGCTCCACGCATATCCGCGCTCTGCTGGAGCGGGGAGAACCGGAGGAGGCGGCGCGGTTTCTCGGGAGGCCCTTTGCCTTGACCGGGCCTGTGCGCCATGGAAAGGGCTTGGGTGGGTCCAGGCTGGGCGCGCCTACAGTGAACCTCGTTCCGGCGGCGGGACGGCTGATTCCGGCGTTTGGAGTTTACGCGGCGAGGGTTACCGTGGGGGAGACGGTGTACGGCGCCGTGACTAACGTAGGCGTGCGGCCTACGGTGGACGAGGACGGCGGCGTAACGGTGGAGAGCCACTTGCTGGACCAGTCGGTAGAGGTTTATGGCAAGGGATGCCGGGTGGAGTTTCTGAAAATGCTGCGGCCTGAGCGGAAGTTTGCCGGTATAGACGCCCTGCGGAAACAGATTGCGCGGGACGCGGACGAGGCGCGGGCTTATTTTAAGGCAGTTTCGGAAGCCTCGTACCCGGGGGCTGGAGAGAAATCATGTCCAAACTGACGGGTATGAAAAATATTGGAAAAGAGATGGCAAGGAAGCTGACCGCCGTTGGTATTGATTCTCCGGAAAAGCTGACAAAAATGGGGGCTAAACAGGCGTTTTTTAAGCTTAAGGAGATCTATCCACAGGTTTGTCTGGTGCATCTGTACGCGTTAGAGGGGGCTATCCAAAATACAGAGTTTAACGGGCTTTCGGAGGAAACTAAGAAAGAATTAAAGGAATTCAGTGACTTTTTGAAGGGATAAAGAGGCAGAGAGAGAACAGGAGAAATTTAGCGAGGTGGAGAAAATGCGGCACGTTTTTATCATTAACCCCACCGCAGGGAAGCACGACAGTACAGCTGAGCTGATGGGTATGGCGAAAAATTTGGCGGCGCGGCATGGACTGGAAACGGAGTGCGTCCTGACCAAGCAGCCGGGGCACGCGGCTGAGACCGCCCGGGCTTTGGCGCAGAGCGGCGGGTTGGTGCGGCTTTACGCCTGCGGCGGGGACGGCACCATCAACGAGGTCGCTAACGGTATTGCCGGGGCGGAAAACGCGGCTATGACCTGCATTCCGGTGGGGACAGGGAACGATTTTCTGAAGAATTTTGGGGAAATGGGGCGGCTGTTCTCAGAGGCGGAGAATTTGTGGGATGGCCCGCAGATTTCGTTGGATGCTATCGACTGTAACGGGAGACTGGCTTTGACGGTGGCTTGCAGCGGGCTGGATGCGCAGGTGGCGGACGATGTACATAAATATGGGGATTTTCCGCTGATGGCGGGACAGGGGGCCTATATTGCGTCGCTGGCGGTGAACTTTTTCTCCAAGAGCTATAGTCACAGATGGACTGTGGAGTTAGATGGAGAGAGGGTACGGGGGGAATTCATTCTGGCGGCTGTTTGCAATGGGCGGTACTATGGCGGGGGATTTATTCCCGAGCCGGACGCCCGGATGGATGACGGCGTGCTGAACACTGTGCTGGTACGGAAGGTGGGGCGGGGGAAATTTCTGAGGCTGGTGGGGGCTTACGCTAAGGGCAACGCCCACCTTTTCCCGGAGGTTGCCCGGCGGTCTACGGCCAAGGAGGTGGTCATTGAGGCGGAGGATGAGGATATTGTGACCTGCCTGGACGGCGAGAGTGTTTACAGCCGGAAGGTGGTGATACGGCTGGCGGAGGGAAAGGTTAATTTCTTCGGGCCGGTTGGATGTAATCCTAATATTACCTGCCGGACTGCCGCGGAATGGGGTATTGGCGTGTGAGTTTGTGAACTTTTTGTAAAACAGGGATTTTTTTCTCAAAAGCCTCTTGCAATATGGAAAGAGATGTTGTAAGATAAGCACCGTTAGCACTCAGAGTAAAAGAGTGCTAACGGTGTCAGAATTTGTTATCAAAATAAATTGATATAGGAGGAACCTAGTTATGAAACTCACTCCCTTAGCGGACCGCGTGGTCCTCAAGCCTACTGAGGCGGAGGAGACTACCAAGGGCGGCATTATTCTTACCTCCAGCGCGAAGGAGAAGCCGTCTGTGGCAGAGGTAGTGTCGGTGGGGCCTGGCGGCGTGGTGGACGGTAAAGAGGTTGTGATGTCCGTCAAGCCGGGCGATAAGGTGATTACCGATAAGTACTCCGGGTCCAATGTGAAGATTGGCGACGATGAGTATGTGATCGTGCGGCAGGGCGATATTCTGGCGATTGTGGAGTAAACGGGCGCGAAGCGCGAGTAAAAGTTTGGGCCGCCTTTTCAAAGGCGGCGGGGTGCGGGGCGGGGCCCCGCATCAAATCCGGGCGAAGCCCCACAAATTTAAATCAATGGAGGTTATGCAACCATGTCTAAGTTAATCAAGCGCGGCGAGGACGCCCGTAAGGCGTTGGAGACCGGCGTTAATCAGCTGGCCGATACCGTAAAAGTAACCCTGGGCCCTAAAGGCCGCAACGTGGTGCTGGACAAGAAGTTCGGCGCACCCCTTATCACTAACGACGGCGTGACTATCGCAAAGGAAATCGAGCTGGACGATCCTTTTGAGAATATGGGCGCACAGCTGGTCAAGGAAGTTTCTACCAAGACCAACGACGTGGCCGGCGACGGTACTACTACCGCTACTCTGCTGGCGCAGTCCATTATCGGCGAGGGTCTGAAGAATCTGGCGGCGGGCGCGAATCCCATCGTGATGAAGAAGGGCGTGGCTAAGGCTGTGGAGGCCGCTGTGGCTTCCATTAAGAACGATTCCCAGAAGGTCAATGGTACCGACGATATTGCCCGCGTGGGCGCGGTGTCCTCCGGCGACGGCGAAATCGGCAAACTGATTGCCGAGGCGATGGAAAAGGTTTCCGCCGATGGTGTGATTACTATTGAGGAATCCAAGACCAGCGAGACCTACAGCGAGGTCGTGGAAGGCATGATGTTCGACCGGGGCTATATCTCCCCCTATATGGCTACCGATATGGAGAAAATGGAAGCCGTGGTGGACGATGCCTATATCCTTATTACCGATAAGAAGATTTCTGTGATTGCCGATATTCTGCCTCTGCTGGAGCAGCTGGTGCAGTCTGGTAAGAAGATGGTTGTAATCGCAGAGGACGTGGAGGGCGAGGCCCTGAGCACTCTGCTGGTCAACCGGCTGAGAGGCACCCTGAACGTGGTTTGCGTGAAGGCTCCCGGCTTCGGAGACAGACGTAAGGAGATGCTCCAGGATATTGCTATCCTTACCGGCGGACAGGTCATCAGCGAGGAGCTGGGCTATGAGCTGAAAAACGCGGACTTCTCCATGCTGGGCCGCGCCCGTCAGGTCAAGGTTACCAAGGAGAACACCGTTATTGTGGACGGCGCGGGCGACAGCCAGGCTATCAAGGACCGCGTGGCCCAGATTCGCAGCCAAATCGGCGTTACCACCAGCGATTACGACAAGGAGAAGCTTCAGGAGCGGCTGGCTAAGATGGCTGGCGGCGTGGCGGTCATCAAGGTCGGCGCGGCTACCGAGACCGAGATGAAGGAGAAGAAGCTTCGTATCGAGGACGCTCTGAACGCAACCAAGGCCGCAGTGGAAGAGGGTATCGTGGCTGGCGGCGGCGTGGTGTTTGTCAACGCTATTCCCGCTGTGGAGAAGCTGGTTGAGGAGCTGGAGGGCGACGAGAAGACAGGCGCCCGGATTATTGCCAAGGCTCTGGAGGCCCCTGTGCGCCAGATTGCGGCTAACGCTGGTCTGGACGGCTCTGTGGTGCTGGAGAATGTGAAGAAGTCCGATAAGGGCGTGGGCTTCGACGCGTATAAGGAAGAGTATGTGGATATGATTTCCGCCGGTATCGTGGACCCGGCGAAGGTCACCCGCTCCGCCCTGGAGAATGCCGCTTCCGTGGCGGCCATGGTGCTGACTACCGAGTCTCTGGTGGCTGATAAGCCTGAGCCTCCCGCTCCCCCCGCTCCCGGCGGCGGCATGGGCATGGACGGTATGTATTGATAAATCGATCGTTAGAGATAAGCAGACAACGCAAAAAGACCAGCTCCCACTCTTGTTGTGGGGGCTGGTCTTTTTCTGCTGTATCAGAAAATCCTTTTGGGACCTTGTACATTGATGAGCGAACGTATGCTTATAGATTCCGCAGGGCTGCTTCCAGGGCGGTTTTCTGGGTTGTTCCCTCGTCCTTCATTTTAATCACGCGGGCCGGACAACCGGCAACAACGGCGTTTTCCGGAACGTCCTCAATGACTACCGCTCCGGCGGCAACAACGGCCCCACAGCCTATGTGGACGCCCTCAATAACCACCGCGTTGGCTCCGACCAGCACGCCGTCCTCCACGATTACCGGCACCGCGCTGGCAGGCTCGATGACGCCAGCCAGTACCGCGCCCGCGCCGATGTGGCAGTTTTTTCCTACCGTGGCCCGTCCGCCAAGGATTGCGCCCATGTCAATCATGGTTCCCGCGCCGATGGAGGCTCCGATATTGATGACCGCACCCATCATAATGACCGCGTTGTCGCCAATCTCCACCTGCTCCCGAATAATCGCGCCCGGTTCAATGCGGGCGTTTATGTTTTTCAGGTCCAGCATGGGGATGGCGCTGTTGCGGCGGTCGTTTTCTACCACTAAATCTTTGATTTTACCGGCGTTTTGCGCCAGAATGGGCCCAAGCTCCCGCCAGTCCCCGAATACCACTTTGCTGGTGTCCCCGCCAAAAACCTTGGCGGAACCATAGGATATGGGTTCGAGCTCATTGACGTAAACCTTCACAGGGGTTTTCTTTTCGGCGTTGCCGATGTAGGCAATAATTTCCTGCGCGTCCATTACTTTCCTCCAAACAAAATCTCTTGCAGCTGGTACCGTCCCTTTGGCAGCTGTACCAGTTTCCTGGCCATACGCAAAGCCCCGTTGACGAAAATCTGCCGCGAGGACGCCCGGTGGGTTATTTCAAACACCTCGTCTGTGCCGAAAAAATTAACCGTATGGGTGCCAGCCTCGGTGCCGCCCCGGAGGGCGTGGACGCCAATCTCCTTTTTCCCTCGTTTGCCGCAGATGCCTTGGCGTCCGTATACCGGGGTCAGCTCGTGGTTCGGGTCTACGGCATCCAGCAGAAGCTTCGCTGTGCCGCTGGGGGCGTCTACCTTTTGATTGTGGTGGGTTTCCACAATTTCAATGTCAAAATCCTGCCGTAATACGCCGCCAGCCTCCTCAAGAACCCGGCGGAATACCGCTATGCCCAGGGAGTAATTGGCGGAGTGCATCACGGGCGCGTACCGCCCCAGTTCGTCAAATACGGCAAGTTCCGCTTCGCCCAGACCTGTGACGCCGGAGAGCAGCGGCGTGCCGGAGGCCCGGACAAACTCCGCTACCGCCGGAAGGGCGGCGGGGGCGGAGAAGTCCATCACAATATCCGCCCCCCGGCCCAGGACCGGCAGCTCATTTATATTGCCGATATCCACGATACCCGCTATTTTGTCCCCGGCGGCCAGGGCGGTTTGTTCGATGAGACGGCCCATACGGCCATAGCCAGTCAACAAAATATTCATCCCAGCAGCCCCGCTTTCTCCAGCAGGCGGCGCAGCTTGGCTTGATTGTCTTCCGACATTTCGCAAAGAGGCAGGCGGAAAGCGCCAGCGTCTCTGCCCATCATGTTCAGGGCGGTTTTGACAGGAATGGGGTTGACTTCCATGAAAAGACCATTCATCAGGTCCAGATACTTCACCGCCGCTGCCAGGGCCTGTTCCCGGCGGCCCTCCAGGAAGTCCATAACCATATCGTGACACTCCCGGGGCATGATGTTGGCCCATACGGAGATGACGCCGCTGCCGCCGATGGAGAGCAGAGGCAGGGTAATATCGTCGTTGCCGCACCAGAGAGCGAAATCCGGCCCGATGCAGTGGGCAATCCGCATGGCGTAGGACATATCCCCGCTGGCCTCTTTGATGCCGCAGATATTGGGGTGCTTGGAAAGCCGTTCCACATTCTCGACCGAGATGGAGCATCCTGTCCGGCCCGGCACGTTATAGAGAATGCAGGGGATATCCACCGCGTCGGCCACCGTGGCGAAATGGCGGTAGATGCCCTCCTGGTTGCCTTTATTGTAGTAGGGGGTGATAATCAGCAGGCCGTTGGCCCCCAGCTCCTGGGCCCGCAGGCTCTTCTCCAGCATGGTTTGGGTGGAGTTGGACCCTGTGCCCGCGATGACGGGAATCCGGCCCCCTACGGTCTCCACTACGCACTGGAGGGCCGCGTCGTCCTCCTCGTGGGTCATGGTGGAACTCTCGCCGGTGGTGCCTAAAGTCAAAATAGCGTCGGTTTTGCTCTCCAGATGCCATTCCACCAATTCCCGAAGCTTTTCAAAGTTCACCGAGCCGCCGGCGTGGAAAGGTGTGACCAGAGCCACCACAGAGCCCTTTAAATTGCGGATATCCATAGTACAAGTCCTCCTGAAAAATATTGCTGCACGCAGCTACAGGCTGTTTTTGACGCAAGAAAGCCGGTGGACGCTACCACCGGCTTTGTACAAGTTGCCCTTGTTCATCGCAAGCAGATAGCGCAACTGTGCGGCGGAGCCCCACAGACAGTGACGGAGATATTCTCCCCGCCCCCACCCGTCCTCCACGCCTGAAGGACAGATTCGGCGGATTTGCCTCCGCTGCGTTCCCAGCCCGCCGGCTCCCGCAGCTTCGTCGCGTCCGCAACCTCTATCGTTACTTTTTCTTTATACCACAGTTTTTCCCGTCTGGCAAGGGGGAATTTAGCCGGAATGCGCGATTTTTAGTCAATCGCGAAAAAACGCTTTCCGTTTTCTGTGGTTATTCTGGCGCAGTCCTCCCAGGAAATTCCTTTGATTTCCGCCAAACGGCGGCAGATGTGCTCCAAATACCCGGAATCATTCCGCTTCCCGCGATGGGGAACCGGGGCCATATATGGACTGTCCGTCTCAATCATCAGCCGTTCCAGGGGCACGGCCTGGGCGGCCTCCACGGCCTTCCGGGCGTTCTTATAAGTCAGAACTCCGGTAAAGGAAATCATCCACCCCAGCTTTACCAGCTCTTTTGCCATCTCCGCGCTGCCGGAGAAACAGTGGAACACACCGCGCACCCGCGGAAATGCCCGCACGATGCTCAGACTGTCCCCGTGGGCCTCCCGGTCATGGACAATGACTGGTAAATCCAACTCCTCCGCCAGGGCCATCTGGTCACGGAACACCCGCTGCTGGAACTCCTTCGGCGGGTTTTGCTCCCAATAGTAGTCCAGGCCGATTTCCCCGATTGCCTTGACTTTTTCATCCCCCGCCAGTTCCCGCAGAATATCCAAATCCTCAGGCTTATACGGCCCGCAGTTCTCCGGGTGGTATCCAACGGCGGCATACAAAAACGAATGCCGTCCCGCCAGCCCTACCGCCGCCCGGGAACTGGCAAGGTCGCACCCCGGATTTACCACCAGCGACACGCCCCGTCCCGGCAGACCCGCCAGAACCGCCTCCCGGTCCGTCTGAAATTCCTCCGCATCGTAGTGGGCATGGGTATCAAAAAGCATGGGTAATCCTCCGTTTTTGTGCGGCAGTCATTCTTTTCTTTGAAAAGAAAAGAATCAAAAGAAACTTTTTGCGCAAAACTCCGTTTTGCTTCACGGCTCCACCCGGGGATTATAGTACCGTCCCCGGTTCTCATCCGCTGTCTTCCAATGAATGGCCTCCACCGGACACCGGTGCAGACACCCCAGACACCTCACGCACTTGCTCTTCCGCCACTCCGGTTTCCCGCCCGCAAGGGAAATCGCCCCGCACGGACAAATCTCCTGGCACAGCCCGCACCCAATACACTGCTCCGTCACCACAAACGGCTTCGTAGAACGCCCCCTGGCGTACAGCGGGTACAGCGCCGCCGTCTGCATCCCCGGGACCATCCCCCGGCAGCGGTTGTAATCGCCGATGCCCCGGGCCCGGATTGCCCTGCGCGCTTCGTCAATATACTCTTCCGCCTCATCCAGCTTTCGCTCTATTTCCTCCCCGTCCGCCACCTTGAACATGGGCACATAGTTATCCACCATCGGTATGCCAAACTGGGCGGACAGGGCAATCCCTTTCTTTTTCAGCAGCTTCGCCATCTGGTCCGCCGCGCCGCCAGTGTGCTCCCCGCAGGTCAGCACAACATAAACGTATTGATTTGTATAGCCCTCCAACTCCAGCTTTTCCAGGAAAAATCCCAGAATGCTGGGCAGGCCCCAAAAATACGTCGGCGCAACAAAGCCAATCCGCTCCTCCCGGCCCACTTCGTAGCGGTACCGCCGCCCTCGAACAGCGTCCCGCAAAAAAACCAGCCGGTCGTCTGTGGCGTCCGCGATGCGCTCGGCTGCATACTTGCTGTTGCCGGTTGCGGAAAAGTAAAAAATCATTGGGAGTCCCCTTCCTGCAATTGTTTTCGACTGCTCTTCGTCTTACACACCCCAGAGGTTCTCCGGATACAGGCCCTGCTCGGTCTTCTCCCGCAGCGCCTGAACCACCGTGGGCTTATCCTCCCGGTATGTAACGCCGAACCACTTGTCATGACTGGACAGCACCCGCACCTGAGCCTTGCCCCGCTCCAGCATATCGGTCACCAGCAGAGGCAGGAAAAACTCGCCCTTCTCCGGATTTTCTTTCAGAATACGGTCCAGGAAATAGGGGAACCGCTCTACCGCCTCGTCCAGAAAACTGCGCTGGAACCCCCAGAAGTTCATAGACACCAGAGTATCCCCCGGCAGAGCCTCCCAGGTAGCGCCGCCGTCCACGGAAAACCGGGCGTCCGCGCCGTCCTTTTCAATGTTGGTCCGCTCAACGACCTCCTCCAGGAAGCCGTCCCTGTTTACCTGGCAAACACCCCGCGCCACGCTGCCGTTTTCCGTCACTGTATTGCCCACCCGGTAGCCCACCATGGCGTATTGGCAGCAGTCCGGCTGGTCGGGGTGGCTGGAGAGGTATTCGTACATGGTCTTGAACGCCTCCGGGCCATAGTAGTCGTCCGCGTTGATGACCGCGAAGGGACCGTGTACCGCTTCCCTCGCCGCCATTACCGCGTGGGTGGTACCCCACGGCTTCTTCCGGTTTTCCGGAACCTGATACCCCTCCGGCAGGTCGTCCAGGGCCTGATAGGCGTAGCGAACCTGCATTCCCCGGCTGATACGGTCTCCCACTAGCTGCCGGAAGTCCGCGTCCATGTCCTTTTTGATGACAAAAACCACAGTTTCAAATCCAGCCCGCTTGGCGTCATAAATCGAATAATCAATGATGCTCTGGCCGTGGCCGCCCATGCTGTCCATCTGCTTGAGACCGCCATAGCGGCTGCCCATACCGGCTGCCAAGACGACTAATACAGGTTTTTCCATGCCTTTTTCCTCCATCGTTCCATCCGTTGTGCGTCCGGCGGGGCCGCCGGATCAGATGACTTTAGCATAACACAAAAGGGATAAAATGTAAACCAGGAATTTAATGGACGATAGTTACGAAATTTTAGGATATCGGTTATTTTTCTCTTGCTTCGTACCCGGGGTGGGAGTATAATAGAAAATGCATACATAGACTGTGTAGAGGATGTAAGTCAGAACCTGCCGGAAGGTATGTCAATAATAGGAGGTGTGGACAGGTATGGCGAAGAAGGATTCGTTTTTTTCCCGGCTGTTTCGCGGCGGACAGGAAAAGGTAGAGCCGGAAGCGGCAAAGGAGCCGGAGGTGCAGAAGGCCGTCCAGGAGAAGGTCCCGGCCGCTGCGGCCGGCAAAGCCCCGGGCAGTACAGCCCCGGCGGCCCCGCCCTTAAAGGACGTGGCGCTTCTGGAGCTGCCCCCGGAACACGCGATGCACCGGCTATGGAATTTGCGGCTGGAGCAGGGTGGTTGGATGCCCTCCCCCAAGCTGCTGATGATGGGGCCCGAGGACCAGCCCCAGCCCTTGACAGCGGAGGACGCGGAGCGGGAGCTGCCCCGGCTGCGGCTGGCCGTGACTACCTCGGCGAACCAACGGATTTCCAAGGCCCTTCCCAAAAAAGAGGATGATCCCCAGCCCAATATGGACGCGCAGCCTGTGATTTTCCTGACCCGGGATATGCTCAGCGCCTGGGTAGTGGTCTATCCCCCTGTCGGCAGCGGCGGGGAAGTCAACAAAGATATTCTGGAGCGGGCTCTGCGGGAGAGCCAGGTCTCCTTCGGCGTGGACGCCGGTATGCTGGAAAAACTGCCCCGTGACGACAACCGCTACTTCCACCTCTTCCTGATTGCCAGGGGACAGGCGGCGGTTAATGGCCGGGACGGCGGCATTGTGGACCTCTTTAACCGGGAAATCAAACGGGAGGTCGTGGTGGATGAATTTGACCAGGTGGATTACAGCTCACTGAATCTGGTACAGAACGTGGAGGAGGGGGAGGCCATCTGCCGGATTGTCCCCTCCCTGGCCGGTACCCCGGGCACCACCGTGACGGGAAAGACCATCCCCGCCAAGGACGGACGGCCCGCCGTGGCCCCCAAGGGCCGCAACACTGAGCTGACAGAGGACGGAGAGCGGCTGATTGCCACCTGCTCCGGCCACGTGGAGTTCACCGGCCGGGCTTTCCAGGTAAAACCCGTGCTGGAAATTCCCGGGGACGTGGATTTTTCCACCGGAAATATTAATTTCCTTGGCGATGTACATGTTCACGGAGACGTCACCAGCGGGTTCAGCGTAAAGGCTATGGGCAACATTATTGTGGACGGCTTGGTGGAAGCCGCCAACGTGGACGCGGGCGGCGACCTGGTTATGGCAAAGGGCGTGGTGGGCAACGGCCAGGCCGTCATTATGGCCCAGAGAAACGTGTTCGCTAAATTTTTGGAGAACTGCTGCGTCCGGGTCCGGGAGAATTTGCAGGCAGACTGTATTATCAACTGCGACGTTTACAGCGACGGCGTGGTACAGGTGCGTTCCGGGCGGGGCGCTATCATCGGCGGCAGAATCCGGGCCGCCTACGAGGTCAGCGCCAGTGTTGTGGGCTCCAAGTCCGAGCGCGTGACCGCCATTGACCTGGGAGGACTGCCCTGCGAAGACTATGAGCGGGAAAATCTGTTGCAGGAGCTGCGGGAGCTGCGGGAGGAGCTGGACAAGACAGAGCTTCAGCCCAGCAGTCCCGCCAGGGCCAGCAGGCTCTCCACCCTGCGGATGAAGATGTCCGTTACCAAGATGAAGATGGAGCAGTTTGACAAAGATATGGAGCTCATCAGCCAGCAGATGGGGGATGATGACGACCGGCGGCTGGTCTGCGGTATCGCCTATCCCGGCACCGTGCTTACCATCGGCGAGGTCAGCCTGCGGCTGGAGTATGAGACAAGGCAGTGTACCGCCATTTTGGCCAGCGGCGAAATCTGCCTGATGTGAGGCTGGCCGCGTTTTACCAATGAAATTGAGATTCTGAGTTGAGAGGAGCAGGCTTTTATGAAGCGGATTATGGTAGTGGACGACTCCCAGATTCTGGAGACGGATGTCCGCAGGCTGCTGGAGGGCACAGAGTACGAAATTGTGTGCTACTGCCAAAACGGAGAAACCGCCCTTGCCATGTACGGCGATGTGCTGCCGGATCTGGTGACGATGGACATTATCATGCCGGGGATTGACGGACTGGAGACCGCCAGGACGCTTCTGAGGCGGCACCCGGACGCTAAAATCGTTATGATGAGTTCTTTGGCATACGGAGATACGATTGAGGAGGCCCGCTCCATTGGGGCGAAGGATTTTATCTTTAAGCCGTTTAATCAGGAACACCTGCTGACCTCCTTGGAGAGGGTACTTTCAGGTGTCTGAGCCCAGGCGGCGCGGAGTGATGATACAGAAGAAGGGGGGATATTTCACCATGAAATATCCCCCTCTTTTCGTTATTCCTTGTTTTCCGGAGGCGGCGGAGGCGGAACCATTTTTTGCGCGTTCGCCTTTCTCCGCTTCAAACGCCGCAGCAGAACCGCCGCCGCTATGGCAATCACCATCAGCCAGACAGCAAGGGTCATCCAGTTGCGGGCAAGACCAATGACAAAATCCTCAAAGTCCGCAATGCCCCGGCTCAGGCCAAGAGACAGGGCCGCCGACAGCCGCTGCCCAAATGTGGCGGGGACCTCCTCTTCTCCGGACAGACGGTAGACCTCCCGGAGGCGCAGGGTAACGGTGGAGTAGCTGACCAGGCTGTCGTAATGCCGGAGGGTTCCGGTGAGGTACTCGATTTCCAGCTCCGTATCGCTGATGGCCGTCTCCAGTTCGATAATGTCCTCCATGGTAGCCGCCTGGGCCAGCAGAGCTTGCAGGCGGTCCAGCTTGGTGAGCTGGGTGGCCAGACGGGCCTCGCTGTCGTAGTAGGTCTCGCTGATATCCTGCTTGTCCTCGTTTCGGGAAACCATGTGGGCCGCCGCTCCCGCACGCTCCAGAAAGGCGCTGAAGTTTTCTGCCGGGACCCGGATAGTGCAGAAGAGATACCGGCTTCCGCTCTGGGTCAGCTGGCGGTTCTCAAACCATCCTCCCAGTTCCTCCGTAATCTGGGAGATAGCGCTGCTGGCGGTGTCGAAGTCCTGGGTTTCCAGCTCCATGTCCGCGGTGTAAATCATCTTCGTGTTGGCGGGGATGGTTCCGCTGGCGGAACCATCGGGCGCGGCGTCCGCAGAGATTTCGCCCTCCTCCGCCCAGCCGTAGTTGTTGCTGTCTCCTTTGCTCTCCGCAGGCGCACTGTCCATAGATATCGCGCCGCTGTTCCTGCCGCAGGCGGTGAGGACAAGGGGAACCAGCAGGGTGAGCAGAATGGCAAAATACTTCCTTTTCATCATGTTCTCCTCCTTTTTCGTTGTGGTTCTACTTGCTATGACGCAAAAGAGATGAAAATGTTCCACGGGAGAAAAGTTTTTGGAAAGTTCATATGCGGGAAGAAGATACAGGTATGCCAGCCAGAATATTCTGTGACGTGTTCGGAAAGGATACCTGCGGACAGCGCGGGCGTTCAGGAATACTCCCGCGCCGCCAAGGTGACTTTGCGGCCGTCTACGGATACGACGCCCTGTTCCCGCATTTTTTTCAGTTCCCGCATCATTGCGCTGCGGTCCGCGCTGATGTAGTCCGCCAGTGCGCTGAGGGTGAAGGGGAGGGTAAAGGTATCGGCCTTTGCGTCCTGAGCGCAGATGGAGAAATAACAGAGAAGCTTTTCCCGGATACTCCGGCGGCTGAGGACCTCCACCCGGCGGCTGAGACGCTGGGTTTGACCCGCTACCAGCTGAAACATATTCTGTACCAATTTGCTGTGGTGGACGCAGGCCTTTTCACAGCGTTTCATAATATGGCTGTACTCCATAAAGAGCACATCTGTGCCGCCGTCGCTGACCACCTCCACGCAGTCCCCCAGAGAGGGCGTGAAGGCCAAGGCTTCCCCGAATACGCCGCCGGGCTCCAGCCGCTCCAGAATGGTGCGGGTACCGGCGTAGTCCAGGCGGACCAGCACAGCCGCGCCCTTGAGCACCACGCCTACCTCCTCCTGTCCGGTGCCGTAAGCGCGGATGGTGCGGCCGGAGTCGAAGGAACTGCGGCGCATTTGAAAGCAATGGATCATTGCCTCCACTTCCTGGTTGGAGATGTTGTGAAAAATCGCAAGCCCGCCGTAGTCCATGCTGCCGCGCCTCCTTCTGGTTTCTACAATATCTTGTAGGTTCTTGTGAGCTGGAAACCTAAATATAGAACAAAAATTTTTCCTATGTTGCAACAGCAACATACATTCCGCTTTGATTCATGATATACTCTCTTACGATAAATGTAAAGCCCTAATTCCGCTAAAGATAAAATTTCGGGAGGATACCGCTATGATGCAGGTTAACGTAACAGGAGGAACCATCGGACAAGAAGAGCTGGACGCCTATGTTGCCAGAGCCGGGCAGAAGTACCCGATTGGTACGGTACAGGCTATGGATATACATGTGGATGGAGATTTTGTGGATTTGAAATATCATCTGGCGCCCAGGCCGTTCAGCAGAATCCGCCGGATTACCGGGTATCTGGTGGGCGATATGAGCCATTGGAACGATGCCAAGGCCGCCGAGGAGAAGGATCGGGTAAAGCACATTTAAGAAATCTGAGAAAACGAGGATTCCCGCGAAATAGGATGAAACGCAAGAGAACCGGGCGGCCGCCGTGGGCGGGCCGGCCCGATGCTCTTGCGTTTTTGCCATGACGCCTTAGAAGAAACCGCCAGAAGGCCCTTGACAAAAGCTGCGGCGGGCCTTACACTGAAATTGTTGGAGCTGTTTCCAGCAAATCCATAAAGAGAGGATGATTTTTTATGAAAATGAACCGTGAACGGAGGGTCCACGGCTTTTGACCCTCCTATATTTTTATGGAGGATATCAAATGCACAACCAAACAATTACTATCCGGGAGCTGACGGCTCCCAACGACATCGCCCGTTTCTGGGAGGAACTGTACGCTTACGACCAACGCGACCTTTTTCCGGACTTTGATGAGGAGGACCGGGCCTATTTCATGAGCCAGGAGTACCGCTCCGCGATAGAAGCCCTCCACAGCCGGGAGACAGATCCGCTGCATTACCTCTTTTTCCAGCAGGACGGCAGAGATATCGGCTTCACTTCTATCGTCGGGTATCTCAGCGAAGATGGAAAATTTTTTATCCTGGAGTTTTGTGTCTTTCCAGAATTCCGGGGAAACGGAACGGGCCGGGCCTGCGCCGCCGCGCTTCTGGACTGGGGCCGCCAGCGGGGCGCAGTCTACTTTGAGCTGAGCGCCAACACGGAGCGGCGTCAACGGTTCTGGAAATCCGTGGGCTTTCTGCCCAACGGCGTGGACGAATGGGGAATGCCCCTGCTGCTCCTGCCGCCGGAGGAACGGCTGCCCTTTACTGTGGAAATCCTGGAAAATCCAGAGGATAAGGACTTGGGCTGGCAGCTCCAAAAGCTGGAGAACAGTTTCCTGGCGGAGATTGGGGAAGAAGCCCTGGACGATGAGAAGAAAACCAGGCTGGCGCGGGCTGTTAGGGAGCGGAGAATTACCTTTTTCCTCGCGCGGCGGGGCTACCGGGCTGTGGGTATGTGCTCGGTAAGCCCATGCTTTTCCACCTTCGCCTGTACGGAAACGGGTGTGTTCGACGACTTCTTTGTAGAACCCGTTTTCCGCCGCCAGGGCGCGGCAGGACTTCTGGCAGGCGCGGCCCAGGATTGGTGCCGGAAACAGGGCTTTGCCAGTCTTACCGTGGGCTGTTCCGCCGGCGACGTTGGTATGTATCGGGCGTTGGGGTTTGAAACGGAGCTGGGGACCATGCTGGCCTGCGGGCTGTAACCTTTTTGTCATCTTTTTCCGGTAACTAAGGGTTGGTTTGTAACCAGTAGCGTGTTATACTAGGGGCACAGATAAAGGGCGGCCAGACCGCCCGCCAGGAGGTAACGCACAAATGAAAAAATTCACCGCACTGCTTCTGGCCCTTGTGATGCTGCTGCTGGCGTCTTGCAGCCAGGGCGCGAACCCTGACCAGGGGGCAGCTCCGGATACCGGAACAACTTCTAACCAGCCGCAAGGTTCCGATTCCGACACCACAACGGACCAGGAGCCTCCGCAGGAAGAGGAACCTGAGCCGGAACCTGAACCAGAGCCCGAACCCGAACCCGAACCTGAGTCCTATGAGATTCTGGACCCTACTGTCATGCCCGAGGGCGGGCAGCGGGACGGCGTGACCTATACGGCCTATGACGGATTGGTGGAGCACCTCTTTTTTCACCCGGTAATCGCCTATCCGGAGCTGGCCTTTGACGGCGACGCGCAGGAAAAGGGCCTGGACGACTATATGATTACAACAGGCGAATTTACGAAGATTCTGGAGAGCGTTTACGCGAAAGGGTACGTGCTGGTGGATATCGCGGATGTCTGGAGCGAGACCACTGACGAGGCGGGAAACCCGAAGATGGTACGCAATACCCTGTACCTCCCGGAGGGAAAAAAGCCCCTCATTTTCTCCTATGACGATACCAATTACTATGAATACATGCTGGAAAACGGGTTTGCCTACAAGCTTATTCTGGGAGACGACGGCAAGGTGTGGTCCTGGGGCTTGGACCCGGAGGGCAACGAGGTGGTGAGCCGGGACCTGGACGCGATTCCTATGCTGGATAAGTTTGTGGAGGAACATCCGGATTTCTCTCCCTTCGGAGCAAAGGCGTGTCTGAGCCTCACCGGCTATCAGGGAATTTTGGGCTACCGTACCGCTACTGACAGCAAGGTGGAGTGGACAGCTGAGCTGGAGGCCAAGCGTCAGGCGGAACGGGAGGCGGTCGGACCCATTATTGAAGAACTGCGGCGGACGGGATGGACGTTTGGAAGCCATACCTGGGGGCATATCCGGCTGGGCAGCGGTAATATGGCTAAAATCCAGACGGATACCCAGAAGTGGTTTGACGAAGTGGGGAGCCTGGTAGGGCCTACCGCGATTCTCTTCTATCCCCACGGGGAGCGGCCTGACGGGAACGATTGGACCAATACCGGAGCCGCTTTCCAGTACTTGCAGGAGCAGGGGTTCCGGGTGTTCTGCTCGGTGGGTACGGAGAGCTTCAGTTTTATTAAAAAGGATATCTGCGCCGTCATCTGTGACCGGCTGCACCCGGATGGAACGACGCTGCGCAAATCCAGAAAGCGGTATTTGCAGTTCTACGACGCCAAAGATATTATGGATACCAGCGTCCGGCCCGATTTCGGCGTGGACTGGGAGTAAGGGCGCGTAAGTGAAAATTTTGCCCGCTCTTTCAAGGGCGGCGGGGGTCCGGGCGTCAGGCGGCCCTGGATAACCCCGGGAAAGGAGTATATTGATGACAAAGCAGGAGCTCTGCCAAACAGCCGTGGATATGCTGAAAATGGCGTATGTGCCGTATTCTCACTTCCCGGTGGGGGCGGCGTTGGAATGCGACAGCGGCGAGGTCTACACAGGCTGTAATATCGAGAACGCGGGGTATACGCCAACCAACTGCGCCGAGCGTACCGCTGTCTTTAAGGCGGTCAGCGAGGGGCATTTGAAGTTTACCCGGATTGCGATTGCCGCAACCACAAAAAAGTTCTGCGCACCCTGCGGCGTGTGCCGGCAGGTGTTGCAGGAGTTTGCTCCGGATTTGCAGGTTATCCTTGTCAATTGCGATGGGGAGACCCTGGAGCTGACGCTCAAGGAACTGCTGCCTTATGGCTTTGACAGCAGCTATTTGGGATAGACCGGCCTACTCCGTTTCAGCATCTTTTAGACACATCCTTATCCGTGTCTGATTTTCGGTCAAACGCAGTCCCCGTGTCCAGTTTTTGGACACGGGGATTTTTCCGTCCATTTTCAGCGGCCCCGCGCCCTGTTATACTGTACCCGTAAGCAAGAGAACCGGGACCCGCCAAGAAGGGACCGGTACAAGGAGGTGTAACGAACTGATGAAAAACCGTTCTGTAGCTCCCATGTGGGCCGCCAAGCTGGGATACGCCGTTATGTCGGCGGTCTGCTGCGTCATCGGCGTGCTGCTTATCCGGAATCCCGGCGGTATGGCCGCGCTGGGCAGAGCGCTGGGAGCCGCGCTGACAGCTTTCGGCGGAGTGAAGCTGGTGGGGTACTTCTCCCGGGATTTGTTCCGGCTGGCGTTTCAGTACGACCTGGAATTTGGGATACTGCTGATTGCCCTGGGGATGGCTGTGCTGCTCAAGCCGGAGGAATCCCTGGACTTTCTCCTCACCGCTCTTGGGACCGCCGCCCTGGCGGACGGCCTCTTCAAAATCCGCATTGCCCGGGACGCCCGCCGGTTTGGCATAGAATCCTGGTGGATGATTTTGCTGCTGGCCGGGGCCGCCGGTGCGGCGGGACTCGTGCTGGTACTCCGGCCCTGGGAGAGCGCGCGGATGCTGGCGGCCCTGCTGGGCGTAACGCTGCTGGCGGAGGGGATTTTAAGCCTCTGGGTGGTGTTAAGCACGGTGAAAATTGTGCCGAACCAACGGCCCGACGTTGTAGAAGGAACCTACAGCGATGTAACGGATACTGGTCTGTATGAATAAAGAAAGGATGAATGACACCCATGCGTTTTTCCAAAGCGGTGGTTAAATGCCGCATACCAATTTTAATCATCGCGTTACTGCTGATGATTCCCTCCGCCCTGGGAATGGCGGGAACCCGCATCAACTATGACATGCTGGACTACCTGCCCGAAGATATGGATACCGTGGTGGGGCAGAATGAACTTCTGGAGGAGTTCAATAAAGGCGCGTTTTCGTTCCTCATTATGGAAGATATGCCCCGTAGGGACGTGGCCGCGCTAAAGGAACGGATTGAGGGCGTGGAACACGTGGAGACTGTGCTGTGGTATGACTCTCTGGCAGATTTGTCCGTGCCAATGGAACTGCTGCCGGATGAAATTTTCCGGGCGTTTAACACAGAACGCTCCACCATGATGGCAGTGTTCTTCGATACCTCTACCTCCTCGGACCTGACCATGGATGCCATCCGGGAAATTCGGTCTGTCGCAGGCAGGCAGTGCTTTGTCTCCGGTATGTCCGCCCTGGTAACGGATTTGAAGGACCTGTGCGAGAAGGAGGAGCCCATTTATGTTGGCATCGCTGTGTCGCTGGCCTGCGGGGCGATGCTTCTGCTCCTGGACAGCTGGCTGGCCCCCTTCGTGTTCCTGGCCAGCATCGGCGTGATGATTCTTCTGAATCTGGGCACCAACTATTTTATGGGGGAAATTTCCTACATTACCAAAGCTCTCTCCGCAGTACTCCAGCTGGCGGTAACCATGGACTACTCCATCTTCCTCTGGAACAGCTACAACGAACAGCGGCGGCTTAACCAGGACAACGCCGTGGCTATGTCGGCGGCTATCCGGGAGACGCTTGCCAGCGTGGTGGGCAGTTCCATTACTACGGTGGCAGGATTTATCGCCCTGTGCTTCATGTCCTTCACAATGGGCCGGGATTTAGGTATCGTTATGGCTAAGGGCGTGCTGTTAGGCGTGCTGGGGTGCGTGACGGTGCTGCCGTCCATGATACTGGTGTTTGATAAGCCCCTACAGAAAACCCGCCACCGCTCCCTGATTCCCCGTATGGACGGCCTGGCAAACGGAATTGTGAAATTCTTCCCGGTATGTCTTGTGCTGTTTGCGGCGGCGGTTCCCCCCGCGCTGCTGGGGTACCAAAAAACCAACAGCGAGGTTTATTACGACATGGGCCAGTGCCTGCCGGAGAATATGGAATACGTTATCGCCAACAAAAAGCTCAGCGAGGAATTCGATATTGCGTCTACCCACATGCTTCTGGTGGATGCGGGCCTTCCCTCCAGGGACGTGCGGGCCATGGTTCGGGAGATGGAACAGGTGGAGGGCGTGAAATACGTGCTGGGCATGGAAACGGCGGTTGGTCCCCGGATGCCGGAGGAGTTTTTGCCGGAGTCCGTAACCTCCCTGCTGAAAAGCGGGAAATGGGAGCTGCTGCTTGTCAACTCGGCGTACAAGGTGGCCGGAGAAGAGGTCAACGGCCAGCTCGACAGGCTCAACGCCATTCTGAAAAAGTACGACCAGGGCGGAATGCTCATCGGCGAAGCCCCATGCATGAAGGACATGATTGAGACGACGGACCACGACTTCCAGGTGGTCAACGCAGTGTCTATCATCGCTATCTTCCTCATTATAGCCCTGGTAGAGAAGAGCCTGACCTTGCCCTTTATCCTTATCGCGGTTATTGAGGCGGCCATCTTTGTGAACCTGGGCCTGCCCCACTATCTGGGACAGAGCTTACCCTTTATCGCGCCAATCTGTATCAGCACCATCCAGCTGGGGGCCACGGTGGACTACGCCATTTTGATGACGAATCGTTATAAGTCGGAACGAATTAACGGCTTGGATAAAAGACGCGCTGTTTATACGGCTCTGACGGCTTCCATTCCCTCCATCATCGTCTCCGGTATGGGCCTCTTTGCCGCCACCTTCGGCGTGGCTCTGTATTCCGAAATTGACATCATCAGCTCTATGTGTATGCTGATGGCCCGGGGCGCGGTGGTCAGCATGGTTTCGGTTATATTTGTCCTGCCCGCGCTGCTGCTGCTCTGCGACAGGCTGGTATGCGCCACTACCCGAGGTATGAAAAACAAGAAAAATTATACTATTTCCAATCAGGAGGTTCTTGCAAAATGAAAAGATCCATGGTTAAGATAACAGCCCTCTGTCTGTGCGCCTCGCTGGCGCTGGGAGGCTTGGGCGTATACGCGCTGGCGGCGGGCGAGGCCCCTGCCGGTGCTTCGGAGGAACCCCGGCAGTTGTCTGCGGCGGCAGAGACGGCGGACGCTGTTAAGGACGAAACCGTATATATTTTGGCGGAGTCCGACGGAGCGGTACAAAAGATAATTGTCAGCGACTGGCTGAAAAATCCCATGGGAAGCGCATCCCTTCGGGACCCCTTCCCGGCGGAAAATGTGGAGAACGTAAAGGGCGGAGAGACCTATACCGCCGGCAGTGGAGACGCGCTGGTCTGGGACGCCCAGGGAAACGACATCTACTGCCAGGGTACATCCGGGAAAGAGCTGCCGGTAGACCTGCGGGTGAGCTACCAGCTGGACGGCCAGTCTGTCTCCCCGCAGGAGCTTGCTGGAAAGAGCGGACGGGTGACCATCCGGTTTGATTATACCAACCGCCAGTATGAAGAGGTGGACATTGACGGCAAAACGGAAAAAATCTATGTCCCCTTTGCTGTGCTCACGGGAATGGCCTTGGATAACGATGTTTTTTCCAACGTAGAGGTTTCCAGCGGGAGAATTTACAGTGACGGGGACCGCACAGCGGTTATCGGCCTGGCCTTTCCCGGCTTGGAGGAGAATTTGAACGTGGACCCGGAAAAGCTGGAGATTCCCAGCTATGTGGAGGTCACGGCGGACGTGGAGAACTTCGCGCTTACCAACACCGTTACCATCGCCTCCAGCGGCTTATTCCGGGAGCTGGATATGGAAAAGCTGGACGGTACCGGCGATTTAGAGGACTCCCTGGACGGCTTGACGGACGCCATGGACCAGCTTATGGACGGTTCCTCCCGGCTCTATGACGGCCTGTGCGAGCTGCTGGATAAGTCCGGAACGCTGGTGGACGGCATCAACCAGCTGGCGGAAGGCGCAGGCGCACTGCAAAAGGGCGCGGAAGACCTGCGGGCTGGGGCGTCTCAGCTCCACGGCGGCGCGTCCCAACTCCAGACAGGGCTGGAAGCCCTCTCCGAAAACAACGGCCAGCTCTGCGGCGGGGCAAGACAGGTATTTGAAACGCTGCTGGCCTCCGGCAGCGCACAGCTCGCCGCCGCCGGACTGGAACTCCCGGCCTTGACGGTGGAGAACTATGGAAAAGTATTGGACGGCGTTATCGCCGCCATGCCGCAGGGGGCGGAGCCTGTAGCTGCGCTGAAGGCTTCCTTAGACAGCTACAACGCCTTTTACCAAGGCCTTCTGAGCTATACGGAGGGCGTAGCGGAAGCGGCGGCCGGTTCCCGGAACTTGACCGCCGGGACGTCCGGACTGCTGGAGGGCGCGGGTCAGCTCTGCGCCGGAGCCGGGCAGGCGGCTGACGGAGCCAAGGCCTTGCAGGCGGGCACACCCGCTTTGGTGGAGGGAATTGTCCAGCTGCGGGATGGCGCGGGAGAGCTCTCCAGCGGCCTGGAGGAGTTCAACGAGCAGGGCATTCAGAAGCTGATAGACGCGGTAGACGGAGACCTTGCCGGACTGCTGGAGCGGCTGAAGGCCACCGCCAACGCGGCAGAGCGGTACCGGTCCTTCACCGGCGGAGACAGCGCGGACGGACAGGTGAAGTTTATCTACCGCACGGAGGCCATTGAGCTGGCGGAATAATGGGATAGCACTGGCTGCGGGCCGGGAATCTTACAGACATGTAAGGTTCCCGGCTGTTTTGTAAGCTAAAACGATGGAACAGAGGCGGCGGATAGGATATAATAGGACCTGCAAAACAACCCAAGGAGGAATTTGAAATGCCAATCCTGGAAGTCAGCGACTTGAAAAAAATCTATACCACCCGCTTCGGCGGCCAGCAGGTGCAGGCCCTTACCAGTGTCAATTTCGCGGTGGAGCCGGGGGAATATGTAGCGATTATGGGCGAGAGCGGCAGCGGCAAGACCACCCTTCTGAATATTCTCGCCGCGTTGGATAAGCCTACCAGCGGCGAGGTGCTGCTGGATGGAAAGAATATTGTAACCATCCGGGAGCGGGATATCGCCGCCTTCCGCCGGGACCATCTGGGATTTGTGTTCCAGGACTTCAACCTCCTGGACACCTTCTCGATACAGGATAATATTCTGCTGCCCCTGGTGCTGGCGGGGAGGAGCTTCCCGGAGATGGAAAAGCGGCTGCTGCCGCTGGCCCGGCGGCTGGGTATCGAAAAACTGTTGAAAAAGTACCCTTACGAGGTATCCGGCGGGCAGAAGCAGCGGATAGCGGTGGCCCGGGCCCTTATCACCGAGCCGAGAATCGTCCTGGCGGACGAACCCACCGGGGCCCTGGACAGCAAGGCAACCGACAGCCTTTTGCATCTCTTTGACCAGGTGAACGCCGAGGGGCAGACCATCCTCATGGTCACCCACTCCACCAAGGCCGCCAGCCACGCCAAACGGGTGCTTTTTATTCGGGACGGCGAGGTGTTCCACCAGATTTACAAAGGGGTCAGCTCCACGGAGGAGATGTACCAGAAGATTTCCGACACACTGACGCTGCTGGCCGCCGGAGGTGAGGAAGATGCGTAATTCGGGGCTTTTTCCCAAGCTGGCGTTACAGAGTATCCGGAATAACCGGAAATTCTATCTGCCCTATATTCTGGCCCTGCTGGGGGATGTGGCGGCCATTTATATCATGTTTGCCCTGGTCCGGGACCCCGGCGTGAAGAATATAACTCCCGGCAGGCCTAATGGGTATATGTATGTAAGCGTGTTCATGTCTATCGGTCTGTTCATAGCGTTTTTCTTCTCCGCTATCTTTGTGCTGTATATCAACAGCTTTCTTATGAAACAGCGGAAGAAGGAGCTGGGACTTTATAACATACTGGGTATGGGCAAGGGGCATATCGCCTTGGTTCTGGTGTTTGAGACGCTGTATATTGGCGCGGCGGGGATTCTGGGCGGACTGGCGGCGGGGGTGACCCTTCACAAGCTGGTAAGCCTGACGCTGCATAAACTGATGGATATGCCGGTTCCCTTGGGATTCTATATCTCTTGGGCGGGCATGGCGAGGACGGCGATCCTTTTTGCCGCGCTGCTGGTGGTTACGCTGCTGATGAACTTGAATAAGGTCCGTGTTTCCAGGCCCATTGAGCTGCTCCACGGGGGAAGCATGGGCGAGCGGGAACCCAAGACCCGTTGGATTATGACAATTCTGGGCGTGGGTACGATTGGGTACGGTTACTATATCGCCATCAACACCCGGACGGGTGTGGAAGCTATCGGGATGTATTTTGTGGCGGTGTTCCTGGTTATCGTGGGCACTTACTGCCTCTTTACCGCTGTGAGTATTTTTGTCTTGAAGGCTCTGCGGAAAAATAAGAAGTTCTACTATAAAACCAGTCATTTTATCGGCGTGTCCGGAATGCTGTACCGGATGAAGCAAAACGCGGTGGGTTTGGCCAACATCTGTATCCTCTGTACCATGGTGATGGTCATGCTCTCCGGTACGCTGTCGCTGTATTTGGGTACGGCGGATGTGGTGCAGGAACAGTACCCGGGGGACATTAACATCGGGGTGGATTATTTTCCCGCGCCCCGGGAGGGGGAGGAGGACTGGACGCGCTTTAACCCCGAGGCCATGCTGGCGGCGCAGACCGGTTTCCTGGAGGACCAAGGCGTCCGGGTGGAGAACGCGCAGGCCAGCTACAGCCTGAGTTTTGGCACGGGGATGATTTCTGACGGAGTCTACACCACGGACAAATTCAGCAAGGATGCTAGAGAAATCGCCCTGATAACCGTCATCACGGAAGACAACTACACCGCCGCCACTGGGGAGACGCTGAATCTGGGGCCTGACGAGGTGGCCGCTTACAATGTAAAGGGCAGTGAGCTGACCATCCGCTGGACGATTGCGGAGGAGGACCGGGAACTGGGGGAGAGTACCTTCCACATTGTGAAAACACTGAGGGATAATCCCCACTATAACCCCGATATTACCCGGCTGGTGACAGTGGTCGTCTCGGACGGCGCCGTTATCAACGACCTCTGGTCCAGGCAGGCGGAGGCGTACCCGGGCAACTGGTCCCAAATGGTATGGACCGCTCATATCGATGTGGACTGCGATGAGGAGAAGCTTTTGGAAATTCAGTCCCGCTACTGGGAGGCAGTGGAGGACGCCAGCTTCTATGAGGGGACCGGCAAATGGCTGCGCTGCAACTGGCAGCTGCGGAGCGAGGGCGCGGCGGACGCTTACGGTCTGGCGGGGGGATTCCTGTTCCTGGGGATTTTCCTGGGATTCATTCTCCTGCTGGCTACGGTGCTGATGATTTACTATAAGCAGCTCTCTGAGGGGTATGAGGATAAAAAGCGGTTTGAAATTATGCAGAAGGTAGGACTGAGCCGGGATGAAGTGAAGAGATCTATTCACAGCCAGATTCTTATGGTATTTTTCCTGCCTATCCTGGTGGCGGCTATCCATATCGTGTTTGACTTTAATATGGTAGAAAAGCTGCTGACGATGTTCTATATCCACAATACTGTGCTGACCGCTCTGTGTACGGTGGGGACTGTGCTGATATTCTTCGTGGCATACGGCGCGGTGTATCTGCTGACGGCACGGACGTACTATAAAATCGTGGAGAGGTGAGAGCGGCTTTAGGGGATGCACCGTATGAGAAGGGCGTAAGCTGGAGCAAGCGAAGCTTGCGGAAAAAGTTCTTTTGATACTTTTCTTTCAAGAAAAGTATGTATGCCGAACAGTCTGACGTATAGAAAGGAGTACCGGTATGGACAGAGTGGACGCCGCGTTGGTATTTGGAATGCTGTGCCTGATAGCGGGCACGCTGCTGGTAGGATTCAGCAGACCGCTGTGGTGGATGATTCACCAGAGAGGGCCTAACGGACGCCGGGATGCGCCCCGGAGGTATGAGTGGTATTTACGCGTGCCGGGAATCGGTCTGCTGGCGGCGGCCGCGTGGGTCATTGTTATGAGCATGAGAAATGCGTTTCTGTTTCAATAACGGGAGAAGGGCCGCCGGGGAGTCTCCGGCGGCCTTGACTATTCCGAGGGATGGGGTATAATGAATCCCGGAATCCCTTAAAATGTGAAGTTGGAGGTGCGTCATGAAACAGGCGCTGCTTATCATTGACATGCAGAATGGTTTTCTCAATCCGGAGTCGCCCCTGTGCATCCGGGACGCCCGGGGTACGGTTCCGGCCTGCGCGGCGGTAATCGCCGGGTGCCGCCGGGCGGAGACGCCGGTGGTGTTTATCAATCGGGCCTACAGGATGGACGGAAGCGATGTGGAGCATACCCGCCGCCGGGTCTGGGAGGAGGGCGGGAAGCCGCTGACGCCTGGGAGTACCGGTCCGCTGTCTGTGGAAAATCCGGCGGAGTTTGGAAGGGAGCCGGGGGACTATGAGATTATCAAGCCGCGTTATTCCGCCTTTTTCCAAACACCCCTGGATTTGCTGCTGCGGCGGCTGGGGGTGGACACGGTGGTTCTCACGGGCACCACTACGCCTAACTGTATCCGTACTACGTGCTACGACGCTATATCGCTGGATTATCAGGTGGTGGTTGTGGAGGACTGCTGTTCTTCCAACACAAAAGAAATCCAGCAGGCGAACCTGCTGGATATGAAAAACGTGGGGGCGAAAATCTGCTCCTCGGCGGAGTTTCTCGCGTCGCTTATGTAGTGCGGTACTGGTTCACAATAGCTTCCAGCTCCGCCCAGCGGGCCTCCATGCCGCTGACCAGCTTGAACTGGGTGCGGCAGCGGTCCAGGTTCTGGCCGGGACGGGTGGTGTGGAAATAGTGGTCCCCTTCCAGGTAGTCGGTCAGGAAGCGCATACCGCACTCCAGGGTCATGAGCTTTGCGCCCCAGGGGAGGAGGGCGATTTCCTGGTCCGTAAGGCTGCCCTCCGCGCCCTCCAGGAAGGCGGCGGTATATACCGCAAAGAGGTTTACATCCAGTTCCACCTTTGATAAATCCCGTTCATCCTCGGCGGAGTGGTTGGCTCCGAAGCGAATGGAATCGCCAAAATCGTTGATGGCAAGACCGGGCATGACGGTGTCCAGGTCGATGATGCAGAGACCTACGCCGGTTTCGGCATCCAGGAGGACGTTGTTGAGCTTGGTGTCGTTGTGGGTGACCCGCAGGGGCAGCTTACCGTCCCGGAGGGCCTGGAGGGCTACGGAGCAGTCCTTCTCCCGGGCGAGCACGAAGTCAATTTCCGGCTGGCACAGCTTGACCCGGTCCAGACTGTCCGCGGCAACAGCGGCTTTCAGGTTGGCAAGACGGTTTTCGGTGTCGTGGAAACGGGGGATGGTCTCATAGAGGGTGCTGGCGGGGTAGTCCTGAAGCAGACGCTGGAAGCGGCCGAAGGCCCGGCCGGAGGCGGCGAAGAGCTCCGGCGTCTCAGCCTGCTGGCAGCAGATTGTCCCTTCCACGAAGGGATAGACCCGCCAGACGCATCCGCCGCCGTCGGTAAAGTAGGCGCCGCCTGCCCTCGGACGGAGGACTTCCAGGGCCTCGCGGCTGGGGTCGCCGCCGTACTCGATAATCTGGCGGCGCAGATATTCCGTGACGCCAATAACGTTTTCCATCAGATGCCCCGGCTCTTTGAAGGCGGCGGGGCTGATACGCTGGAGGATGAAACGGCGGCCCTCCGCGCCCTGGGTCTGGACGCAGAAGGTGTCGTTGATGTGTCCCTGGCCGTAACGCTGGGCGTCCAAAACGGGCGCGCCAAAGTCAAAGGCGTCCAGGGCCTCTTGCAGGCGGTCCTCCGCCGGAAAAATTTTCATTTCCATAGCTTTCCCTCTCTCTTCCTGTTTGGGATTAACCTTTGTAGCCGTTGGGGTTCATGGACTGCCACTTCCAGGAGGAGGCGCACATGACCTCAATGCCGTACTTGGCCTCCCAACCCAGCTCGTTTTTCGCCTTGGCGGGATCGGCGTAGCAGGCGGCGATGTCGCCGGGGCGGCGGGCCTCAATGGCGTAGGGCAGCATCTTTCCGCAGGCCTTCTCGTAGGCGTGGAGCACGTCCAGGACGCTGTAGCCCTTTCCGGTGCCCAGATTGCAGACAAAAAGGCCGCAGTTGGTCTCCAGCTTTTTCAGCGCGGCCACGTGGCCCAGAGCCAGGTCCACCACATGGATATAGTCCCGCACGCCGGTGCCGTCGGGGGTGTTGTAGTCATTGCCGTAAACATGGAGCTTTTCCAGCTTGCCCACCGCCACTTGGGCGATATAGGGGACGAGGTTGTTGGGGATACCGTTGGGGTCCTCGCCGATGAGCCCGCTCTCGTGGGCGCCGATGGGGTTGAAGTAGCGCAGCAGAGCTACGTTCAGGCTGGTATCCGCTTTGCAGTAGTCCATCAGAATGCGCTCAATAAAGAGCTTGGTGGTGCCGTAGGGATTGGTGGTACCGCCGGTGGGGAAGTCCTCCCGGATGGGGACCGTGGCGGGATCTCCGTAGACCGTAGCGGAGGAGGAGAAGACGAAATTCTTCACGTTATGACGGCGCATGGCCTCCAGAAGGGTGAGGGTGCTGCCCAGGTTGTTGCTGTAGTATTCCAGGGGCTTGGAAACGCTCTCGCCCACCGCCTTAAGTCCGGCGAAGTGGATGACAGCGTCAATGCCGGGATGATTGGCAAAAAGGGCCTCTACCTCGTGGGGATTGCACAGCTCTGTCTTGACAAAAGGCACTTTTTTGCCGGTAATTTTCTCTACCCGGCGGAGGGATTCCTCGCTGGAATTGCTGAGGTTGTCCGCTACCACGATGTCGTAGCCCGCCTGAATAAGCTCTACGCAGGTGTGGCTGCCGATATAACCGGCGCCGCCGCTGACAAGAATTGACATAGTTTTTGCTCCTCTCATAGATGTTCATATTTCCTGGTTCCGGCTGCTGGCCGGTATCTTGGTTCTATCCTACCCGTTCCGGGACGGGATGACAATAGAGGATATTACTTGAGGCATGGATTTTTCGTTCAATCCCGCCGGATGGGCCGCTGGGCGTCGAGGGCCGCCGCCTGCTTGGGACGTTCTGCGGGAAGCTTCTTTCTGCATTATAGCGGAATCAGACGGGTTGCGCAATATCTAAAGCGTCTTTTATTACCATAATTTTATGAATAGGCTTTTTCAATGAGACGGAAATGCCCGCGCAATAATTGTGCGGATTATCGGGAATGATAGATTATAGTTTTTTGATAAAGCAGATAATCCTATTCGCCTCCGTGAAATTCATTGCTTCGTGAAAACGGCGGCTGCCTTCATTATCTATTTCGCAGTCGCTGGCGAATTCCTGACAGCCCTTTGCCTTTGCCCAGCGTTCACATTCCTTCAGCAGCTCCCGGGCGCACCCCTTATGACGGAACGCCTCTTTTACAAAAATGCCCTCTAAATACCCGACGGGGCTGGTTTCCGTTCCCTCCACATAGTCGCGCCTAAGCTGGCACTGCGCAAAGCCAACGGGAATTCCATCTTCATACGCCAAAAAGAATTGGGTGTCTCCGCTGGATAGAATTAGATCGGAAGAGCGTCGTGTAGGGAAAGAGTGTCCGCGGTTGTGTA
>CAMSIF010000020.1 GCA_947058885.1 uncultured Clostridia bacterium
GTGACAGCCCCGCAAGGGTGTAGTCCCAATCTTCGGGCAGGGAAAGCATTTGCGATAAAAGCCCCTTTGCCTTTAAGGTCAGCTCCTTGTTGCGTAAATGGTGGTTGATAATCAGAATACACATCTAAACTCTATTGGGACAATGCTTCCGCTAATCTTCCAAAACGGAAATTCGATTAGGCAATTAGAGCTGCCATTGGGTCGGTCTACAGTTATAAAAGATAAAGAATACGTTTTAGCTGAACAAGCAGTTGCAGCAACCAATATCGTACTGCGTAAAATTATACCTGCTGTGGAAATTTCACTTGTATCTCTTGGCACAGAACACACTGAGAATAGAAATTCGGGTGTTTGTGTATAGCTGATTGCGTTAAAATCCGAAAACAACGGAACCATTTCACTGCCTTTACAATATGAGTCCGCAGGTATAAAAAATTATTTCCTTGTTGCCACTTTTGATCTGTACCTATAACAATCCTGGCATTACTTTGGCCATTGGACTCTAACATTTATGAGCATCTTCTGGGTGAACTGCTGCGAATCATGCAGGAATCAGGGCAGGGACAACAGATTTTTACATCCCACAATCTTCGGTCGATTGAAGTTTTAGATCCTAGTTCCACCATCTTCACCACAACAAATCCGCAGAAACGCTATATTCGGCCATTTAATCTAAAATCGAGCGATAATCTTCAACTACACTACCTTCGGGACATCACTCTAGGCAGCGACAGCGAGGAATTGTGTCAAGAAATAAGCAGCATTGAGATTGCCCACGCAATGCGAGAGGCTGGTTTCTGCATACTACCCATGCACTATCTTTAAACGATACTTTCTGGGTTCGGGAAACTAATTTACCACTAATCTGGAAGGACGTCTCCCTATACACCGGCCCGTTCAATGAAATTGTCAGTGAATCCGCCTTTGATGGGATTGTTAGGGAAAAAGAACTATCTCCCACCTCTCCGGAATTTGGAACGGATGGCCGTTACGCTAAATGCTGGAAACACGAAGCCGGTAATATCCTCCGCTATAAAAGGGGCAGCACACATTATGGGATTGAGCCGCTCTCCGAGTATCTGGCTGCACAGCTATCCAACCGGCTATGTTCTGGATCTATACCTTACGATATAGGCTATTATCACGGAAACCTGATCATCAAATTGTAGACTCGGCTTGCTATCTACAGCACTGTAAACCCAAGTTGGGCAAAGATTTTATCCAGAACGCCAAGAGGCTTCTGACCGGCAGTATCTGACAAGACTTGCTAGAATGGGAAGATTTTGAATTCCAGCAGCATAATGATATCCTTGTCAAACAAGAGCAGCTGGATGCTCTAAACAGAATTGTTCAAGAACGAATCCGCCTGATTTTATCGGATTCGTTCCATAGGAGCAGCTTCCATTGACAAAGTCGCAGTAGATGATAGCAGGTAAATTGTACTATAATAAATATGTCGGCTTAATAATCGGAGCTATGTGCAATAAAAGCTCCCATAATAGAATCGAGGGTGACTATGGCCAAAACGTATTATAAATTATTTGGGCAGGAGTTTGTGGGGGCACAAGCTGATATGATGGCGCACGTATTCTCCGAATTACTCATCCGCCATCCCGGTCTGGTCCCAGAGACGCTGCAGCAATTCAACTGTCTGGATACTATGGACTATGGGCAGGATTTAGGTGCTTTACGCGCATCGGACAGCCAATTTTCCAACCAGCGGACTTTCCAGGTCAACGGGCAGGTCATATGCTTGGGAACCGCTTATAACTTGGAACAAAAATGCATTTATATTTCACAGCTTTTCGACTTGTGCAGGGAGGACGAGCGTCAGTTTGGCCTGTTGAAGGAAACTGAGCTGACCAGCTCGCCGAGCCCCGTTCCCGACACCCTCAGCGGCAGGAAGCGCTCTCGTAAATGGGCGTCGTACCGCCTGTTTGGCGAGGTCTACCACTCCAATCAGGCTGAAATGATGTACCTTGCTTTTGAAAAAATTTTGAACCGATTCCCTCATCTGATAGACTGGGCGGCCGAAAATCTGAAGTGTGTCTCACGGACAGACTACACCCTCCAGGAAAATTGCGGACCCGATATGCCCCAATATTTTAACCAATGCCGTATCATACCGGTCGGGGAAGAACTGATTTGTGTAGGCAGTACATACGATCACAGAGGCAAAATGAATCGCATTGACCGCCTGATCCAACAGGCCGGACTGCCCAAAACCGTATTTCAGCCGTTGCAGCCTGGGTCTGCGGCTATGCCTGCTTCCCAGACATGGACGGAACAGGCGGTTAATGCAGTCACAAAGCACCTCAAAACGCCGGAGTGGCCGGTCGGACCGGCGGGCCTTATCACCGTCCCTCCCGGGGTGGACAAGCTGCCCCTGCTGGAAGAATTGATCCGGCGGCTGGCTGAAAATTGGGGTTCTCTTCCAGTCCTTCTTCTGACCGCCACACCCGACCTCGCTTCCGAATATGCAGGGGGATTGCGGCAGATTTTAGGCGAATCCCATCCTGCCCAATTGGCTGGCTCACTTTCTGAGCTGATGTCCGAGGTTCACATGCCGGGCAGCATCACCGTCGCTTCGATACACAGTCTCCCCGGCTGGAACAGCGGTTTTTCCACGCTTAAAAATTCCGGAATAATCGATTCTTTTTCCTATCCCCTCCTGCTAATCGTGGAAACGGCCGCCCGCCGTAATTGGAAACACATATACTCTTCTATTGGCAGATATTTTCCAAATGCCGCCATTCTTGGCCTGACGATAGATTGTGCGCCCCCTGTTCAACTGCTCCAAGAGTTCGGCCCGGTGATATACGCCTATTCCTATACGCAGGCATTGCAGGACAGGGCGGTCAAGAAAATATTTTATCAGCAAGTTCTGGCCCGTCCGGAGGACTTATCCAGCCAGACGCAGCAAATTGCGGACTGGATCACCGTTCGGGAACATAAACAAAAAACCAGCGCTATGCTGCTCTGCAGCGATATAGGGGACGCGCTTTCCCTTTTCGTCAAACTACAGCCCTCCTTAGGCGCGGAACGGATCCGAATCCATGTGCCATATTTATTTAGAAGCTCCCAACAAGATGTGAAACTGTATCGGCAGCTTCCAAAGGAATCCAAGTGGGATGGGGCGCGCTTTCCCGGTATGTTTATCATATGCACGGCAGTCATTTACAATTTATCTGTTGACACCGTCTATCTCGTAAAGCGGATAGACCGTTTTACAACGCTTTCTATTCTGGCCACGCTGGCCATGGGTCAGAAAGCCGGTCGATTGGTGGATTTCTATGACCACAGGAAACTGCTGAAGGAGACGGAGCAGGCCCTGTTCCATGAAGAACACCCATCTGCTCTGTCATCACAGTCTGATAGAAAGCTGCGTGCCCTGCGGAAGCAGTTGACGGATACACTGTATGGCCATGAGTATCACAAGATCGAGACACTTCTTGCTCAGATATCAGTTGCGTCACCCGAAGAGGGAGAGCGCCTATCCAACCAGCTGGCATTTTTGTTCCCTGCCAATATGTCCCCTGCCCATAGAGCTGAATATTGGGCGCAGCATGAGAGCCTGCTGGCTTGGAAAAGTGATCTGTGGTGTATCTTATCTCAGGATTCTGCGTGTGTCTGGAAGGAAGTGGATTGTCTTGACTCCGTTGCGCGAGCAGGAGACGGGCACACCGAAAGACCAGACCGAGAGCCAGCGCCGGTGTAGGGTCCCCTGCCTGTTCCAGTGGCGCACGTTGACGAAACGCCCCAGCAACGGGGCGCTCGGCTGGAACAGGCTGCTTATCAACTGGTCCGCAAACTGTTTGACCTGAGTGATGAGGTAGAACTGAAGGATTTGCACCGTCAGCACAACGGTTTCCAATATGGCTTCGATATCTTATTTACATATCAGGATGCTTTCGGTGTTGAGACCACCTGCCTATTAGAATGTAAAGACTATCAAAATAATCCGATTCCAGAAGCAGACGTCAGCGCAAAACTGTCCTCCGCACAGGATATGAATCGCATCATAGATCATTGGATTTTGCTCTCACCCAATAGTACGGCCAGCAACACGTTAAACAGGGCGTATCAGAAGTGGCTGGCAACCGACAAGTGGTATCCCATTTTAGATATCCAGTTTTGGACGCCAGACAATGGTATAGACCAGTTATTTGGACTATTTCCCGACTTATACAGGCAATTCTACGCCTCCGACCCGCCAGAGTTAACAAATGAAGAACGCAGCGCAATTCTAAAAGATTGGAAGGATAAACTGGTTCCAGTGCCGCACCTCCCGCTGGCTTGGAGAAGGTATTTGCATGATCCAAAATGGATGCTAACCCATTCAGAGTTAGATGCAGTTTCCCTTCAGAATTACAGAAGATTTTACCCCAACCGTGCTCCGTCAAGGCTGTTGGATGGGGGCGGGCAGCTCATTGATGGCTCCGCAGAGGAGTATATCTTGAAATGGCTCGAACGGGAGGACAGCTTTTATGCCCTTTTATGGGGCGACTTTGGCGATGGCAAGAGCTTTTTTACCTACATCTTGGCCAGGTATGTGGCGGAGCGGTTTTTGCGTTCCCCGGAAACCGGGTGGATTCCCCTGCGGTTCTCTCTGCAAACACTGAGCAGCGGCAAAGACGGTCGCCAATTTTTGGAGGAGCGGCTCAAAGAATTTGATGCCGACATAGCGTTGTGGAACCAAGTGAAGCTGGAAACCAACTACAGATTTTTCATCCTGTTAGACGGATTGGACGAGATGTCCCTGGATATGAGCGATTCGTCAGTGCTGGACAACTTGATCCGGCTGGAGCATTTGCTCACGCAATTCGCCGGCTGCAAGGTACTCGTCACATCCAGAAAGATGGATGGCCATACTGACTGTGTCCGGGACCGCGTTCTGGAGGCCCTGCACCAGCCTTTAGTGCTACATATGGCCCCTATACCGCTGGAAGACCGTCTGGCCTGTTTGGAGCGAATGGCCAATTCCCCGGAACGCAGAGCCAATCTGGAAAAAATCAGGACGACACATGATTTGATCGGCTTGGCGGCAAAACCGCTGTTTCTCAATATGATCGAGGCGCAGTTGGACAATAAAAAGATTCATGCGATGGACATGGTGGACATCTATCAGGACTACGCAGAACAAACGCTGGCCCGCAGCTATGAGTACCATCTGGAACTGGAGAGGAATCACACATCGCCAACAGCGGTCCGCTCACGTATGTTCCGCATGTTAGAGCGGCTAGCTCTCTGTATGCAGGAGTTTGGAACGGACAGTATCAGCCTGCAGGAATTCAAAACCAAAATCGGCCGGGATGATCTGGCCCAAGTGCTTTGGGACAGCGAGGGACCATCTTCTCAAAAAGCCTCGGAGGACGCTGACCGCCGCTTTACCGGCCGTACCCTGTTGAAATGCGACCATAAGGAGCTGGAACTGGTTGATTTATCTGGTAAAAGCCCAGCATCTACAATTTATCCTCATTTAAGACGGATATCCTGTTTATGTGCATCCGCCCGTTCTGATACAACGGGAATTATATTGTCTGGAGATGAGCAGGGCTGCGTAGAGCGGTTCTATGTCTCTTTTAACCAAACAACCGGACAGTGGGATTTTGTGCCGGGAGGCGAGATCACCGACTGTGAAAAACCGGTTAAAAATATCGCGGTCGATGCCGCAGGAAGAGCGTATGCCGCAGCTTCGGCCGGGGCAATTGTCCGCTATGCGTCCAGTGGCGCGGAACACCTCGGTGCAGATGCAGTATACCATTTGGAATTGAAATGCGCTGGAGCCCGCATTGAAGGGGTACAGCCTCAAGAGCAATATCAGATTTTGAAATATGCCGGTGCATATTAAGAATCTTTGATGGTTGGGGCTAAACTACGTTAACTGTATGCCAAAAGGCTTGCCTCTGACGAATTTTTCTTTGAATATTTTCCATATGAGGAGGCCGGGCACGCCGCCAAGTTCGCCGAGTTGCTGGGCGAGGTGGTGGCTGACAGTACCAAGAAGAACCTGGAGATGCGGGTTGAGTCCCCGCAGCACGGACGGCAAAGGAATTGACTTTTCCCATACGCTGTGCTATAATGGTTAGCAATAACAGCCGAAAACAGTACCGCTGCTGGAAAGACCAGCTAGACCAAGGCGGCTGTCCACGGAGCGGCCTTTGTGAACCTGCCGGAGCGGGTTTTCGGCTAATGCTGGCAGATATGGTCTGCTGAAAAAAAGGAGATTTGCCATGAAAATCCGCATTAACAAGGATATTGTGGAGATTACTCCGGAGCACGCGGCGGAAGCCGCCGAGCTGGAGGCTCTCTGGGTTAAGATGGGTAACTGTGTAGGAGGAAACAAGCGTCTGGAGCCTCTGGGTGTCTATATCCCCACGGAGAATAAGACCGCCCAGTTCCGCATTGACGGTTTGACCAAAGAAGAGGCTGACGCTATCCCCGAGATTCGCGCACCCTATGATACGGATGTCTACTGCGTTACCTGCAATAAAACACAGCATGTCAAGGCAGGGGAACCCATTCCCTTCTGCTGCGGCAAGCTGATGGAAATTCTGGACTAAATACACAACTCAACAGGGCGGGAGCGATCCCGCCCTACTTTTTCTTGACCAAAAGCAGTCCCAAAGAACTTAAAAAACGCGCTGGGACAACGTGCGTTTTCCCACATGCTGACGAACATTTTCTTATAAAAGTATACAGAAAAGAGAGGGATATTCTATGGAATGGCTCAAGCGGCTGCGTATGGACAGCCTGAAAAAGGTGGCGTTCCGGATTGTTCTGTTTTTCGCCCTGGCGGTGGGCGTGTTCGTGTACTTCCACTGCTGGGAACTGTTTGGAATGCTCTCCCCCAAGACGCTGGCGGACCTGACTCCCGAAACCATGGAGGGAGCTTATGTGGAGGACGATATCTACCTCTTCTATACCCCTTACTTAGAAGAGCTGTACGGCGAGAACCGTTACAACGCAGAAACCACGGGAATCCAGTACCTGGTGGACTTTGACGAGGAATTGTTCATGGGTCTGTCCGTACACAAGGACCGGCTGGACGAGGCGAACGCAATGATGGACGCCTGTGAGAAGTATTTTGACGGAAAGCTGCCCGAGGAGGACATACCCGTTCTGCATGTCAAGGGCTCTATCAGGGCCATGGACAGCGAGGAAAAGGGGTATTACATGGATCTGGCCGAGGGCGACGCGGAGCTGGAGTCTATCATGCTGCCCTATTATCTGGACGTCAACCGCATTGACGGACGGCCCGTCGCCGCACAGATTTGTATTTTCATCGGCTCCATCATCCTGCTGATTCTGGGAATCTTCCCCCTCGTCAAGGCCCTAACCGGCGGTTACCAGAAGCAGGTCAAGGCCAAGCTCTCCGCTATGGGCGACTTTGAGTCTGCGGCTGAGCGGGCTGCGCGCTTCTACGATTTGACGGAGCCGGTTTCCGGCGTGCGGATGGGCTCGGAGTACGTATATTTTGTCCATAACGCGGACAGCATTCTCCTGCGCCCCTGGGATGTCGTCTGGGCCTACCAGAGCACTACCCAGCACCGCACCAACGGTATTCCCTCTGGAAAAACCTATGCCGCGATTCTGCGCACCATGGATGGCAAACAGTACACCCTGGCCATGAAGGAGGAGCAGGTTCAGCGGCTTCTGGAGGCCATCAGCGTCTCCCTGCCGGGAGTGGTCATCGGCTACACAGAGGACCTGGAGCGGGTCTACAAGCAGAATCGCAGCGCCTTTTCTGACCGTTGGGAGGAAGAGCGTCCTGGCTGCACCAGTAAATCCTGACCGGACCGCCGGGGGAGAGGAACCTTCTATGCGTGAACTCACCATTGGAAAAAACGACGCCGGACAGCGGCTGGACCGCTTCCTCTCCAAAGCCATGCCCCTGCTGCCGCCCGCCCTGCTGCAAAAATACATCCGTATCAAGCGTGTGAAGTGCAACGGCGGACGGTGCCAGCGGGACCAGAGGCTTCAGGAGGGGGATGTGCTCCAGCTTTACATCAACGACGAATTTTTCGACCAGCCCCGGGAGGACAACCTCTTCCTCACGCTCTTCCAGCCCAAGCTGGAGATCGTCTACGAGGATGAAAATATTCTCCTGGTGGACAAACGGCCGGGTATGGTGGTCCACGCCGGTGAGACGGAGAAAGTCAACACCCTCATCAACCACATCCAGTCCTACCTCTACCAGAAGCGGGAGTGGAACCCGAAGTGGGAAAATGCCTTTGCCCCGGCCCTCTGCAACCGCATTGACCGCAACACCGGCGGTATCGTCATCGCCGCCAAAACGGCGGAGGCTCTTCGGGTGCTTACCGCCAAGGTCCGGGACCGGGAGATTACGAAAAAGTATCTCTGCGCCGTCCTGGGGAGGATGACACCGCCGGAGGGCCGGCTGGAGTTTTTTCTGCTCAAGGACGAGGAAAAAAAGCAGGTGACGGTCTATCGCCATCCAGTTCCCGGGGCGCGTTCCGCTGTGACAAACTACCGGACCTTACAGAGCCGCGGCGGCCTCAGTCTGGTGGAAGCGGAGCTGCTCACAGGACGTACGCATCAAATCCGGGCCTCCTTTGCCGCCGCCGGACATCCGCTGCTGGGAGACGGCAAGTATGGACAGGGCGGCGTGAACCGCCGCTACGGCGAGACCCGGCAGGCGCTCTACAGCTGTTATCTGCGCTTTGATTTTCCCACAGACGCGGGGTGTCTGGAGTACCTGCGGGGAAAAGCCTTTCAGGTGGAGCGGGTTCCCTTTGCGGAGAAATATTTCCCTGAAAAATAGTTTACAATCTCCGGTACGGCGGCGGGCTGTACCGGAGATTGCAATTGGCGGCCGGAATTTTTCCATCTTGCACAAGGGCGCCGCCTCCCCTTTCGCAAACTTCGCCAAAATGACGCTTGCGTTTTTTTGAGAAACGTTTATAATCAGCTAAAGCTTCCGGCGAAAGCCGTTAAGCAAGTTGAATCTCTGAAAGGTAACGCGCCATGACAAAAAATTTGACAAAGGGCAGTCCCATGCGGCTGATTCTCAGCTTTGGTATCCCGGTTCTGTTCGGATATCTGTTCCAGCAGCTTTATAACGTGGCGGACACCGCTATTGTGGGCCAGACCCTCGGCGGTGCGGCCCTGGCGGCGGTAGGCTCCACGGGCTCCATCAATTTCCTGGTAATCGGCTTCTGCGCCGGTATCTGCGGCGGCTTCACAATTCCGGTGGCCCAGCAGTTCGGCGCCGGGGACCATCAGGAGCTGCGCCGCAATGTCACGATGGGCGTATGGCTCTGCGTCATTTTTGGCGCGGTTGTGACTCTCCTGACAACGCTCCTCTGCAACGTCATTCTTACAGGCATGAACACCCCGGCGGACATCTACCAGCGGGCCTACAGCTATATTCTCACCATTTTTGTGGGACTTCCGGCCTGCTTCCTCTATAATTTTACCGCGGGGGTTCTTCGCGCCCTTGGGGACAGCCGCACACCGGTCATGTGGCAGATTGCGGCCTCCCTGGTCAATATTGTCCTGGATGTGATATTCATTCTGGTGTTCCATCTGGACGTATTCGGCGCGGCGTTGGCTACCGTCATTTCCCAGGCTCTGGCTGGGGCGGGATGCCTGCTGCGGATGGTACGCGGCTACCCGGTTCTGCGGATGGAACAGGGGGACTGGCGGTGGGATACCCACAGAGCGAAGGAACTCTGCGTCATGGGTCTGCCCATGGGCCTCCAGTACTCCATCACCGCCATTGGCAGCGTCATGATACAGACCGCCGTCAACGGCCTGGGTACAGCCTACGTCACCGCCGTCACCGCCGCCACCAAGGTATCCATGTTTTTCTGCTGTCCCTTCGACGCCATGGGCTGTACGATGGCAACCTACGGCGGTCAGAACGCCGGAGCGGCCCAATGGGACCGCCTTCATCAGGGAATCCGGGCCTGCGTGATTCTGGGAGCGGTCTATTCAGCCGTATCGCTGGCGGTCTTGGCGGTGTTTTCCAATCCGCTGAACATGCTGTTTCTGGATGCGGGCAGCGTGTCTCTGCTTCCCCTGGCGAGGAAGTATCTGCTCACCAACGTGCTGTTTTACTTCCCGCTGTCGCTGGTGAATATCATCCGGTTTATGATTCAGGGCATGGGCTTTGCGCCCCTTGCTACGGTGGCGGGGATTTTTGAGATGGCGGCCCGGGCAGGCCTGGCGTTTCTGGTGCCGTTGTACGGCTTTACCGCCGCCTGCTTCGCCTCTCCCGCCGCGTGGATTCTGGCGGATGTATTTTTGGTACCCGCCTATTTCCACTGCTGCCGCAGGCTTACCCAGGCCGGAGCGGGAAAAAGGGAAAAGGCTGCGGCGTTGTCCGCGCCGGGCGTTTAGAAATCCATAAGGAACGGCTGGCAGTTATCACACCGCCAGCCGTTCTTTTATGATTGGAATCAGACAACCAACTTGCCGTTGAGGAACACATGCAGGACACGGGTATCGCTGACCATGGGGTCGCCGTTGGCAACCACTACATCGCCGTCCTTCCCCACTTCCAGGGAGCCCACGCGGTCCGCAATGCCCAGATGCTTTGCCGGATTAATGGTAATGGCCTGAAGAGCCGCGAAGGGGTCCATTCCGGCCTTGACCGCCAAACCGGCGCACAGGGAGAGGTACTGCTGGGGGATTACGGAGTGGTCGGTGATGATGCTCACCTGCAAGCCAGCCTTGGACAGGATGCCGGGGGTCTCAAAGGTCTTGTGCAGCAGCTCCAGCTTGGTGGCGTTGCCCAGGGTGGGCCCCACAGCGACCGGATACCCGGCCCGCACCAGCTCGTCCACAATCAGGTGGCCCTCGGTGCAGTGCTCCAGAGTCAGCTTCACGCCAAATTCCCGGGCAATGCGGATGGCGGTGCAGATGTCGTCGGCGCGGTGGGCGTGAGCTTTCAGGGGAATCTCCCCTTTCAGCACCGGAATCAGAGCCTCCATCTTCATATCGAACTTGGGCTGCTTAAGGACGTCGTCTCCGGCGGCCTCCTTGCGCATCAGGTAGTCCCGGGCCTGGAAAAGCATATCGCGCAGTTTTGCGGCGGTGGTCATCCGTGCGGAGTCGCCCTTTTCCCTGTAGCAGCGCTTGGGATTCTCGCCGAAAGCGCACTTCATAGCCACAGGGTTGCGCACTACCATGTCGTCCACGCAGTTTCCCCAGGTTTTCACAGCGAAGAAGGTTCCGCCCAGAACATTCGCGCTGCCGGGGCCAACGCCTGCGGTGGTCACGCCGCCCGCCAGCGCCATGCCAATGGACTGTTCCTGGGGGTTGAAGCTGTCGATGCCCCGCAATTGGGCTGAGACGATATCCCCCATTTCGTTATAGTCGATGCCCTCCATACCTTTGCCGTAGCCGTCCAAGCCCAAGTGGCTGTGGGCGTCCACAAAGCCGGGGTAGACCTGCTTTCCAGAGAGGTCGATCATTTCCTCACCCTCCAGGGGGGCGAGGTTGGGGCCAATGGCGGCGATTTTCCCGTCCCGCAGGGCGATGTCGGCCTCGTAGGGCTGGGGGTTCACCGCGTCGTGAATAGTACCGTTTTTGAGAATCATAGGAAAAAACCTCCAATCTTTCACCTATTTTCCATTATAGCGAAAGAAGGGAGGAAAAGCAAGAGCCTTTCCGGAGTTTCCGGTTAAACGGGCTGCCGGTTTTCCGCCAGAAGCCTGCGCAGTTCCGCCAGACTATCCACCGCCGCCGCGCACCGGCCTTCCTGGCACAAATACATCTGTACGCCGTCCTCCGGCAGGGGGTAGGCGGCGGTAAAGGGGGCGATTCGTTCCAGCGCACGGCTGTTATCCGGCGTTTTTGCCAGAGCCGCAATCCCATATTCTTCGCAAACGCCTGCCAGCCACTGGGGCGTCTCCCCGCTGGATACGCAGACCAGCTCCCTTGTGGGGTACAGCTCCTCCATCATCGCCAGCAGCGAGAAGCATCTGGCGGCAGGGGATTCCTTGGCCTCTCCGGCCAGCCAGTCCAGCTGACGCTCCGCCAGAGCCCGAAACCGGGGTTCGCCCGTCAGGCGGCCCAACCGGGCCAGAGCCAATGCCGCCACAGCGTTCCCGGAGGGAATGGCGCTGTCGCAAGAGTCCTTCTGCCGGGCAATCAGCCGTTCGCCCCCAGCGGGCGTGTGAAAAAACCCTCCCCAGCCGCCGTCCCAGAAGAGCTCGCGCATCTTGTCCGCCAGCTCCGTTGCCTCCTTCAGGCAGGAGACAGAGAAATTGGCTTGGTACAGCTCCAGCAAGGCCCAGCAGTAAAAAGCGTAGTCTTCCAGCTGACCGTCCACAGCGGCCTCCCGGTCCCGCCAGCGCAGGTAAAGACGGCCATCGGGGGCTGTCAGCCGGGTTTTCAGGAATAGTCTGGCCGAAGCGGCGGCCTGGAGGTATTTGGCCTCCCCCAAGACCTGATAGGCCTTTGCCAGAGCGGCAATCATCATGGCGTTCCAGCTGGTTACGACCTTGTCGTCCCGATGAAGGGGCCACCGGCGGCGGTACGCCTCCAGCTGCCCGCAGTATGGGGAGAAATACGTCCAGGCGAGGTCGTATTGGGGTTCAAAGAGCAGGTTGGGGACCCGCTCCCCCTGGGAGGGGATGTGGTACCAGTTACAGAACCGTTCCCCGGCGTCCTTCCCCAGAACGCCGCACACCTCTGCCCGGGACAGAAGATACCGCCGTCCCTCCTCGCCGGAGCTGTCCGCGTCCTGTCCACAGGCGAAGCCTCCTCCAGGCAGTCGAAGCTCCCGCAGGGCATAATCCAGCGTCCGGCAGGCGATTTCCCGATAGTAGTGCCGCCCGGTCCGGGCAAAAGCCTCCAGATACGCGTAGGCCAGCAGGGCGTTGTCGTAGAGCATCTTCTCAAAGTGGGGCACCTGCCAGCCCGCGTCTGTGCTGTAGCGGCAGAAGCCCCCGCCGATTTGGTCAAAAATTCCGCCCCGGGCCATCTGGTTCAGGGTAGTCACTGCCATTTCCCAGGCAGTCTGATCCTCCTCCCGCCGGGCGTACGCCATCAGAAACAGCAGGTCGTGGGGCTGAGGGAACTTGGGGGCGCCCCCGAAGCCGCCGTTCTGGCGGTCAAAGATGCGGCTGAGCTGGCCGGTAGCGGCGCGGAGCAGGGCGCGGTCCGGCGAGGCCGGATGGGACTCGTCCCGCCGGGCGATATGCCGGGCCACCTGGCTGCCCAAGTCCAGCAGCTGCCGTCGTTCCTTGCCTCTCCAAAGGCGGGCCACCTCCTCCAGCAGCTCCACAAGGCCCAGCTGGCCGCCCCGGCCCCGGACAGGCAGGTAGGTTCCAGCCCAAAAGGGCTCCTGGTCCGGGGTCATGAGGATGGACAGGGGCCAGCCGCCGGAGCCGGAGAGGGCCTGACAGGCGGCCATATAGATGGCGTCCACATCGGGTCTCTCCTCCCGGTCTACCTTAATAGAAATGAAGCTCTCATTCAGGACCCGCGCGGCTTCCGGGTTCTCAAAGGATTCCCGGCCCATAACATGGCACCAGTGGCAGGTAGAGTAGCCGGTGGACAGGAAAATGGGTTTATCCTCCCGCCGGGCGGCGTCGAAGGCCTCCTGGCCCCAGGGATACCAGTCTACAGGATTTTCCGCGTGCTGAAGAAGATAGGGGGATTTTTCAAAGCGCAGCCGGTTTTTGGCGGCGGATTTTGTTGTTTCATACATAAAAACAGCACTCCTCTCTTGCCGCTAGTATGGGCAAAAGAGGGGGAAACGATGAAAAAAAACGGCTGGCAAAAAGCGGCTTGTTATGTGTGCGGTTTTCCGGCGGTCCGCGCCGGAAGCATTCCTGTTAATTTCCCGCAAATGCTGCAAAATAAGGAAAAATTGGTCACTCGTACTGTGCCAACGCATCCCGCGCCAGCTTTTGCAGGTCCTCCCGGGCAGAATCGGGACTGAGAATGGATGCCGCGCTGCCGAAGCACAGCACCCAGCTGAGAAATGTGGGGCTGACTTCCACCTCGGCGGTGACATTTACCGTGCCGTCGGGATTTTCCAGATAAGCGGCCTCCCGGCCGAAGCGGTCCATGGCCGCGTTCAGCAGGCGGCGCTCCAGCCGCAGGGTGACGCGCTGCGTATCCCCGCTGTGCATGTCAAAGATGTTTCGCACATAGCTGGCGGGGTCAAAGTCTTCGGGCAGATCGGGCCGCTCCTGCTCAATCACCCGCAGGGCGCTGATTCGGTCCGCCCGGAAATGAATAAATTTTTGCTCCTCCTGCCGGTACGTGATGAGGTAGTAGTTGCGGTCCACGCACAGAGCCGCCGGACACTCCGTATAGTACTTTCCGCCGTGGCGGTAACTGCGCTTGCCGTTGGCGGTCCAGTCGAAGTAACGGAACTGGATGCACTTATTCTCGTTAAGAGCCTCGTGAATGCCGTCTATGTTGTAATACAGCTGCTCATTTTGCGTTCTCACACGGTTGAGCACGTATACCTGGCGGCGCAGGCGTCCGGCCTGGGCCTCGCTGGCCAGACGCGTCAGCTTGCGAATCAGAGTCATGCTCTTTTTTGCGGTCAGAAAAGGGGAGGCTTGTACCACGTCAATGAGCAGCGTCAGCTCCGGCAGCTCAAAATCCCGCTGGCCCAAGTAGTAGTTGTGGGTTTTGGTTTTAACATGAACAATATCCATACCGATCTCCCGCAGCAGCTCTAGGTCCTCATAAATAGCCTTGCGTTCGGCGTGGATGCCCTGCCGGGCCAGATATTCAATCATGTCGTTGACACCAACTGTATGCTCCTCGTCGGTCTTCTCTTTGAAGAGCTTGGCCAGATAGAGAAGCTTTTGTCTTTTGTGCGCCATAGATATCCTCCTGAAAAGCGGGGAGATGGTCCAGCCATCCCCCCTGTATTGCGGGATAAATTTTGATGTATGTACAGCCGCCTAACAGAGCAGCCGCGCCAGCAGAGCCATGATTTCCTCCGCCCGGCGGTAGGACTGCCCGCCGAGGCGGGCGAACAGCTTTTCCAGACATGGGTCTGTGGTCTCGTCCGCCGCCCGCTGGTAGTTGAAACCGTTACAGGCTTCCTGGTGGTAGCAGCTCCGCAGGGCCTCTGCCAGCCCCGCCCACTGCAAATGTTCCACTGAAATAGCGGGGGTGTAGCAGGAGCCGGTAATCAGATAGTATGCGCTGCCCAGCTCCCGTGCCGCGGCCTGCTTCTCGGCGGCGATGCGCCGGAAGAGCTTCACCGCGCTCTGGTTCCGGAACCGGCAGGCCATAGCCAAACAGCAGCGGCGTTCCGCCAGCTCCTCCTCGATAAAGCCCTCCAACACCTCCAGGGATTCCTGGGCTTCCGTTCCCATACAGCAGGGATTTCGTTCCGCGCCGGGGAGTTCCGGCTCTCCGCCGCCCTCCTGGGCGGGAACAGGTACGGCAGGGGCGGCGGGCGCGGGGACCTGCTCCTGCGGCGCGGGAATGGCGGTATCTCCGGCATCCGCTGCGGCGCGGACGTCGGGATAGGGGTTCAGGTCCGGGGACACCCGCTGCCAAATGCGGTCGTATATGCGGTAGTCATATGCGGTGGGCACGCTCTGGCCTCCGGCGGTGGTGGTGTTTTCCATAGCAACAGCCTCCTTTACTAGGCCATTGTATGTGAAGGGGGCGGGAAAGGTTATTTCTTTTCCTGTTCCAACAGGAATTCCGCCGCCAGCCGGTAGCCCTGGAAGCCGTGCCCGGCGTAGGTTCTCTGGCAGGCCGCGCGAACATAGGAAATCTGGCGGAAGTCCTCCCGCCGGCTTACGTCGGAGAGGTGGACCTCCACGGCTGGAAGGGCCACGGCCTTCAGGGCGTCCAGGAGGGCCACGCTGGTGTGGGTGTAGGCGGCGGGGTTGATGACGATGCCGTCAAACTTCCCATAGGCGGCCTGGATGGCGTCGACCAAAGCCCCCTCGTGGTTGGACTGGAAAATCTCGCACTGAATGCCAAGCTTCACACAGAAGTTCTGGATATATTTTTCCAAATCCCTGTAGGTCTCCTGGCCATAGATCTCCGGCTCCCGGATGCCCAGCATGTTCAGATTGGGACCGTTGAGAAACAGCAGCTTCATAGCGCGTTCAACTCCTCTTCAATTTCGCTTACGGTCTCCTCCACCGGCCGGTTGTTCTCTACGGTCAGGTCCGCGAAGGAAAGATACAGCGGCTTCCGCTGGACCCAAAGCGTATGGAGGCCGGTGCGTTGGGATACAGGGCGTCCATCCTTGGGCAGCAGGTCAAGGTCCCGCTTCAAGTGGACGATGACGCCGTTCTGGTGGAGCGGGAGATAGTTCTCGTCCCGGACGGCAATCCCGCCGCCAGTGCTGAGGACACAGCCGGTGCGGGCCCCGGCCTCTTTTGCCGCCTGGGACTCCAGCGCCCGGAAGTACGCTTCCCCTTCCTGCGCAAAAATCTCGGGAATGGACTTTCCGGCTTTCTCCTCAATCAGCTGGTCCAGATCCAGGAATTCCTTCCCCAGCCGTTGGGCCAGCAGCCGTCCAACGGTACTTTTGCCGCAGCCTGGCATTCCAATAAGGACCACATTCCGGACTTGCGCGGTCAGACTGGCGATGACCTGTTCCAGCCGGATATCAGGGATTGTTGTGCCAGTAAAAAGCTCCGCAGCCCGTTTTGCCTGGGCTACCAGCATGGGCAGCCCGCAGGAGCATGGAAGCCGCCGCGCCTCCGCTTCCATGAGCAGGGCGGTGCGCAAGGGGTTGTAGACCACGTCCAGCACCCCCTCCAGGCGGGGAAACGCATCCAAATCTACTGGGGAGACACCGCAGTTAGGAAACATTCCCACAGGAGTAGTGTTGATTATTACTTGGGCGTCCACGTGGCGGGAGAGATTTTCGTAGTTATCCTCTCCGCGACGGGAAATCACAGCCGTTTCCGCCGCGCCCATGGCCAGAGCGGCGGCCTGGGCGGTGCGGCTGGTGCCGCCGCTGCCCAGAATGACGACCTTTTTCCCCTCCATAGCAATCCCGGTCCGGCGGGCCAGGTAGATCAGGCCGTCCATATCCGTATTATAACCAAAAAGCTTCCCGTCCCGGTTTACTACCGTGTTTACCGCGCCGATGGCCTGTGCGGCGGGGTCCACCTCGCCGCACAGGGGAATAACGGTTTGCTTATAGGGGATGGTAACGTTAAGACCCTTGAAATCCCGCCGCCGGAAGAGCTCCTCTACCGCCTCCGGGGGCGTAGGCAGAAGCTGGTAGCGGTAACCCGCCAGGGCCTCGTGAATCTGAGGGGAGAAGCTGTGGCCGAGCTTTTCCCCTAAAAGTCCGTACTCCATCAGCTTACCTCGCTGTAGGCCCCAAGGAAGGTGAAGAAATCTTCCTTCTCCAACTGGCTGAGGATAGTCTGGGTGTCGCGGCTGCGGACAGAAGCGTCCACATCGAAATAAAAACGGAACTCAAAATCCTTTCCCGGAATGGGACGGCTCTCCAGCTTGCTGATATTCAGGCCCCTGGTGGCAAACTTGGCCAGGAGGCTGTACAGCGAGCCGGGCCGGTGGCTGGCGGAAGCCACAAAAGTGATTTTGTTGGCTCCCTCAAAAATCTCCAGCTCCTTGGAGATGCAGATGAAACGGGTGTAGTTGTGGTCCGTATTGCTTACCCGCCGGGAGAGGACCTCCAGACTGTAGAGCCCGGCGCAGTTTTCGGAGGCGATGGCGGCGATATCGTCCCGCCCGCTCTCGGAGACGTACTGAGCGGCCGCGGCGTTATTGCTGAATACGGTGACCTTTATATTGTTGCTCTTCAGGAATTCGCTGCACTGGTCCAAGGCCTGCTCGTGGGCCACAACCTCCTTCACGCCGGTCAGCTTCACCCCCGGACGGGCCAGAAGGCAGTGCTCAATTTTCAGTCTCAGACTGCGGACAATTTTGCAGTTGTATTTCTCCATCAGGTCGTAGACCTCTGTGACGGAACCGGCGGAGGAGTTTTCTACCGGCAGGATGCCGTAGCGGCACATACCGGTTTCCACGGCGCGGAACACCCCCTCAAAACGGTTGCAGTACATAATTTGGGGCAGAGAGAACATTTTATCGCAGGCCAGCTGGGAGTATGCCCCCTCAATGCCCTGGCAGGCCACCACGGCCCGGCTGGGGAACTGCGCCGCCGCTTCCGCGGAAGCCATGATTTTCTGGCACAGAGGAGACCCGCCGGTGGAAAGACGGCCCTCCTGGTAGTCCCGGCTCAGCTCCAGCAGCGTGCTGTACAGAATTTTTGTGTACTCCTCCAATTCCGGGCCGCATAGGCCTGTGACCCGGTAGAGGATGTCCCGCTCGCGGTTGGCGGCGTAAACGGGGGTGTTGTGCTCTTTTTTGTAGTCCGCCACCAGTTTAACGGTCTCCATGCGCTGCTTGAACAGCTCTGCCAGCTGCCCGTCAATCTGGTCCAGGCGCTCCCGGTAGTCTTGTAACTCCATTTTGTGTTATCCTCCTGCATTCTTTATGCCTTTTCAGGCGTTTTCTAAAAGCATGTCCAGCAAAACCAACGCCGTCACGGCCTCCACCACCGGTACGGCACGGGGAACGATACAGGGGTCGTGCCGCCCGTGAACGGTGAGCGCGGCGTTTGTCCTGGTCTCCAGGTCGACCGTGTCCTGGGGCAGGGCAATAGAGGCGGTGGGCTTTATGGCGGCGTTCACCACCAGGGGCATTCCGGTGGTGATGCCCCCCAGTATGCCGCCCGCGTGGTTGGTGCGGGTTGCCACCCGGCCGCCGTCCATGACAAAGGGGTCGTTATGCTGGCTGCCGCGCATTCCGGCGGCGGCGAAGCCTGTGCCGAAAGATACCCCCCGCACAGCGGGAATTCCGAAGAGCGCCGCCGCCAGACGGTTTTCCATCCCGCCAAACATGGGGTCTCCCACTCCGGCGGGCAGTCCCAGGGCGAAGCAGCGGACGGCTCCGCCCACGGAATCCGCATCCATACGTGCCGCTTCGATGGCCTGCCGCATCTGAATGCCCGCGTTATCGCTGAACACGGGGAAGGGCTTTTTCAGCAGCGCGGACAGGTCCTCCCGGCTCACGGCGGCGAAGTCCGGCGCGGTATCGTAAACGCCGCCGGCCTGGCTGATATGGGCCGCCACAGTTACGCCCCTGGTCTCCAGAACTTGCAAAGCCAAGGCTCCCGCGAAGCACAGCGGGGCGGTCAGCCGTCCGGAAAACTGTCCGCCGCCCCTGACGTCGTAGCTGCCGCCGTATTTGACTAAGGCGGTGTAGTCGGCGTGGGAGGGGCGCGGGGTTCGCTTAAGACCGCTGTAATCCCTGCTGTGCTGGTCGCTGTTGCGGATGAACATGGCAATGGGCGCGCCGCAGGTTTTTCCATCTACCAGTCCAGAGAGAAGTTCCGGGACGTCGCCCTCCTTGCGGTTGGTGGACCAGGCGTTCCGGCCTGGGGCCCGGCGGGCCATGAAAGCGGCGGTCCGCTCCATGTCCGGCGCGAAACCGGCGGGCAGGCCCTCTACCACACAGCCGATAGCCTCCGCGTGGGACTGCCCGAACACGGTGACCTTTAGTTTATTCCCCAAGGTATTCATGAGCGATTCCTCCTAACAGGCGGTAGTGTTTCCAGAAATCAGGGTAGGATTTGGCTACGCACTCCGCCCCCAGCAGCGTCACCGGTTCCCGGCAGCGGGTGGCGGCAGCGGCGGCCATCATGGCGATGCGGTGGTCATTGCGGCAGTCCACGGTACAGCCTCCCGCGAGACCGTCTTTCCCCCGGATAGAGAGGCTGTCGGGGAATTCCTCCACTTCCGCTCCCATCGCGTTCAGAACAGCGGTAATAGCGGCCAGCCGGTCGCTCTCCTTTATACGCAGCCGCGCGGCGTTGACGAGCCGGGTGCCGCCCTGCCGCACCGCCGCCATTGCCGCCAGAGGCGGGCCCAGGTCGGGACAATCGGAGAGAGAAATTTCCAGGTTTCCGGGTTTGGAGAGCATTTGGGCGCAGCGGCTGACGGCCCGATCCCCTTGTGTGGAGCCGCTGTTAAGGTCTTTGAGAATAATCTCGCTGCCCAGGCAGTTGGCCGCCAGCCAGAAGGCCGCCTGGGACCAGTCCGCTTCCACCCGGACCTCCGCCGGGACGTATTTCTGCCCGCCTGGGATGGATAGGATATTCTCGCCGGACCACAGGACTTCCACGCCAAAAGCCCCCAGAGCTTCCAGGGTCATATCAACGTAGCTCCTGCTCTCCAGGGCGGTGGTGAGAATAATTTCTGAATCCCCGTCCAGCAGGGGCAGGGCGTAGAGCAGGCCGGTGACAAATTGGCTGGATATGTTCCCGGGAAGGCGGTAGACCCCAGGCGTCAGCCTGCCCTCCACAGTGAGAACGCCATTTTCCTGACGGTAACGAATTCCTTTTTCATCAAAAAGCTGGAAATAAGGCGTTTGGGGACGGTCCATAAGCCTGCCCTGTCCGGTAAACACGCCCCCGCCCCGCAGAGCGAGGGCCAACGGAATCAGAAACCGTAAGGTGGAGCCGGATTCCCCACAGTCTAACTGCGGCAAATGATTACAAAAAGTTTTCAATTCCGACATACAACGCCGGGTAGCCTGGATGTCCTGAGAATCCGCCAGATTGTGGACTGCGGCGCCCTCTCCCGCCAGAGCGGCGGCAATCAGATACCGGTGCGCCTGGGACTTGCTGGGCGGCGGCGCGACGGTTCCCGCCAGACGGGCGGGCGTAATGGTCAGGTTCATAGGGCGCACTCCGTGAAATGGCGCAGGCCGTCCATATCCATCCGGATGGTTTTGGCTTTTCCGATTTCTTCCAGAACCACCACGTCAATCGCGCCGCCGGAACGTTTCTTATCTCCGGTCGCGGCTTCATAGAGCTCTGCGGCGGAGTAGGAGCATTCCACAGGGAGATGGAACCGGCGGCAGGCCGCCAATACCGCGTCCAGGGTTCCGTCAGGGCTGAAGCCCAGCCGCTCCGCCGCCCGCGAGGCCAGGACCATGCCAATGGCAACCGCGTGGCCGTGGGTGACGGCATAGCCGCTGCATTTCTCAATGGCGTGGCCCAGGGTGTGGCCGAAATTGAGGAGCTTACGCCTGCCGCGCTCCCGCTCGTCCTCTCCCACCACGGCGGCTTTGATTTCCACGTTCCGGCGAACCACCACGCCAATGTTCCGGCAGATGTCCGCGTCCATGAGAAAACGGAAAAACGCCGCGTCCGCGATGAGACCATGTTTGAGGGTTTCCGCCACGCCGTCCGCGAAAACCTCCTCTGGGAGGGTGTTAAAAGTATCTGTGTCGCAGAGTACCATACGCGGCTGGTGGAAGGCCCCTGCGAGATTTTTCCCGGCCTCCAGGTCCACAGCGGTCTTGCCGCCTACGGAGGAGTCCGACGCCGCCAGAAGCGTGGTGGGTATTTGGATATAGTCTATTCCCCGCTGATAGGTAGCGGCGGCGAAGCCCGCCATATCCCCCGTCACGCCGCCGCCAAGAGCAATGGCGAAATCCGAACGGGTGATTTTGTTTTCCGCAAAAAACTCCAAAATTTTACCGTAGGTATTCAGGTTTTTGCTCTGCTCTCCGGCGGGGAAGGTGTAGAGGAGGGGAGTAAATCCGGCTCCCTCCAAGGAACGGCATACCCGCTGGGCGTAGAGAGGCCCCACGTTGCTGTCCGTGACAACCGCGCACCGCCGGGAATCCAATGCTTTAGCGATGACGGCGCCGGCTTGGTCCAAAAGTCCGCCGCCGGTGTGGACGGGATAGGGAACAGAGACATTTACCATTACGGTTTGTATTGTATCCGGCATAAAATCACTTCCTGTTGTTTGCTTTAGCAGTCTTTATCAATTGCTTCTTTTATTTCCCGCGCCCGGCGGAGCATATTTTTCAAATTTTCCCGGTCTCCCCGGCGGATGGTATAGGCAAACGCCGCCAGTTCCTCCACCAAGGTGTCGATTTCCCGGACCAGAGCCTCCCGGTTCTCCAGAAACAGCTCGGTCCACATCTCCTCGTTAAGCTTTGCCACCCGGGTCATGTCCTTGAAGCTCCCGGCGGAAAATCCCTGGAAGCTGGGGGCGGAGGGGCTGCCCACATAGGCGCAGGAAACCACGTGAGCCAGTTGGGAGGTATACGCGATAATGTGGTCGTGCTCCTGGGGCGTGGAGGGCTGGAGATGGCTGAAGCCCAGTTTTTGGGCGAACTGCCAGATTTCCTCCAAGCAGCTTCGCGGCGTATCCGGATAGGGGGTGAGGATGAGGGACGCGCCCTGGAACAGCTCGGGAAAGGCGTGGCCGTAGCCGGAGCGTTCAATGCCTGCCATAGGGTGTCCGCCCACAAAGTGGAAGCCTTCTTCCCGGGCGACCTTCTCCAGCGGACCGCACACAACGCCCTTCACGCCGCCGCAGTCCATGACCAGGCCGCCCTTGCGGAACAGCTCCCGGTGTTCCGTGACGTAGGCTACCGTGGCCTCCGGGTACAGCGCGGCAATCACCAAATCGCAGTCCGGGAGGCGGTCCGGCGTCAGGGCGGCGGAGGCTATGCCCTCGTCCAGGGCGCGGCTGAGAACCGCGCCGCAGGCGTCGTAGCCGTAGAGGGTGCAGTCCGTGTACCGGCGGACGGCCTTCGCCAGGCTGCCGCCGATGAGGCCCAGACCAACAATGCCGACTGTCTGAATCATGGGCGGCTCCTATTCCGCCGCAGCGGGGGCGGCTGAGAAGGACCGGTCCGCGTAGGGCTGAATGGCCCGGATTTTTTCCATCAGCGCGGCGAACTTTTCAGGCCGGAGGCTCTGCGGTCCGTCGCAGAGGGCGTGCTCGGGGTCGTTGTGGACCTCGATGAGGAGGCCATCGGCCCCGCAGGCGGTGGCGCCCAAAGCCATGGGAGCTACCAGTTCCCAACGTCCGGTGGCGTGGCTTGGGTCCACAACAACCGGCAGATGGCTGAGCTGGTGGAGCACTGGGATGACGGAGAGGTCCATGGTGTTGCGGGTAGCGGTCTCAAAGGTCCGGATGCCGCGTTCGCAGAGAATGACCTGTTCATTGCCCCCGGCCATAACATATTCCGCGCTCATAAGAAGCTCCTGGAGGGTGTTGGCCATACCGCGTTTGATAAGAACCGGCTTGCGGAGCTTGCCCAACTCCTTAAGCAGCTCAAAATTCTGCATATTCCGCGCCCCTACCTGAATGACGTCAATATCTGCGAAAAGGGGCAGGTGCTTGGCGTCCATGATCTCGGTGACAACCGGCAGGCCGGTTTCCTCCCGGGCCCGCAGCAGCAGGCGGATTCCCTCCTCATGGAGGCCCTGGAAGGCGTAAGGGGAGGTGCGGGGCTTAAAGGCACCGCCCCGCAGGGCGTTGGCCCCCGCGGCCTTCGCGCTTCTGGCTACGGAAATAATCTGCTCCTCATTTTCCACAGAGCAGGGGCCTGCCATGACGAGGAAGTGGCCGCCTCCGATTTTCGCGCCATTGGGGAGGGTGATGATGGTATCTTCTTCATGGAACTTCCGGTTGGCGTTTTTGTAGGGCTCCTGAATCCGCTGGACCATCTCTACGATGTCCAACGCCAGGATGCTCTCCATATCCACGCGGGAGGTGTCTCCCACGAGGCCCACGATGGTGTGGTTTTCTCCCACCGAGAGGTGGGTCTCCAGACCCATGCTGCGGAGCCAATCGGTAAAGAGACGGACTTGCTGGGGTTCGGCATTTTTCTTGAGAATAACAATCATGGTGGAAGATCTCCGTTTCTATAAATTTGTTATGAAAAAAAGGAGAGCCCTACAGTCGTTTCACTGTAAGACTCTCCATGGATATCCAACGCTCCATCTTTTCGCCGCAGCAAAACAAACCTTATCTACTTATGTAGATAAAGTAAAAGTAGTATGCGGCAAAAGTGAACGTAGTAATCATGGACGGCACCTCAGAAGAGATTTTAAGATAACTGTGGGCATTGTAGCATGGTTTTGGCCTGCGCGCAAGAGGGAAAATGAAAAAAACGAGAAAATATTGGTTTTTTATACGCGGACAAGGCCAGCATAAACACCTAAGATTTTACTTTTTCCACTTGTTATCCGGGAAAAAATGGTGTATAATCACAGTATCTTCCGCTGAAAGGATGTTTTCCATGATAAAATTGCAAACAGCAAAGGGCGCAATCAGCATCAGCGACGCCGTGTTTACCAATATTACCGGGAACGCCGCCACCAACTGCTTTGGCGTTAAGGGCATGGCCTTCCGCTCCATGACCGACGGCCTCGTCCACCTCCTGCGCAAGGAGGCGATGAGCAAGGGCGTACAGGTCCTCTATAACGAGGACTCCACCGTCTCCATCCGCCTCCACATCATCGTGGAGCACGGCATCAACATTACCGCCGTTTGCCGCTCCATTATGAGCGAGGTCCAATACAAGGTCAGCAAGTACACCGGGATTCCCGTCAAAAGTGTGGATGTCTGCGTGGACTCCGTGGTGAACAATTCCAAGGGGGTATAGTGCAAGATGATTCATACGATCGACGGCACACAGTTCAAGCAGATGGTCCTGCACGGGGCAGCCGCCATCACCTTGCAGAAACAGCAGATTAACGACCTCAACGTCTTTCCCGTCCCTGACGGCGACACAGGCACCAATATGAGCCTGACCATCGGCGCCGCCGCCTCGGAGCTGAAGAAAAACCATGCCGCCGCCATCGGCGAGGCCGCCTCGATTACCGCTGGGGCGCTCCTCCGGGGCGCACGGGGCAACTCCGGCGTCATTCTCTCCCTTCTCTTCCGCGGGCTTTCTAAATCGCTGAAGGGCTTTGAGACGGCGGACGGCGCGCAGCTGGCCGCCGCCATGCAGGAGGGAGTAGCCGCCGCCTACGGCGCGGTGATGAAGCCCGCCGAGGGCACTGTGCTTACCGTATCCCGTCTGGCCTCCAAACGCGCTGTTGAGGCCGCCGGAGAGAATAACGATGTGGATTACGTCCTAGCCGAGGCCGTCCGGGTGGGCTGGGACGTGCTGGCGCAAACTACGGATATGAATCCCGTGCTGAAAAAGGCGGGAGTGGTGGACGCCGGCGGCCAGGGATATCTGGTCATTCTGGAAGGAATGCTCTCCGCCCTGCGGGGCGAGCCTATGCCGGAGCTGGAGGACAGCTCCGCCAGACAGGCGAAAGCCGATTTCAACGTTTTCTCCACAGAGGAGATTACCTTCGCCTTTGACACGGTGTTTATTGTGCGGAAAAATGCCCCTGACGTGGATTTGCATCCTCTGCGGGCCTACCTGGACAGCATCGGCGACAGCCTGGTGATCGGGGAGGACGACGAGGCTTTCAAGGTTCATGTCCACACCGACACCCCGGGCAGCGCCCTGAATGAGGCGCAGAAATATGGAACCCTGGAGCTGGCGAAAATTGAAAATATGCGTACCCAGTACGAGGACCTTGCCGCGGGAAAGAAGGTTCAGAGTGTGGACGACCTGGAGGCGGTGGAGGACGAGCTGGAGCACGCCGGGGAGGCCGCTCCCCCCCAGAAGCCCTACGGCTTCCTCGCCGTCTGCGCGGGAGAGGGACTGGCTGCCGTGTTCCGGGACTTGGGCGCGGACGGGATTATCCCCGGCGGTCAGACGATGAACCCCTCTACGGAGAGCATTCTTCAGGAGATTAACAAGGTTCCCGCTGAGACGGTCTTTGTGCTGCCCAACAACAAGAATATCATTATGGCCGCCCAGCAGTGCGTGGGGCTGTCCCCGAAAGAGGTGGTGGTGGTCCCCACCGAGACAGTTCCTCAGGGTGTTACCGCGATGATGGCCGTGGACCCGGAGCTGGAGCGGTCCGTGCTGCTGGAAACCATGACGGAATCTATCAAAAACGTCGCCACCGCCCAAATCACCTACGCCGCCCGCGACAGCGATTTCGACGGTTTCCAGATTAAAGAGGGCGACTATCTGGCCCTGCTTAACGGCAAGCTCTTCGGTACGGACCGGGATATCACGGTCCTGCTGGAAAGTCTGGCCCGGGAGGCCCGGGACCGGGGCGCGGAATTTGTCACGCTTTTCCACGGCGAGAACGTCACCGGCGAGGAGGCGCAGTCGGCCCAGAAGATTTTCGCCGGACAGTGTCCGGATGCGGAGTTGTCCGTTCTTCCGGGAGGCCAGCCGGTTTATTACTATATCATTAGTATCGAATAGACAAGCGCAGGAAAAAGAGCGGGAGAGGCTTCAAGAGTCCTCTCCCGCTTTTGTCACTTGAAACGCGCCAGCGCGTCGGCCTCCGTCATTCCAAAATAGCGGTAGGCCACGGTATTGGTCTGGCTGCCCCAGGTGGTATCAATATGGTATTCGGTTCCATCCAGCTCCGCCACAGTCCAGATATGGTCCTCTGTGGACATGGTAGAGCAGGAAATGCCTTCCAGCTTCAGCAGCAGATTGTAAGCCGCCGTATAGCCGTCGCAGACCGCCAGTCCCTCCGCGAAAGCCCGGTAGCCGCTGTGGCTCATGGAGGTATCGGTGGTGTCGAAGTCGTAGCGGCAGCTGCCGCAGAGCCAGGTAAAATAGGCGCGGGCTTTGTCGTATTCCGACATCTCTGGCGTAATGGCTTTCTCCCCCCAGAGCCTGTCATGGATCTGGATGGCATATTCCATAGTGGCCTCCCGGTAGCGGCTGATTTCGTCCTCACCATAGAGACTGCTGGAAAAGGTAAGCGTAATCTTCCCGCTTTGGAGGGAGTAGGAGCACTGGACCTGGTTATAGGTCTGCTCCACATAGAGCCGGACGGTTTGCAGGAAAACCTGCATAATCTGGTTGACAACCGGCTGTGTCAGGGTGTTGGCGGGATAATGCAGAGAGAGGATTCGTTCGCCGTGGGACAGCATGTACCGCACATCCGCGTCGATTTCCGCAAGGTTCTCCAGGCGGGGGGCCTCGTAAAAGGAGCCATCGCTGTGGACCAGCTCCTCCATTGTGGTCCCGGCACGGCTGTAAGAGACCTCCCAGTCCAATTCAATGCGCAGCTCGCTGTGGACCAGCCGCGTGACCATGGCGGCAACCTGGCAGCGCGGGATGCTCTCGCTGGGATGAAAAGAACCGGTCCGGTCCATGCCGCTGAGGATACCCCACTCATAAAGTTGGAGGATGTCCTCGTAGTAGGGGGTGCGGACGCTGACGTCTTTTATATAGGTCCCGTTGGCGAAGCAGGCCGCAACCAGGTCGCCGTTGATGGGCTGGAAAAACGTCTCGGGGAGGGTGTTGGCCAGAATATGCGCCATTTGGGCCCGGGACGCGCTCTGCTCGTAGGCGTCTGCAAATTCCAGGCCAATAACGCCCCGGGCTTGCAGATAGCGCACATAAGGTATGTACCAGATTCCGCCGCTGTAGGACGCGGGGCCGGTCTCGCTGGTGCCGTATTCGTACAGGCTTCGCAGGCGGGCCGCCATTGTCAGCGCCTCGGCGACGGTCATGTCGCCCTCCGGGACAAACAGCCGCGCACTGCCCTGCCCGTTGGTCAGTCCCAGCTCGTAGAGGACGCGGACATTGTCGTAGTACCAATCGGAGGGGCTGACGTCAGTAAACTGCCCGTCGTAGGTTCGGAGCGGGGGGAAGGCGTCTTCTCCAGCGCGGGCCGCGCCTGTGGGGAGGCCTGCCAGCAGAAGGATGGTAAGGAACAGGGAGAGTACACGCCGTTTCATTGGCAGCTCCTTTCAGGCGGGTCCGGGTAAAGTTGTCCCATTGTATCACAACGGGCGGTACGATGCAAGGCCGTTTGCGAAAACAGGGGAAACTTTCCAGCGGTCCAAACCGGACTTGCTTTGCCGGACCAGCTCTGCTATACTTTCCTATAGAATGCTCCCCGCCCCGGCGGAGAAAGGACGAACGATATGAAAATTTTAATAACGGGCTTCGACCCCTTCGGGGGAGAAACGGTGAATCCGGCTTATGAGGCAGTCAAGCTTCTGCCGGACACCATCGCGGGCGCGCAGATTATCAAAATGGAAATCCCTACCGTATTTTCCCAGTGCGGCCCGGCGGTGGAGGCGGGAATCCGGGAACACCATCCGGACGTAGTGCTGAACATCGGTCAGGCGGGAGGCCGCTCCTGCGTCACAGTGGAGCGGGTGGCGGTCAATCTGGCAGAGGCCGGCATTCCGGATAACGCCGGAGAACAGCCTATGGACCAGCCCCTTCAGCCGGACGGCCCGGCGGCGTACTTTGCCACTATCCCCGTCAAGGCGGTTGTCCAGAACGTGCGGGACCACGGTCTCCCCTGCCATCTCTCCTATTCGGCGGGCACCTACGTGTGCAACTGTGTGATGTACAATGTTCTGCATCTGGCGGCAACGAAGTATCCGGGCCTCCGGGCGGGGTTCCTCCACGTCCCCTACGCGGACTTCCAGACGGCGGGCAAACCAAACGGCACGCCCAGCGCATCTCTGGCGTCTATCGCCAAGGCGTTGGAGTACGCCGTGGAGGCGGTTGCCGCCAGCCGGGAGGAGGTCCGGGAGGCCATGGGAACCACCCATTAATCCGGATATCCACGCCTCTCCGCGTATTTTTGCGGAGAGGCGTTTGTGCTTTCGGCGGCTTATACTATTTTCACAACAGAAACCCTTGCATGTCCCGTTAAAATCATATATAATGGAAAAAGGAAAGGGGGAATCAGCCAGTGGCGGAAACCGAAAGAAAAGAGAACTATGTCGTCGAGATGCTGAATATCACCAAGGTGTTCCCAGGCATCGTGGCAAACGACAACATCACCCTCCAGCTCCGGCGGGGGGAGATTCACGCCCTGCTGGGGGAGAACGGCGCGGGTAAAAGCACCCTTATGAGCGTGCTCTTCGGCCTGTACCAGCCCGAGGCGGGAGAAATCCGTATGGACGGAAAGCGGGTGGACATCCGCGATCCTAACGACGCCAACGCCCTGCACATTGGTATGGTCCACCAGCACTTTAAGCTGGTGGAATGCTTTACTGTGCTGGACAACATTATCCTGGGCGTGGAGCCCAACAAGCTGGGTTTCCTGCAAAAGAAGGACGCCCGGAAAAAGGTACTGGACCTGAGCGGGAAATATGGACTTAAGGTGGACCCGGACGCCCTGGTAGAGGACATCACCGTGGGTATGCAGCAGCGCACCGAGATTCTGAAGATGCTCTACCGGGACAACGAGATTCTGATCTTCGACGAACCCACCGCCGTACTGACGCCCCAGGAAATCCACGAGCTGATGCAGATTATGAAGAGTCTGGCCGCCGAGGGCAAGTCCATCCTCTTCATTACCCATAAGCTCAACGAAATTATGGAGGTCTCCGACCGTTGCAGCGTACTGCGCAAGGGCAAGTATATCGGCACCGTGGACATCAAGGACACCACCAAGGAGGAGCTCAGCCGCATGATGGTGGGCCGCGATGTAAAATTCGCCGTGGACAAGGCCCCCGCCCAGCCCGGGGAGACAGTGCTGAAAATCTCCGGCCTTACCGTACCCAGCAAGGTTCACCGCAACAACGCCGTTAAGGACGTGAGCCTGGAGGTCCGGCGGGGGGAGATTGTCTGCATCGCCGGAATCGACGGCAACGGGCAGAGCGAATTTGTCTACGCCCTTACCGGCCTGGAGAAGGCCAGCGCCGGACAGATCCAGCTCTGCGGACAGGACGTCAGCCATGCCACCATCCGCCAGCGGGGCAAGGCGGGCATGAGCCATATCCCCGAGGACCGGCATAAGCACGGCCTGGTGCTGGACTTCTCCCTGGAGGACAATTTGGTTCTCCAGCGGTACATGGAGGCCCCCTATCAGAAGGGCGGTTTTATCCAGCGGGAGCCTATCCGGAAGTACGCGGAGGAACTTATTGAGAAATTCGACATCCGCTCCGGACAGGGGCCGGTGACGAAGGTGCGCAGTATGTCCGGCGGCAACCAGCAGAAGGCGATTATTGCCCGGGAAATCGACCTGAACGCGGACCTGCTCATCGCGGTCCAGCCCACCCGCGGCCTGGACGTGGGCGCGATTGAGTACATACACAGCCAGATTGTCCGGCAGCGGGACTTGGGCAAGGCGGTGCTGCTGGTGAGTCTGGAGCTGGACGAGGTGATGAACCTCTCTGACCGCATCCTGGTCATGTACGAGGGCGAGATCGTGGGAGAGGTCGACCCCAAGGAGACCACCGTGGAGGAGCTGGGCCTGTACATGGCCGGAGCCAAGCGCAACACGGGGAGAAAGGAGGGCGCGGCGTCATGAAGAAAAACACGCAAAGAACCTTGTGGAACGACGGTACCAAAACCGTTGCCGCCTCGCTGCTCTCTATTTTGATGGGTGTGGTATTTGGCGGCGTACTGCTCCTGGTGGCGGCGCTGTGCCTGCAAATGCCTGCCTCCTCGGCCTGGGAGGGCTTCCGCATTGTGCTGGCAGGGGTATTCAACACGGGCCGGGACTACGACGCGGGCAGCGTTCTGACTTTCGGCTTTAACGCCCGGCTGGTGGGCGATATGCTCTTCCGGGCTACGCCTCTGATTATGACGGGCCTCTCCGTAGCCCTGGCTTACAAGACGGGCCTTTTCAACATCGGCGCGCCGGGGCAGTACCTCATGGGTACGGCGGCTTCTATTGTGGTGGCGTTGTCCATAGATACTTCCGTGGTTCCGGCGTTTATCGTGTGGGTACTGGCCTTTTTGGCGGCGGTAGCGGCGGGAGCCCTGTGGGGCTGCATCCCCGGTCTTTTTAAGGCGTACCTTAACGTGAACGAGGTGATCACCTCTATCATGACCAACTGGATTGCCGCCAATCTGGTGACCCTCCTGTTTGACGGAAGCCAATTTATCAATAATGTGGACTTCGGAAAGACCGGCTATACCCTCAAGACGTCCACCAACGGCGTGGCTACGGCAAAAATGGGCCTGGACTTCGGCGGCGGCAGCGCAAACGCCGGAATCCTTCTGGCAATTCTTCTGGCTGTGGCGGCCTACATAGTCATCAGCAAGACCACCTTCGGCTACGAGCTCCGCTCCTGCGGCAGCAACAAAAACGCATCCCGGTACGCGGGCATGAACGAGAAGCGGAACATCGTGCTCTCTATGGCTATTGCGGGCGGCCTTTCCGCCGCGGGCGCGGCGTTGTACTTCCTCCAGGGGGATGTGGAGTTCTACTGGCATACCTCCATGAGCCTGCCCG
>CAMSIF010000021.1 GCA_947058885.1 uncultured Clostridia bacterium
TGACCTTCTCCGAGATGGCCTCCATGACCGGCGGCGGCGTGCAGACCCCCGGCTTCATGGGCCACGGCAAGCACTTCATCGCTTCCAAGAAGTTCATGAAGGCTGAAGGCGGTCTGGGCCGTATCGTCTGGATGCCCAAGTCCCTGAAGGACCAGGTTGCGGAGAAGCTGAACCACTCCGCCAAGGAGCTTTACGGCGTAGACAACTTCGTGGACATGATCGGCGACGAGACTGTCACCGAGGACGCCGAGACCTTGCTGAACTACCTCACAGAAAAGGGCCATCCCGTGCTGAGCATGGACCCCTTGATGTAAGGCCTCCGCTCAATATATCAGGACGCCGTCCCAACTGGGGCGGCGTCCCTTATTTTTTCTCCTGATTTTTCCACGCGCTGAGCAGCATAGATCCGCCGCTGTAGAGCAAAAATACGCCAAAAGGCTTTCGCAGCAAGGACACATCCACTGCCAGCGCGGCTAACGCGCCTATAAGAGACGCCAATGTCCCCGGCGCCGCCGCCTGCCGCCATGTTTCCTTCTCTAAAAACCCGTTTTTTCGATGAAAAAAGAGACTGATACCTGCGGTAGGCAGGAAAAACAACAAATTGATAGCCTGAGCCTCCCGGTGTCCCACGCTCAGAAAGAGAGTCATACACACCAGCAGGAGCGTCCCGCCGCCCACGCCCCAGCTGGACAGCACCCCCGTCCCTGCCGCAAACAAAAAGGGCAGAAGCCAGTCTACCATAGCAGATACCTCACTCCCCCATACAGCAGAAACAGTCCAAAAATAGCCTTTAAAAGCCGCACAGGCACCTTGTCAAAGGTCAGCCCGCCCACCAGTCCTCCGGCCACGCCTCCTGCCAAGTAGGGTACTACCGTACTTAGGGCGGGCCGTACCTGGTAGAGATAAACGGCCGTAGACACGCAGCACATGGGAAATATAATCGCCACGCAGGTGGCGAAGGCAGCCCTGGCCTCCAGTCTGCTCCATTTTGTCAGCAGCGGCAGCAGCACCATGCCCCCCCCGCCGCCGAAAAGACCGTTGATGAGTCCCCCAGCAGTACCGGCTACACGATTTTTCCATTTGTCCGTCACGTCTCCGCCCCCTTTGGATTCGTATGTAACGGTTGGCTCTGGGGGACCGTCGTTAGAACGCCCAGGCGTTTTAACGGCGGGTCCCCAGCGTTCGGGTTCCCCCGGACTTATTTCAGCAGCTCAAAGCTCTGGCAGTCGGTACACTGGTCCATAGTGGGGTTAGCCTCGTGGGTACCGACCTGGATGGAATTCAGGCCGCAGTACTGCTCGCTTTTGCAGTGGTGGGCGCAGGTGTTGACCGTACATTTGATGGAACGGTTAGGAGTGCAGGTGCAGCCGTCGTTCATGCAATTGCTCATAATCGGTTTCCTCCTTGTTTACATTTGGGTCTTGCCGCAGCTTATTTTGTGCGGCGGAGTCCTTTTTATGCGCAACCTGCACTTCCTAAAAATACCAAAAAAAGAGGGCCGCCCAACAAGACGGCCCCCATTCTTTTTCTTGAAAGAAAAAGAATCAAAAAGAACTTTATACTCGCTCTCTGCTTCTCTTCTTTTCTACAATTTCCGCACGGTGACGGAAAATTATCAGTCCTCGTCAATCTGCCGGATGACGTCGATAATCGTGTTATTGCGGTACATAACCACGCCCACCACACGATCCTTATAACGGATGGGGTCGGGCTTGCCCACCAGAGCCTCCGCTTTATCCTTCAGCTCCTGAATGGTATAGACATGGATGCCAGCCTTCCGCAGCTTCTTCGCCACCTCAGGACGGCGCGGGTTCACCGCCACGCCCTGGTCTGTCACTACCACATCCACCACAGAACCCGGAGTGACGATAGTATTCACCTTATCAATGACACAGGGAATACGTCCGCGTGTAAGCGGCGCAACCACCACGGACAAGCTCGCGCCCGCCGCTGTATCAGGATGCCCGCCAATGGCCCCGCGAATCACGCCGTCAGAACCCGTGAGCACGTTGACATTGAAGTCTGTGTCAATCTCCAGCGCGGAGAGAATCACGAAGTCCAACTGGTCCACTGCCGCCGCAGAGAGGAAGCTGGCGTAGTAGGTTGCACTGATTTGATGATGGAAACGGTTGAGCTTGAGGGAACGCGCCGCATCCAGGTCAAAGCTCTGTACATCCAAAATACGGTCAATCAGCCCTTCCTCGTGCATAGCCGCAATCTGTCCAGTAATACCGCCCAGGGCAAACCGGCAGCGGATTTTCCGTTCCAGCATCATGTCCCGCAGAAACCGGGCCGTGGCCAGAGACGCGCCGCCGGAACCCATCTGCATAGAGAAGCCGTCGTAGAAGTACCCCGCCGCGTCAATGACATTGGCGGCTGTCTGGGCAATCAGTAGCTCCTTGGGGTTCTTGGTGTAGCGGGTAGCCCCGGACATAATGCCTTTCGGGTCTCCGATATCCTCCATGTAGACAATATAGTCCACGTTGTCCTCCGGAATGGCCCAGGGGGCGTTGGGGTAACCTACCAGACGGTTGGTAAGGATGACTACCTTGTCGGCATACTCGGCGTCGGTACGGGCGTAACCCATGGAGCCGCAGGCAATGGTGCCGCCCTCCTCCCGGCTGTAGCCATTGGCGTTGCCGTAGGGGTCACAGCTGGGCGCGCCCAGGAAAGCCACGTCAATATGCAGCTCGCCGCTGCGGATAGCGGCGGCGCGGCCGCCGTGGCTGCGGAAGACGATGGGGCAGTCCATGAGCCCCCGGGAAACCTGTTCTGCCAGTTCGCCGCGCAGACCGGAAGTCTCAATGTGGGTGATAACGCCGTTCTTAATGTGGTCGATGAGGGGCGCGTGAACAGCGGCCAGGGAGCTTGCGGCGAGAGTCAGGTTTTTGAAGCCCATTTCAGCCAGTTTGTCTACTACCTGGTTGACCACGTGGTCGCCGCCCCGGAAGTGATGGTGGAAAGAAATGGTCATACCGTCCTTCAGGCCAGTGGCACGGATGGCGTCCTCCAGGGAGGGCAGAACCTTGTTCTCACGGGAGTATCGCTCCAGGAAGGTATCGGTATGCTTGGGACCTACGCCATTGTATACGCCCCGGTGGGCAATTTCATCAATGTGCGGAATCTGATTGAGCAGCTTCTCATCCATGGCTTATTCCTCCTCTTCCTCCGTCACGTTATCCGCCTCAAAGAGGGCGATGAGCCGCTGGGCCCGGGTCACCACGGGACGGTCAATCATTTTGCCGTTGAGGCTGGCTACGCCGCTGCCGCGGGCGTTGGCTTCCGCAATGGCCTCCATGACGGCATATGCCTTTTTCAGGTCCTTCTCGCTGGGGACCACGGCATGGTGCAGAATACCAATTTGCCGGGGATTGATGACGGACTTACCGTCAAAGCCGAGCTTACGGATGAGGTTGACTTCCTCAAGGAATCCCTCTGTGTTATTGACATCGGAGTAAACCGTATCCAAAGCGGCGATGCCAGCGGAACGGGCGGCGTTGAGGATCATGCTGCGGGCAAAGAGCAGCTCAATGCCGTCGGCGCGGGTGGTCTTCAGGTCGGTAACGTAGTCCTCCGCGCCAAGGGCGATGCCGATGAGGCGGTCGGAGGCGTGGGCAATCTCTCTGGCATTGAGAACGCCGTTAGCAGTCTCAATCGCCGCCATCATGCCGGTAGCCCCTACAGGGATGCCATGCTTTTCCTCAATGCGGGCGATTTCGCGCTCGCAGTCGATAACGTCCTGGGCGCTGTCGGTCTTGGGGAGACGGACAACATGGACGCCTGCGGGGATAATCGCTTCAAGGTCCTGGACGCCAAGGCCGCTGGAGAGGTCGTTAATACGGACAACAATCTCCTTTTTGCCGAAGTCCAGGGTTTTCAAGGCATTATGGACCAGGAAACGGGCGGTGTCCTTCTCGGTGTAGGCAACGGAGTCTTCCAGGTCGAACATGATGCTGTCCGCGCCATAAATGCGGGAATCGGTAATCATACCGGGGTTGTTGCCGGGGACGAACATCATGGACCGGCGCAGGCGGTCCTTGGTATAACGCTTCTCCATTACTTACGCACCTCCCACTGGTAGTCACTGCTCTCTGCCGCACGGAAGGCGGCGGCACTGACGCGGGCGCGGACTGTGCAGTCCAACGCGCCCTTGTCCACGGCTTGGACAGCGGCGTTTTCAATGCCGAGGCCGGAGAGGGTTTCCCGGATGACGGCCTCAATTTGACGGCCGTACTGCTGCATGACGTTGCTGGAGAGGTCCAGGTCGACGCCGCCGGCGTCTTTGGGCTCAATGGTAATCATGATGTCGCCGGACTCCATGGTGCCGGCAACGGCGGTTTTTTTCAGTTGCATATAAGCACCCCATATTAAAGTTTTCGCCCGCCTTTTTCAAAAGGCGGCGGGGGGCGGGGGCAGAGCCCCGCATCCCAATCAGGCCGTTAGGCCAACTTCTTTGCCAGCCGCTCCGCAATAGCGTCCAAGAACTCCTCAGAGTTCACGGCACGAGCCTCGAAGCCGGGCTCAACCAAGCCAACGAGGTCCTTGGTCATGATACCGGCGTTGAGGGTATCGAAGCAAGCTTCCTCCAGCTTCTCGCCGAAGTTGACGAGGTCCTTAAGACCGTCGAGCTCACCGCGCTTTTTCAGGGCGCCAGACCAAGCGAAGATGGTGGCCATGGAGTTGGTGGAGGTCTTCTCTCCCTTGAGGTGCTTGTAGTAGTGCTTGGTGACAGTGCCGTGAGCGGCCTCGAATTCGGTAGTGCCGTCGGGGGCCACCAGGACGGAGGTCATCATAGCCAGGGAGCCGAAAGCGGTGGAGACCATGTCGCTCATGACATCGCCGTCGTAGTTCTTGCAGGCCCAGATGTAGCCGCCTTCGCTGCGGATGACGCGGGCAACGGCGTCGTCAATGAGGGTGTAGAAGTAGGTAATGCCCAGTTCCTCGAACTTGGCCTTGTAGCTCTCGAACTCCTCTTCAAAAATCTTCTTGAACTCGCCGTCGTAGATTTTGGCGATGGTGTCCTTGGTGGAGAACCAGAGGTCCTGCTTGGTGTCGATGGCGTACTGGAAGCAGGAGCGGGCGAAGGAACGGATGGACTTATCCTTGTTGTGGGCGCCCTGCCAGACGGTGGGGCCGTCGGTCTTCTGAACGGTGACGGTCTTCTCCTCGGAGCCGTCTTCGCTCTTGAAGGTCATGGTGCAGGTACCGGCCTTCTCGGTGACGAAATCGACGCTTTTGTATACGTCGCCGTAGGCGTGACGGGCAATGGTGATGGGCTTTTTCCAGTTTTTGACCACCGGCTTGATGGCGTCGATGCAGATGGGCGTGCGGAAGACGGTGCCGTCCAGGATGGAACGGATGGTGCCGTTAGGGCTCTTCCACATCTCGGTGAGCTGGGGATATTCGACCATGCGCTGCTTGTTGGGGGTGATGGTGGCGCACTTGACGGCCACGCCATGCTTTTTGGTGGCGTTGGCGGCATCCACGGTCACCTGGTCTTTGGTTTCGTTGCGGTGCAGCAGACCCAGGTCGTAGTACTCGCTCTTGAGGTCTACAAAGGGAAGAATCAGCTTATCCTTAATCATGGCCCACAGGATGCGGGTCATTTCGTCGCCGTCCATCTCAACAAGGGGGGTGGTCATTTTGATTTTATCCATGATAATCTCCTTCTTTCCGGCGTCCTGGGGACGCCTCGTTATTTCTGGAGGACGACGGCGCGTTTTCCGTTAGCCGCCGTCCTCTTATAGATGATGGTTTGCCCGGTGAGGAAGAGGTCCAGACCGGCGTTATTGTAGGGGTGTAAAATTATCCCTTGCCGTAACCGGCGGCATAGTAGTTCATGAGGCAGCCTTCCTGGAGGATGAGCTTCTCATCAGCGGTGAGGCCGGCGCACTTGAGGGGCAGGTCGTGGACGGAACCGTCCTTGCGGATGACCTTGGCGGCCATGTCCTCAACGCCCTCGGCCAGAGCCTTTTTCGCGCCGGGGATGTAGACCCAGTCGCCGTCCTCGTAGGGGAACTCAATGGAGGCATCCATGGTGAAGGGTACAATACCCCAGTTGATGCAGTTGGAACGGTAACGCTTGGTGGCGTACTCGTAGCAGATGTTGGCGAAGCCGCCCAGGACCTTCTGGCAGGAAGCGGCCTGCTCACGGGCGGAACCGTCGCCGGGCTTGTTGGCGAAGACGCAGGAACCCACAGTGGTGCGGGCCGCGTCGCCGCCCACCTTGCTGAGGACCTCGGTGACCTCGGCGGGAACCTGACCCTGCTCGCGAGCCTCTTCCAGAGCGCGGACAGCCTTGCTGCGGCCCACGTACTCGGGTACGCGGCGGCTGAGGGCGAACTCGCTCAGGCCGATGGGGTTGGAGCGGTAGGAGCTGGTCTCGCCGGAGGGGATGAGCTCGTCGGTAGTGGTGACGGGGTCATGGATGACGGCGCAGAGCTTCACCAGCAGGTCTTCCTCCAGCTTGGGCATCTGGGGCCAATCCTTGATGTTGGGGCCGTAGCGGAGCTCGGCGGAGGGGTCGGCCTTGCCGAAGCCCTCGTAGCAGCGCTTGGCGTAGACGCTGCCGTCGTAGTGGTATTCCAGTTCCTGGGCGGTGGGCAGGTCGTAGTCGATATCCGTAGCGGCGGTGAGCACGCCCCCGTTGCGGGCAGTGGCGGCAATGGACCGGGCGTCCATGAGGGCCACGGCGGAAATCTGGCCGTTGCCGGGCTTGGAGCCTTCGCGGTTGGCGAAGTTCCGGGTAGCGTGACGGATGGAAAGGGCGTTGTTGGCGGGGGTATCGCCGGCGCCGAAGCAGGGACCGCAGAAAGCGGGCTTCATGACGCAGCCAGCTTCCATGAGCTTGGCGGCGGCGCCGTTCTTGGTGATGGCCAGGCTGATGGGGGTGGAGGAGGGGTAGACGCTCATATCGAAGTAGCCGTTGCCAATGGACTGGCCGTCCAGGATATGGGCCGCCTCCACGATGTTCTCGTACATGCCGCCGGAGCAGCCGACGATAACGCCCTGGTCGCAGGTAACCTTGCCGTCAACGATGCTGCGGCGCAGGTCCATGGTGACCTTGCCGCCCAGCTGCTTGTTGGCGGCAGCCTCTACCTCGGCGAAGATTTTCTCCGGGTTGGCCTGGAGCTCGTGAACGGTGTAGGCGATGGAGGGATGGAACGGCAGAGCGATCATGCACTCGACCTGGCTGAGGTCGATCTTCACGACGCTGTCGTAGTACGCGCCGTTCTGGGGCTTGAGCTCTTTGTAGTCCTCGGGACGGCCGATGTTCTGGTAGTACTTCTGAATCGTCTCATCGGTCTCCCAGATGGAGGTCAGGCAGCTGGTCTCAGTCGTCATGACATCAATGCCGATGCGGTAGTCGCAGCTGAGTTCCTTGACGCCGGGGCCAACAAACTCGAGGACCTTGTTTTTCACATCACCCTTGGGGAAAGTGGCGGCAACCAGGGCGATGGCAACGTCCTGGGGACCGACGCCCTTGCGGGGCTTGCCGTCCAGGTAAACCAGGACCACCTCGGGGGAGGCCACGTCGTATGTATTTTCCAGCAGCTGCTTCACCAGCTCGCCGCCGCCCTCGCCTACGCCCATGCAGCCGTAAGCGCCGTAGCGGGTGTGAGAGTCAGAACCCAGAACCATCTTGCCGCAGCCAGCCAGACGCTCACGGGCGTACTGGTGGATAACAGCCTGGTTGGCGGGAACGTAGATGCCGCCGTACTTCTTCGCGGCGGAGAGGCCGAAGGCGTGGTCGTCCTCGTTAATGGTGCCGCCCACGGCGCAGAGGCTGTTGTGGCAGTTGGTCATGGCGTAGGGAATGGGGAACTTCTGGAGGCCGCTGGCTTTGGCGGTCTGGATGATTCCCACGAAGGTAATATCATGGGAGATGAGCGCGTCAAACTTGATGCGCATTTTCTTCGGATCGGAGCTCTTGTTGTGGGCGCGCAGGATGGAGTAGGCGATTGTCTTCTCCCGAGCCTCGTCAGGAGCGGCCTGGCCTTGCGCCGCATCCGCCCAGACGATCTGGCCGTCTACCAGATACGCGCCTTTTTTGATTACTTCTACCATGTTGTTTCCTCCCGTTTTTATTGTTTGTCAGAGGGCCGCCGGGCCCTAGTTTTGCCGATGGCTTGAATATAGCACACTCGATAAAATTTGTGAACAGGGATTTTCAATTTTCGTCTGGTTGACGAAAAATTTCCTGCAAAACCAATGGGTTTGCAGGATTATGAAAGCAGACTTGCAGGATTCTCAGGTCAATGCAAGAAACTATGCGAGGGGAGAATCCCTGAAATGAACAACTGGAAGAGGGGTGCGGCAAAAAGTTGCACAAAGGCTGGGAATGGAAAAATCAGTCTCCCGGATGGACGAAAGCCCGCCGGGAGAGATTGGTCAAAACTACTGAAATTCTCTTGTAAAAAGAAGGAGGTTTTGGTATACTGGACGTAAGAACGGACACCGCCTGTCAGGGAAGGCCGGAACGGGATTAGAGAGGAGTATTTGTCATGACGGAGATTCTGCGGGGCAACCTGGTACATACGCCGGAATTTGGAAAGCTGGAGACCATCCCCCATGGGTACATCGTTCTGGAGGACGGCGTGGTGGAGGGGATTTTTCCGGTTCTGCCGGAACGGTACGCCGCCTGCCCGGCGGTGGATTACAAAGACTGCCTCATTATGCAGTCCTTTGCGGACCTGCACCTTCACGCTCCCCAGTACCCTATGCTGGGTATGGGGATGGATTTGCCGCTGCTGGACTGGCTGGATACCTACACCTTCCAGACAGAGGCGCGGTTCAGCGATTTAGACTATGCCCGCCAGGTTTACCGGCAGCTGGCGGAGGACCTGATTTCTTCCGGCACGACGCGGGTGGCTATGTTCTCCTCCCGGCACGCAGACGCTACTCTCATCTTGATGGAGGAGTTGGAGCGGGCGGGGGCAGCGGGGTATGTGGGAAAGGTCAACATGGACCGCAACAGCGGCGCGGCCCAAGAGGCGGCCGGAACGTCTATACCGGAAACCCTGCGGTGGCTGGAGGGATGCCGGTTTGCGCATGTGAAGCCTATCCTCACGCCTAGGTTTACCCCCTCCTGTTCGGACGGACTGCTGGAAGAGCTGGGGAAACTGGCTTTGGAACGAGGACTCCCGGTGCAATCGCATTTATCAGAAAGTCCGGGGGAAATCAGCTGGGTGAAGGAACTTTGTCCTGACTGCGGACAGTACTGGGAGACCTATCGGAAACACGGTCTCTGGAAAAAAGGGACGCTGATGGCACACTGCGTCTACAGCGATGAAAAAGAGCAGGAGGCTATGCGGGAGGCTGGGGTATGGGCGGTCCACTGCGCGGCTTCCAACGTGAACCTTTGCAGTGGGACGGCTCCGGTGCGGGAGATGTTGGAGCGGGGCGTCAGGGTGGCGCTGGGGTCCGATATTGCGGGCGGGGATCAGTTGGCGATGAACCGGGTGATTACCGCGTCTATCCGGGCGTCGAAGGTCCGGCAGATGGAGACGGGAGACCCCTTTTTAAGCGTTCCGGAGGCGTACTATCTGGGGACTGCGGCGGGGCATGGGTATTTTGACGGCAGCAGCGGGTTTCAGGAGGGGAAAAAGCTCCACGCTGTTGTGGTAGACGACAGCACCTTCCCCCCGGCAGCGCGGGAGCTGCGGCTGGAGGAGCGGTTTGAACGGGCCGTATATCTGATGGAAAAGCAGCATATCCGGGCAGTGTACAGCGAGGGACGGCTGGCTCCTTTTTGCCGCCTGCGCTGATATATTATTGAATTTATTTCATTTCTGTGATAAAATCAAAATAGTTCACTAGTTGAAAGGGAGGAACCTATTATGGCGAAAACAGCGTGGATTTTTTCTTACAAACTGAAGAAAAACGTGGGCAGAGAGCAGTTTATTGAACTCACGCAGAAGCTGCACGACGAGGTCATCTCAAAAGCAAAAGGATTTATTTCTTGGGAGCACTATGTTCAGGGCGATGTGTGGACGGACTTCGTCCTCTGGGAAACAGAGGAGGACGCGAATAACGCTACGACGGTGGGGAAGGGAAAGGAAGTAACTGAAAACTTTTATGCCTGTATCCAAATGACCACTTGCAGAGCGTTGATTTCGGAGTTTGTGAAAAAATATTAGAAATTAGCGTCTGGGGAAGCAAAACGGAGTTTTGCGCAAAAGTTCTTTTTGATTCTTTTTCTTTCAAGAAAAAGAATGATTACCGAAAAAACAAGGAGAAGCATTATGGTAAAGCACATTGTCCTCTGGAAATTCAGACCCGGTACCGAAGCGGAGCAGAAGCAGTTTCTCGACGGCCTGCGGGGACTTTACGGCGTTATCCCCCAAATCAAGGAACAGGAGGTAGGCGTGAACGCAGGGGCGGGGAACTACGACGCGGCGTTGGTGTCTGTTTTTGATTCCATGGAGGATTTGGCGGCCTACCAGAGCGACCACCGGCATGTGGCGGTGGCGTCCATCTGCAAGGCTATCCGGGAGGACCGGGTGGCAGTGGATTACGAATTCTAAAATAAAAGCCGTTCCGGCAAGATACCGGAACGGCTTCTTTTTTAGAATTCCCAGGGTGTGCTGTTTGAGGGCGGGGGCGTCGCGCCGCCGTACGGGGCGCGGCCCAGCCGAATCTGAGCGTCCTCAAAATAGGCCAGATTGCTGAGGATTTTGTAAGGGAGCAGCCAAAGGTCAAGCAAGCCCACCGTTATGAGACTGAGGAGATCCCAGGCGAGGAAGCTGAGGTCCAAAATGAAAAGCTCCATCTTGATTCCGTTGGTCTGCTGGCAGCTGAGACGAATAGCGTCTCCAGCGGTGAGGGTTGGGTCGGTAAGAATGTTGTAGTAGGCAAAACGGTAGCGGTAGGCGGCAATGATGCCGGGAATTAAAAAGAGCATACTCCAGAGAAATGTTTTAATCACCATCAGTACATAACACCAGATAATCTTTCCGGCTACGCTTAGGCCCTCCAGCAGGGAGGAATAGGGCATTGTCAGGCCCTGACGGATGCCCATACAATAGATGTAATACCCGCAGCTGAGAACACAGGTAAAAAGGGAAACCAGAACAGAGAAAAAAGTGCTGGCGGCAGAGATATTGACGGGTTCCAGTATGGCGGTGTAGCTGCCGGACAGAAGATATCTGTAAGCATCCATATAACGCGGGAACAGATATCCGGTATTCACCAGGTTTAGCACGCTGTCCAGCACAAACTTAACGGCCAAAATAACGGCGGTTACCAAAATGGGAGAGACATGGGCATTGCGGAGAATTTGTTTGGCCTCCTCCTTGATGTCAATGCGGTTTCTCATATTTTTCTCCTCCAAATAGAAAAATGGGGCTTTTTGTGCGGTAATAATTGCATCATATCATGTGGGAAACGAAAATGCAAGCGGAAGAAAAAAGGGTTCTTGTTATCGTATTACCGGCAGGCGGCAGATATTACCAGCTTATGTGACAAAAAAATCATCCAATTGTGAAAATATTCTGGACAGCGGCGGAATATGAGAGTATGATAGGAACTGAGACTGTCCGGGCGGGACCGCCCGCGTGAAAGAAAATGAGGTGAAACATTTGGCACAAGCCTTTTTCGGCGGCATCCACCCCAGCGATAAAAAAGCCGCTACGAATAAAAAACCTATTGAAGCTCTTCCGCCGCCAACCCATGTGGTAATTCCCATGTCCCTTCACATCGGCGCACCCTGCGTCCCCTGCGTAAGCGTGGGGACCCACGTGACCGTAGGACAGATGGTGGGGCAGGCCCAGGGGAACGTCTCCGTCCCCGTCCACGCCAGCGTCTCCGGCAAGGTGACGGCGGTGGAACCGCGCATCCATTTCAGCGGCGTGCCGGTGATGAGCGTGGTTATTGAAAACGACTTCCGCGACACCCCCTGCCCCGGCCGGCGGCCCCCCGCCGCCCCAGACAGCCTGAGCGCAGAGCAGATTGCCGCGCTGGTACAGGAGGCGGGCGTGACCGGTATGGGCGGCGCGACCTTCCCCACCCATGTGAAAATCAACTCCAGCGTGGGCAAGGCGGATACGGTGATTGTCAACGCCGCGGAGTGCGAGCCATATATTACCAGCGACCACCGCCTGCTGCTGGAGCATCCAGATGAAATTTTAGGAGGCGTAAAAATCCTGGCCAGGATTTTCGGGGTGGACCGGGTGCATATCGCCGTGGAGGCCAACAAGTCCAACGCCGCTGAAACGCTGCGGCTGAAAATCGAGGAGGAAAAAGCCCCCGCTGTGGTGGACCTCCTTCACACACGCTATCCCCAGGGCGCGGAAAAACAGATTTGCCAGTCCATTACCGGCAGGCAGGTGCCGCCAGGCGCTCTCCCCGCCGCCGTCGGATGCGCGGTGTTTAACGCCGCCACCGCCAGGGCGGTCTATCAGGCGGTCTGGAACGGGCAGGCCCTTACCCACAGAATTGTTACGGTGTCCGGGTCCGGGGTGCGGGAGCCCAAGAATCTGCTCTGTCCTATCGGCGCGCCCATTCGCACGCTGCTGGATGCCTGCGGCGGCGTGGACCCCAAGACCTTCAAAATTATCATGGGCGGACCTATGATGGGTCATGCCCAGTTCGATATGGACGCCCCCATCGGCAAAGGAACTAACGCTATCCTCGCCTTCTGCAAAGACGAGGAGCGTTCGTCGGAGCATCCGGCCTGCATCCGCTGCGGCAAGTGCGTCAGCGTATGCCCCATGCGCCTACAGCCTGTTTTCATGTACCAATACCAACGGGCGGGTATGCTGCGGGAGCTGGAAAACGCCAGGGTTCTCGACTGTATGGAGTGCGGCGCGTGTACCTACATCTGTCCCGGGCGGCTGCATCTGGTACAGGCCTTCCGGGCGGGCAAGCTGGAAATCAACAACGCCAAGGCTGCCGCAGAGGCCGCCAAAGAGGAAAACAGGAGGCTTGCGCATGGATTATAAAGAGTTGAACCTGATTGGGTCCTCCTCCCCCCATATCCGCACTCGGGATGGCACGAGAAATATTATGGGAGAAGTCCTCATCGCGCTGCTGCCCGCCGCCGGCTTCGCCATTTTTAATTTCGGTTTGCGCGCGCTGGTAAACATTCTGGTTTCCACCGTGGGATGCGTACTCTTTGAACTGCTGTACCGGGCCGCGCTTCGGAAAAGCTGCGACGCGGGCGACCTGAGCGCATCCGTTACCGGCGTGCTGATCGCCCTTGTGTGCCCGGTAACAATTCCCTACTGGATTTTGCTGGCAGGAGATTTTTTCGCGATTATTGTAGTAAAACAGCTCTTCGGGGGAATTGGAAAAAATTTCCTCAACCCCGCCTTGGCCGCCCGGGCGTTCATGCTCTCCTGGGCTGGGGAGATGACCACTTGGGTTGGCCCCCAAACCGCCGCCCCCCTCTGGACCACCCTTTTTCCCGGCGGCGTGCCGGACGCGGTGACCTTCCCTACGCCTATGGCTCTGCTCCATGAAAATAACCTGGAGGGCCTGCGGCAGATGTACAGCCTGCCGGAGATGCTGGTCGGCCTCACAGGGGGCTGTATCGGAGAGGTCAGCGCACTGATGCTGCTTATTGGCGGCCTATTCCTTATGATTCGCAAGGTGATTACCTGGTGCATCCCCGTCAGCTACGTTGGCACCGTAGCCCTGCTGGCGTTCCTCTTTCCCCGGGGCAACGACCCGGTTATGTGGATGCTCTACAACCTGCTGGGCGGCGGTCTGATGTTGGGCGCCTTCTTTATGGCTACCGACTATGTCACCTCCCCGGTCAGCCGCAAAGGTCAGGTTATTTTCGGCGCAGGATGCGGCCTGATTACTATTTTTATCCGATACTTCGGCGCATACAGCGAGGGCGTCTGCTACGCTATCCTCATGATGAACTTGACGGTCTGGCTGATTGACAAAAGTATCTGTCCCGGCCGTTTCGGCGTACCGAAAGTCAAAAAAGCCCCCAAAGCCGCGAAAAAGGAGGCTGAAGGCAAATGACCACCCCAAAAAACGTAAAAAGCCCGCCGAAACCGTCCATGCCTCCGGACCTGACGTTTGCCGGAAGGCTCGCCGGAACCCTGCTGGGCATCTGCGCCGCAGCGGCGCTGCTGCTGGGCATTACCAACTATTATACAGCCCCCGTTATCTCCCGCTTGCAGGCGGAGCGGACCCGGGCCGCCATGTCCCAGGTCCTTGCCGCCGGTACTTACGAGGAGCTGTCGCTGGATGTCCCCGGCGTGACCGCCTTTTACGCAGCCTATAATGGCAGCGTCTGCGCGGGCTATGTGGCGGAGACCTCCGCCAGCGGCTCTCAGGGGCCTATCAATCTGGTGGTGGGTATTGACGTGGACGGTAATGTTACCGGCGTCTCCGTTACCAGCCATAAGGAGACCGCCAATCTTGGGACAAAAGTGGTCGGCAGTCAGGCTGTGCTGGACCGCTTTATTGGCATGAACCTTCAGGCCGGTGAAATTACTGTCAACTCCGGAAGCAACCGCGTTGACGGCGTTTCCGGGGCTACGATCACCGCCAAAGGCGTAGCCGCCGGAGTCAACGCGGCCCTCAACGCCTATGCCCGCCGGGATGAGGCCGCTCCGTTAACAGGCGCGGCGGGGGAGAATACGTAATGAATATTGGAAAGCAATTAAAAGAAGGACTTATCACCCAAAATCCAGTGCTGGTACAGCTGCTAGGCATGTGCTCGGTCCTGGCTATTACCACCTCCATTGCCAACGGTATCGGTATGGGTCTGTCCGTAACCGTCATTTTAACCCTGTCCAACATCTTTATCTCTCTGCTGCGGAAAATAATCCCCGAGCAAATCCGTATCGCCAGCTATATCGTCGTAATTGCGGGTTTTGTAACCATCGTGGACCTTCTGCTCCAGGCTTACCTGCCGGAAATCGCGGAGGGTCTCGGGTTGTTCATCCCCCTCATTGTGGTCAACTGCATTCTCCTGGCCCGGGCGGAGTCCTTCGCCAGCAAGAACACGCCCCTTGCCGCCGCCGTGGACGGAATCTGCCAGGGTTTGGGGTACACGCTGGTGCTGGTGGTCATGAGCGCGATCCGGGAGCTTCTTGGCAGCGGCGCGCTGGCGGGCCGGCAGATTTTCCCCGCCAATTACGCCGTAATGATAATGACCCTTCCTGCCGGCGGGTTCCTGACGCTGGGCTGTCTCATCGCTCTGGTGCAGTGGATACAGCGAAAAACCAAAGGAGGGAAATAACATGGACTGGACCACTCTTCTGGATATTGCCCTGGGGGCAATTCTCATCAACAACTTTATACTGGTCCAGTTTCTGGGCATCTGCCCTTTTATGGGCGTCAGCAAGAAAATGGACACCGCCGTGGGTATGGGCTTCGCGGTAATTTTTGTCATGGGTCTGGCCGCCGCGCTGTGCTACCCGGTAAACCTGCTGCTGGAGTCCCTGGACCTGCGGTATATGCGGACGGTGGCTTTTGTCCTGGTCATCGCGGCCCTGGTGGAGCTGGTGGAGATGTTCCTCCGAAAATCCCTTCCCGCGCTCTATGAGGCTCTGGGGGTTTACCTGCCTCTCATTACCACCAACTGCGCGGTGCTGGGCGTCGTGCTGCTGAACGTGCAGGAGGAGTACAACTTCATTGAATCCGTCGTCTACGGTATTGCCGGGGGAGCCGGCTTCCTGGTGGCTATCATGCTTTTCGCCAGTATTCGGGAGCGTCTGGAGTTTTCCGACCCGCCCAAGGCCTTCCAAGGCTTTCCCATTGCTCTCATCACCGCCGGGCTGATGGCGCTTTGCTTCATGGGCTTCTCGGGGCTTCAGATTCCGTGGTGAGGAGGTAAAAATGAACATTTTCTACGCTGTTTTGACTCTGGGCATCCTTGGCGGGGTGTTCGGACTGCTGCTGGCGGGCGCCTCCAGGGTGTTCGAGGTGAAAAAGGACCCCCGCCTTGCCCTGATTCGGGAATGTCTTCCGGGCGCGAACTGCGGCGGATGCGGCTATCCCGGATGCGCTGGATGCGCGGCGGCTATTCTGTCCAGGGAAGCCCCTGTAAACGCCTGTCCCAGCTGTTCCGGCGAGCAGACCAGCCGCATTGCCGCGCTGATGGGCGTGAAGGTCGCGGCGGCGGAACGCAGGATTGCCTTTATCCGCTGCTCCGGAGGCGACAGGGCAAGCCGGAAATTCAGCCGGTACGTTGGTCTGGAGGATTGTACCGCCGCCGCGAAGGTCTCCGGCAACGGTACGCTGGACTGTGCCTTCGGCTGTCTTGGCCTGGGGACCTGTGTGCGGGTCTGTAAGTTTGACGCAATCCATATAAACGCCCGCGGCGTGGCGGAAGTGGACCGCAGCCGCTGCACCCACTGTATGCAGTGCGCCGCCGCCTGCCCCCGGCATGTGATTACCGACGTGCCCTATGCCGCCAGCGTTACCGTTCCCTGCGGCAGCAAAGACGCGGGCGCGTTGGCAAAGGCCCACTGCGCCTCCAGCTGTATTGGATGCAGGCTGTGCGAAAAGAACTGTCCCGCCGGGGCGGTCTCGGTGGTGGATAACGTGGCGGTGATCGACTATACAAAATGTACGTCCTGTGGCGCGTGCGCCGCAAAATGTCCCCGGAAGCTGATAAGAAACATCCACAGCAACGGCAAGGTTGCGCCTGTTCCGGCAAAATAGGCAGAGCCGCCCATTCGGGCGGCTCTCAATCTTTTATACCAATAAAGTAAATCTCTTTTTCCTGGCAATACAATCCAAAGCCGGAGAGACCGTTTTGGTCCGTCCAGGACGCAAAAGCATCGGGCAGGCTCTCCGCATCCGCTTCAGGCAGACAGAGCAAAAATTCCGTCCCCACCTCCCATTGGGGGATATCGCCGCTTGCTGGCTCCTCCAGGGTAATAGCCTCCACTTTCAGAGAATAGGTGAACGCGTCAATTTGCTCCGGCCCAGCGAAGCTTCCGCTCAGCTGTCCGCCGTCCGAGCCCCATAGAGAAAACGACCCGTCAGCCCCAAGATACAGCTCTATGCTCTGGTCCAGGCTCTCCAGCCGCTCCGGAAGCCCGGCAAAGAAAACCGGCTGAGCTTTCTCTGTCCCGGTCCCCATGCTTCCGGCAGGCACGCTGTCCAACATTTGGTTTTCCGCTTCCGCCAGGGCGGCCTCCGGCATAATGCCGCTGTCAAAAGCTTCCGTCTCGCCGCTCTTGGCGCAGCGGGGCGTAACGCCAGCCTCCGCTTGATAAGCCGCCGGGGTTGACGCCATATCCTTTTTATCACTCCGCAAAAGCCCCCGCGCTCCCAAAACCACAACGGCGCAGCAGGCCGCCAGCGCGGTCCAGCGCCGCCAATTGCGCAGGCGTATCACTTTCCGGCTTGGATTCTCCTGGGGCGTCCTCTGAACGCCGTCCATCACGCTGTTCCAAAAGTCCCCCGGGGCCTCCGCCAGCTGGCGGTCCGCTCCGTTATGGATTGCCATCAGGTCCTCAAAATAAACCTGACATTGGGGACAGCGCGCCATATGCTCTATCAGAAGGGTCCGTTCCGTCTCCTCCAGCATTCCGTCAACCATGGCGCTGGCCAAGTCCTCAAATTCCTCACAGCTTCTCACGTCCGTCCCTCTCTTTCACTGGTACCTCTGTATGTTTAGACGGCAGATAGCCGGATAAGTTCCCGCTTTCCAGCAGGATTTTTCTCAGAGCGTTTCTGGCCCGGGAAATCCGTGACTTCACCGTTCCTAAATCTACCTCCAGGACTTGGGAAATCTCCTCGTAGCTCAAATCCTGCATTTCCCGCAGGACCAAAACCTGCCGGTGGCCGTCCGAGAGCCGCCCCATTGCCTCGGATACCGCCTCCCGAAGCTCCGCGCCCTCCGCCTCCTCCTGGGGGCCGGGACCGCCGCTGGCCGCCGTCAGCGCCACGGCTTCATCCTCCAGGCTCACCTCCCCCCGCTGCCGCCGGACCTTCCGCAGATGGTCAATAGCCGCGTTAGAGGTCAGCCGGTACAGCCAGGTGGCGAAGCCCGCCTCTCCCCGAAAGGAGGGCAGTCCCTTCCACGCGGAGAGAAACGCCTCCTGGGCCACGTCCCTGGCATCCTCTGGGTTTGCACACATCCGCAAGGCCAGCGTATACACCTTATTCTCATAGAGCCGCACCAGCTCTCCAAAGGCCTCCGCACTGCCCTTCGCAGCCGCGCGGACCAATTCCTCATCCGTCATGCAAATCCCTCTTGATTTCCCTTGTCACACGGTAAACGTCTTCCAGCGTCTCCATGTGGACAATCTGTTCTTTGTAAAAGGAGGCGTGGGGTACTCCCTTGAGATACCAGGCGTAGTGCCGCCGGGCGTTCAGTACCGCCACCCGCTCGCAGCTATATTCCGCCGCCAGCTCAATCTGCCGCACCGCCGTACCGCAGCGTTCCGCCAGGGGCGGGCGGTCCGGTATGGGCTGCCCCGCCAGAGCGGCTTCAGCCTGCTGGAAGAGCCAGGGGTTTCCAAAACAGCCCCGGCCAATCATGGCCATATCCGCGCCGGTACGCCGGAGGATACGCACAGCGTCCTCCGGGGAGAAAACGTCCCCGTTGGCGATGACCGGGATGGAAACCGCCTCCTTTACCTCCTGGATGGTAGTCCAATCCGCCACGCCTCCATACATCTGCACCCGGGTCCTGCCGTGGACGGCAATGGCGGCCACGCCAGCCTGCTCAAGCATCCTGCTGAGCTCCACGGCGTTGACGCTGCCCTTGTCCCAGCCCCGGCGCATTTTTACCGTCACCGGTACCGGGCTGGCTTTTACGACCGCCTCCGCCAGCCGGGCGGCCTTCTCGGGGTCCTTCATCAACGCCGCGCCGTCGCCGCTGGAGACCACCTTGCCTACCGGACAGCCCATGTTGATATCCAGAAAATCCGCGCCGCTGGCCTCTATGGCAATCTGGGCCGCCTCCGCCATGCAGGCAATGTCGCTGCCGAAAATCTGGGCCGTGAAGGGACTTTCGCCGGGGAAGGGCCGCAGCAGCTGACGGCTCTTTTTGTCCTGGTAGCAGAGGGCCTTCGCGCTGACCAGCTCCGTATAGGTCAGTCCCGCCCCTAATCCGGCGCAGATTTGCCGGTATGCCGCGTCGGTGACCCCGGCCATAGGGGCCAGCGCAAGCTGTGAGGATATCTCCACTTGTCCGATTCGCATAGGATGGCCTCCTCTCCGAAAAAATGACATATGGGGTATCTTACCACAAAAAATTTCTCCTTTCAAGTCTGTACTCATACCTAAACGGGGGCATCCGACTCTCCAGGCTTGATTTTCCTCTCAAGCTGGGATATACTAGAAAATCAATGCTATTTTAGACAGGAGCTTTCCCATGGATATGTATTTGACCATCTTTCTTACCACCGCGCTGACCGGCGTGGGCGCTCTGGCTTTGGGCGGCTGTCTGGCGGCGGCGGTCCACAGCCCCTCTGACCGCGCCGTCAGCTTGCTGCTGCGGTTTACATCCGGCGTGATGCTCAGTGTGGTCTGCTTTGACCTGGCGGCCGACGGTCTTGAGGACAGCGGCCTCATACCTGTGCTGTGCTGGATTATGATTGGCTATCTCTGCACCTATCTGCTTAATTGCTGGATTGACAAACGCGCCCACCACAGTCACGGCGGCCACGGACATTCCCACAGCCACAGTCCAAAGGAAATGTGCGCCTGCGGACGGCACTCGCTCCGCACAGCGGGCCTGGTGCTGGCGGCGGCGGTAGCCCTGCACAACATGCCTGTTGGAATGGCCATCGGCGCAACCTTCGCCGACACCGCCCTTCCCGGTCACGCGGGCCACGCGGGAATTCTGGCCGCGCTGATTATCGGACTGCATAATATCCCGGAGGGCATGTCCATCTCCGCCCCGCTCCTGACAAGCGGCGCAAAAACCGCCCGGGCCGTGGGCATTGCCGCGCTCAGCGGGCTTCCGACTATCCTTGGGGCCTTTCTGGGGTACTCCGTAGGAACCATGAATCCCGCGCTGCTGGGGATTTCTTTGAGCTTTGCCGCGGGAGCCATGCTGTATGTGATTTTGGGAGAACTGCTGCCGGAATCACAGCAGCTTTGGCAGAACAGGCTGGGCGGTCTGGCAACCTTATTGGGGCTCCTGCTGGGTATGGCCCTCATTTTCTCCCATACTCACTGAGCGGCGGAATCCGGTTTTGGGAAGGGAGGTATCCCCTTTGGCGGTTGAGAGACTCATCGGAATTTTAACTGTGCTGCTGCGGCAGGACCGGGCTACGGCGGCAGAGCTGGCGGAACGGTTCGAGGTATCCGTGCGGACCATCCAGCGGGACGTGGAACGCCTCTGCCTGGCGGGAATTCCCCTGCAGACCACTACTGGACGGGGCGGCGGGATTGCCATTATGGAGGGCTTCTCCGTGGACAGGACCGTACTGACCAGCCAGGACCGGGCCGCGATTCTGGCTGGTCTGCGCAGTCTGGACAGCGTATCCGGAACCGGGTACTACCGCCAGCTGATCGAGCGTATGCCCCAAAGCGCGCAGACAGCCGGAGACGACTGCGTGGTCATTGACCTGGCCTCCTGGTACGGTCCCCTGCTGGCCCCCGTACTGGAACAGCTAAAAACCGCCTGCGTGGAACGAAAGGCGGCGGCGTTCCGCTACTGCGCCCCCGGCGGGGACAGTAAACGGGTAGTAGAGCCTTGCAGGCTGTTGTTCCGGTGGTCCAGCTGGTATCTGTGGGCATGGTGCCGGGAACGGCGGGACTTCCGGCTCTTTAAGCTGAACCGGATGGCCGGTTTGACCGTGCTGGACGAAACCTTTTCCCCCAGAGCTGTGCCGGAGCTTCCCCCTGTACATCTGACCTTTCCGGAAAATGTAGAGGCCGTGGTACGGTTCGATGCCGCCGTCCGGTGGCGGATTGTGGACGAGTACGGCTGGGAGAGTTTTTCCGAGGAGCCGGACGGCTCTCTGCTGTTCCGGGGAAAGTTTCCCGGGAAGGACGAGCTTCTGCGCTGGACGTTGACCTTTGGGGAACACGCGGAGCTTTTGGAACCCGCCGCCCTGCGGGAGGATATGGGGCGGATGCTGAAAAATTTATTGGAGAAGTATGACAGGCAGATGTCGTATTACGAGGAGTAGAATCTAGGGGTATTTTGAAGAAACGGAGGAAATATTTATGATAGAATCCAGATGCGGACTGCTTTGCAGCAGCTGTGAATACCGGGTGAGCACGGGCTGTAAGGGCTGTGTGGAAATCGACAACCCTTTTTGGGGCGTGTGTCCGGTAAAGGCCTGCTGTGAAGGGCGGAGCCTGCCCCACTGCGGCATGTGCGGAGATTTTCCCTGCGAGCAGCTGAAGGGTTTTTCCTATGACCCCCAGAGGGGGGACGGCGGAGCCAGAATCGTCCAGTGTGAGAAATGGCGGGAGGAAACGTGAGATGGCCTCAAACTTGAGCTATGTGACGTTCGTCATGGAGCAGATGAGCGGCGCGGGGACTATCTCCTACCGGCGCATGTTTGGGGAGTACGGTCTATACTGCGACGGGAAATATTTTGGATGCGTCTGCGACGACAGGGCGCTGGTCAAGATTACTCCCGCCGGGGAGGCGATGCTCCCCGACTGCCCCAGAGGAATTCCCTACGAGGGCGGCGGCGAGATGCTGCTGCCGGACGTGGAGGACCGGGAGACATTGGTGGAGCTGGTCCGGGCGACCTGCGCCGCTCTGCCGGAGAAAAAGCCTCGGAAGAAGAAGGGAGAGGGCTGAATAAAATGCCAGGCTCTGGGTATTGAGTGGGAGGAATTGTAAAATGGAAAAAATTGACTACAAAAAGAAAGACGCCTACCTCTACCTTCCCAAAAAACCCGCTATTGTGGACGTGCCGGAGATGGTCTTTTTTGCTGTGGAGGGCCGGGGAGACCCAAACGTATCCCCCGCCTACCAGGAGGCCATGGAGCTGCTCTACGGCCTCAGCTTCACTGTAAAAATGAGCAAAATGAGCGGCGAACAGCCAGAAGGATATTTTGAGTATGTTGTGCCGCCCCTGGAGGGCCTTTGGTGGACGGACGGGCCTTTATTTAACAAGGGTGCTCCAACGGATAAGGACAGCTTTTATTGGATTTCCATGATTCGCCAGCCGGAATTTGTTACCCGAGAGGTCTTTTACTGGGCCATAAACGCCTTGGCGAAAAAAAAGCCGGGATTGGACGTGTCCAAGATCAGGTACAGGCAGTGGCGGGAGGGACTGTGCGCACACCTGCTTCATGTGGGCCCCTACGACAGCGAACCCGCCACCATTGAAACTCTGGACGCATTTATAGCGGAGCAGGGGTACGCGCTTGATTTCTCAGAGGAGCGGCGGCATCACGAAATCTATCTGGGCGACCCCCGGCGGACTGCCCCCAGCAGGCTGCGGACCGTAATACGACACCCAATCCGCAAGATCTGACGTCAAATTGTATAGTTTCTTCTTATTTCAACAAAAGATATCACCGGCGGCGCAGGCTTGAGTCCCGCGCCGCCGGTGTTTTTTAAATTATCAGACTAACCAGATGCACCGCTATACATATTCCAACGCCTACGACTGTGGGCAGCGCGATGGCAACTGCCGTCCATTTCACGCTCCTTGTCTCCCGCCAGATGGTCAGGCAGGTCGTACCGCAGGGGAAGTGAAAGAGCGTGAAAAGCAGGGCGCACAGAGCTGTCACCGTGGTCCACCCATTGGCGGCGAGAAGACCGTGAAGCTCCGTCAGGCTTCCGTAGTCCGTCAGGGTCCCGGTGGAGAGGTAGCCCATGAGGATACAGGGTACCACAATCTCATTTGCCGGGAATCCCAGCAGAAACGCCAGCAAAATAATACCGTCCAGGCCCATGAGCCCCCCAAAAGGCTGTAGAAAATTTGCCAGATGAAGCAGGACGCTCTGTTCCCCAACGCGTATATTGGCCGCCGCCCAGATGAGAAGGCCCGCCGGGGCGGCCACCGCTACCGCGCGTCCCAAAACAAACAGCGTCCGGTCTAGAATGGAACGGATGAGAACCTGCCCAATCTGAGGCGTCCGGTAGGGCGGCAGCTCCAGAGAGAAGGAGGATGGTTCCCCCTTCAGCACGGTGGCCGCCAGAAACCGGCTGGACCAGAGCGTCATGGCCACCGCCAGAACTATGGCCCCCATCAGCATCGCGGCAGAGGTCAGAGAACCAGCCAGGCCGTTTCCAGTGACGAAAAACATGGCGATGAGGGCGGTCAGCGTGGGAAGACGCCCGTTGCAGGGCATGAATGCGTTGGTTAAAATCGCGATGAGCCGTTCCCGGGGACTCTGGATAATCCGGCAGCCCATTACCCCACAGGCGTTGCACCCCAGGCCTTGACACATGGTCAGACTTTGCCGCCCGTGCGCCCCGGACTTTTGGAAAAAATGGTCCAGGTTGAAGGCTACTCGAGGCAGATAGCCCGCATCTTCCAAAAGCGTGAACAGAGGAAAGAAAATCGCCATGGGCGGCAGCATCACCGACACCACCCAGGCTACTGTCCGGTACATGCCGTCCACCAGCGCGCCCTCCAGCCACCAGGGCGACCCCAAGCTTTGCATAACCCCCCGCAGAGGTTCCTGGAAGCCCAGCAGCAGCTTCGACAGCAGAGCCGAGGGGACGTTGGCCCCTACCATCGTCAGCCACAGCACCAGCGCCAGCAAAAGCAGCATCACAGGAATCCCGGTCCGCCCGCTGGTCAGAAGCCGGTCTAACGCCCGGTCCCGGCGTTGGGCGGCCTCGCTGTCCTTGGAAACCGCCTTATCCGCAATCTCCGACGCGCGGCCCATCAAAACCGCCGTCCGGAGCTCCGGGGGACACCCGCCGCATCCGGCACAGTGCGCCCCCGCCCCCGCCGGCCTCTCCGGCGGGTCCAATACCGCCGCCTCCAACGCCTGCCGGAGAACCTCAAGGCCCTCTCCTCCCCGGGCCGAAGTGCCTACTACCCGGCAGCCCAGCTCCTCCTCCAAAACAGCTAAGTCTACCTGGATGTCTTTTTTCGCCGCCTCGTCCAAAAGGTTCACGCACACTACCACCGGCCACGATACTTCCAGCGTCTGCAACGCCAACGCTAAATTCCGCTCCAAACAGGTGGCGTCCGTGACAATCAGCGTCACAGACGCTTCGCCGGTGACCAGATAGTCCCGCGTGACCTCCTCCTCCGCACTGCCGGGCTGGAGAGAGTACGCGCCGGGCAGGTCCACCAGGGTGTACGTTCGGTTGTTGTATGTATAGGTCCCCTTGGCGGTGGACACCGTCTTGCCGGGCCAGTTGCCCGTGTGCTGGCGGAGCCCCGTCAGGGCGTTGAATACCGTTGACTTCCCAACATTTGGGTTGCCTACCAGGGCGATGACTGGCCCCATGCTGGCCGCTGCGCTCATGTGTACATCCCTCCTTGTCGTGCCGCCGCTTTTCCCGGCGGTACTGTCAGTTTATGCGCGGACGGCAGCCGCCGTGAGAACTTTACAGGATTTCTTCCCCCTTTTTGCCCGCGGACGGCATCTTTCCCGCCGCGGCCGCCTATACTAAAATAAATGGCGGCCTGTCCTGAACTGTCCGGATTAACGGACACACTTTCTGGTATACTATAATCAGAACATCAAGAAAAGGAGGAAGTTTTCATGTATCAATCCCTACATACAAAGATCATTGACCTCACCCCGTACCTGCCCGAACCCTATTCCCCGCCCAATAAAATCCGCCGCCAGGAATTGGCTTACTCCCTGCTGGCCCTGGGGTCCCAATACCTCTCCCTCGGTGCGCTGGTGTTGTACGGCCTGCTTCGCGCCGCCCTCTGCCCAAACGTGCCGCTGGGCTCCTACTGCGGCCCGCTGGCTGCCCTGTGGCCGGTGTCCTTTCTCCTGCTGGTAACCAGCTATGTCTCCGATAAGCTGCTCTGGACCGGCGATCTCCCCAGTGGATAGCCCCCTCCCCCGCTGCGTTTCCGTCAGTTTGACGTTGCGCTTCTTCGTGCAACTTTTCGCCGGTACACACCTTATGTGTACCGGTTCTCACCGGAATTCTTTCTACTTAAAGGAGAAACGCATATGAACTATACAGATAATCATCACCTGCCCCAGTGGGCGTCCTCGGACCGCATCCTGATGTCCGACTTCAATAACGCTATGTCCGCTATCGAAAACGGTATGTCCGCTAACGCTCAGGCCGCGAAATCCGCCGCCTCCGCCGCTTCCGCCGCCCACTCGAAAGCTACTACCGCCCTCCAGGAAGCCCTTATGCCAGTTTTTTTCTCCGGGTTCTACACCGGCACCGGAAACGACGCCCTGCAAATCACTTACGGCTTCCGCCCCAAAACGGTCATTATTTACGGCGGAGATTCCGTCCTCTCCCTGGACGAGTGTAAGGCAAATATGCAATACTTCTTCATGTCCAGCGGGGAAAAGGTCCTCTACCAGTTTGAAATGAATGACCAGGGCTTCCGCGTGTACAACGACCCCGACAGAGTTCGTTACCCTATCCTCAACGAAAAGGGAAGACGCTACGAATATATCATCTTCCGGTAAATGGGGAACCCCCCAAGGGCCATAGGCCCTTGGGGGGTAATTTTGCGGGGTGATAGAATCTAAATTAGCTAAGCGTAATGGTCAGGTACTCGTAGGTCTTCGCCAGATTAGCGCCGTTATTGGCAGCACTCTTCTGAGCGAAGGTAACAATCTGTACCTGGGTTCCGGGAACTTCATCAGCCGCAGTGCCGGTCGTGTTCCAGATATTAGTAGTGGACGCGGGGGCAGTTTTAACAGCAAGCGTGATTCCACTTTCAGCATTCGTCTTGCCAGCCTTGACTGTTACTTCAACCTTACCATCGCTGGTGTTCTGAGCAACAACAGCATAGACATACGCGCCCACAGTATTGAAGTCGAGATACTTCTCGTCGCCCGTACCGATCAGCCGGACGCTCTCCACTTCTGCGGTGGTGTTGGCAGAGCCAGCTCCAACTTCGAGGAACACATAGCTGTAGCCAGACTCGAGTTTCTCGAGGTTCAGCTCGGCGTCAGCCTGAGAATCCTTGAGGATGATGGGCACCGCGTAGTAGCCGTGCAGGTTGGCGTCCGCGCCGCTGGTAACCTCAATCCAGAGAGTGCCGTTCTTGACGTTCTCGTCCTTGCTGCCAGTCTTCAGGGCCGCAGTGAGGCTGTCTTTGTCAGCCATGTCAGCCGTGGACAGGGTGATCACACCGCTGGCGGCCTTCATGTCAGCCCAAGTGGTGGTGGAGGTGGGATTGTAGCCAGTCCAGTTGGGAACGTAGAGGGCTTCGACAGTGCTGACGGGATCCGCAGTTGTAGCCGCCAGCTCAAGTCCGCCGGACTGAGTAATATCAACTCCCGTCACCTCAGTCGCGTCGCCACTCATCAGCGCATCATAAGGAGTACGCTTCGCGGTACCGAGGCTGCCCTTGATGTCCTTGGTGAAGATCGTATTGGTCCCACTTGCATCCAGGGTGGGAATCGGCGCGAGCTTGTTGTTCTCGCAGATACCAGCAGAGACTACCTCGTTGCCAGAAACCTCAACCACCAGCAGATAGGCGGCAGCGGAAGAGGCGGGAATGCCAGTAGCGGGGGTAGCAGCAGTCAAGCCATTAGAAGTTGTGATATCGCCACTATTATTTGTACCGTTCTGTCCAATCGCAATCAGGAAATCCTTCACGCTCTTGTCAGCGGTCACGGTGTTCATTACAGCCTTAACACTGTCCACCGCATTGGCATCCAACGAGGCAACGTAGTAGTTGTTGAGAGCAGTAACCGGGTCCTTACCCTTGAAGACCTTCATATTCCCCTCGGTGTCGTTGGTCACGGTCAGAGGAGCAACCAGATCACTGGAATTTACAGTAATCACAATGTTGCCAGTCTTCGTGGTGGTCAGATGCACAATCGCGGAGTTGTTCTCGCCAGCCTCAACCCAATACTCGGAGCTGCTGTCACTGGTAGCGGTAATTACCTTGCCGCCAACCGCAATCGTGTAGCCCGCAACAGTGGTGGGTACCAGATAGCTGGCATCCTTAGCAGTGATGGTGATGTTCTTCAGTGCCTCGTCAGCTGTGGCGATGAAGCCCTCCGTGACAACCTTCACCGTGGCGGGGCCAGTGGAACCGCCCTCTTCCACGCCGGAAACCTTCACAATGCCGATCATCTTGACAACAGTCTCACCGTCAATGGAAGCCACCGCTTTGCTCGTCTGGATAACAACGATGTAATCACCATTGTTGGCGGAGGTCAGAGTGGGCTTCGTGGCGGAAAACACCAGCTTGTTCTCACTGCAAACGTCACTGTACAGAGTAGTATCGGGAGCCATCAGCAGAGAGCTGACAATCTTGACAATCTTCTCATCCTTGTACAGGCTGGGGCTTTCTTTCTCGTTGATAACCATGTACTGAACGTTAGCAGGGGTAAATTTATCACCGCTGACTTCCAGCACACCGTCGCTGACTACAACGGTCAGTTCTTTAATAGCATTGGCAGTGGTAGCGGTGACTTCAATGTCACCCGTCACGCTCTTGCTGCCAATAAAGGTGATTTGGCCAGTCGTAGCATCATAGGTAAAGTCCTCATTTACGGTCAGGTCGCCCAGATTCCCGAGGCCGTCCTTCATCGCGACGGTCACAGTCGTGGGATACGCCTGTCCGGCGGCGGGAACAACCTGAATCACAGGCAGCTTCGTGAACTCAGTCCGCGCAACTGTCTTGGGGCTCACGGCGATGCCGCTGGTGTTCGTGCTATCGGGGGTTACCTGTACGCCGTTCTTCGCAACAGCAGTACCCCTAATCTCGATATCGATGTCAAATTTTCCTTTCAGGAAGGTGATTACGCCAGTCTCGTTGTTGTACGTGTAGTCACCACCAGGAGTAAGGTAACCGCCACCTACGGTGTAAAGACCCAGTACGACGGGCAGGCCGTACTCATCCTTGTACGCATCCGCAACAGCCACGGTAATGGTCTCGCCCTTGCGGTCGTTGCCCTTGAGGAACTTGTCTTTGTCGATGGTCAGGGTCACACCGTCGCTGAGGGTCACGCTGATGGTATCAGCAGCCTTCAGCTTCACGGTCAGCTCACCGGCCTTCTCCACACCCATGAGCGTGAAGCGATAGGTGTTCTCACCGGCATCAGTCATACGGCCGGGCTGGGGAGAAGCGGTCTTGTCGCTGTACTCGAAACTGTTACCGCCAGCTGTGGTGTACTTGGTACTGTCCTTGATTGTCAGAGTCCAGGTGTAGTCATAGGAAACCTTACCCAGAACCTGGAAAGCCTCATGGGTTTCCGTCAAGGTGTACTCGGCGGCGGGAACTACCGCGCCAGTTTCATCAATAACCTTGGTGGTAATCTCGGGAGCGTTGTCCTTATCCTTAACCCAGAGACGAATCTCATAGTTGCCCGCAAACTTAGCGGGGAAGGACCAGACGTTCCCCTTCTCGTTGGTGTCGTCAACAACCTTAGCCAGGGCAGTGTCGATCTGAACGCCGTTTACCTCAATCTTGGAGAAAACCTGGTGAGCAGGCAGATAGCCGACATACAGAGTGACGTTGCCGTTCTCGTCCACCGGTACCCGGGCACGCACGGCCCCGGGGGAGGCCATGCGCATACGGGAGGTGTTCTCAGAGGGATTGGTGGTTCCGCCAAAGTCGGGATTCCAGGGCTCGCCGTCCCCTCCGTCACCGCCAGGATTACCGGGATTTTGATCCTGGGTCCACGCGGGGTTGTAGCACATCACGGACACAAGAATCTCGCCAATCTTGTCTACCACAACTACGTTCTTCTCATAGTCGTAGTGAGCGGCGTCAGCAGGAGCGAATACGATGTCCCAGTCAGTCGCAGCAACGCCGTTTTCATCCTCCTGGGAGGGAAGCTCGGGCATGTTGACGAAATCAGCAATGGCGATTTCCGCACCAACCTCGTAGCCTTCGACAGCCTTGATCTCGATGTCGGTCTTCACCTTGTTGGGATCGTCGTACTTGGGGCCCCAGTACCACTTAGCAGCGGTGGGATCCTCGGTGTTCAGCGCGAAGGTAGCCTTGTCGGAAGAGTCCACGATAGAGCTAAAGCTAACTTCGTCATCTTGGGTCATGGCGTCAATGTTTTCCACGATATTGCCAGCCTTGTAGCCCTGAGCGTAGGTAGCCTCGAAGGAAACAGCGGCGTTCTCGGGAACGCTGACGTTCTGCTCGCGGGTGGTAACTTCCTCAGTGGTGACTTCCTCGCCGTTGGTGATGGTGACGATGACCTTCTCCACGTGCTCGTCAGTCTTGACGGTCAGGGTGTAGATCACTTCACCAATCTTCTTGGCGGTGAACTCAGCGGTCTGGTCAGCTTCCATCTTCTCGATGGGAGCGGCAGACTTCAGGGCCTCGTAGCCCTCGGCGTACTCGGCAACGAACTCAACCTTGGCGCCAGCGGGAACCTTGATGGCTTCAGCGGGAGTCTCGGTGTAGTCAGTGGAAACAGGCTCCTTGCCCTCCTCGGTAACGGTAACGGTCACCTTGGTGACGTTCTCACCAATGGTGAGGGTCAGAGCGAACTCGGAAGCGGGCACATCGCCCTTAGCTTCCTCGATAGCCTTGAGGCCTTCGGTCTTGGCGGTCTCAACAGCCTCGGCAGTGTCAGCCTCGT